>DESG01000113.1:3662-7209 GCA_002361175.1 Lachnoclostridium sp. UBA3320 | reverse complement strand
TAGACCCGAAGAGATTAAAAAATGAAAAAGATTATAAGGGAAAGACAATTCTGCCACTTGAAAAGGGGACAAAACTTGGAATATTCGGAGAAGTAGCAGGAAATGGTGATGAAATGACTGGCGCATGGGCAATCGGGGCGGACTCTGGCTCATGTGTAAGTATACTGGATGCGTGTAAGGAAAGACAAATTTCTTATCAAGAAGGAACAGAAGAGAATATAAATGAAGTGGCAAAAAGCTCTGATGTGCTGGTTGTAGTTCTTGGGGAGAAGAAAGACGAGAGCGGCGAGGCTTCAAGCCGTGCAACAATAAATATTCCACATGGACAGATTGCACTTCTTAAGAAACTTTTAGAAACTAAAAAGCCTGTAGTTGCTATACTGTTTAATGGAAGACCCCTTGCTATCCCATTTGTAGCAGAAAATGTACCAGCTATTCTTGAGGCATGGCATCTGGGTGTTGAAGCTGGCAATGCAATACTTGATATACTTTTTGGTGATGAAATTCCTACAGGAAAACTTACAATGACTTTTCCAAATGCAACAGGACAGTGTCCTATGTATTATGCACATATCAATACAGGACGGCCGGGAGGTAAATCAAAGTTTACTTCAAAGTACATTGATGCCCCAGTTGAACCTCTCTATCCGTTTGGCTATGGCTTAAGCTATACAGAATATGAGTATTCTGAAATATCTGTTCAGAAAAATGGTGATGTATACGAAGTTTGTGCCAAGGTCAAAAATATAGGCGAACGTGATGGTGAAGAAATCGTACAGTGCTATGTAAGAGATGTAGCTGCTTTGCGTGTGCGCCCTGTAAAGGAATTGAAAGCATTTGAAAAAGTGGCTTTAAAAGTTGGTGAGGAAAAGAAAGTGAGATTTACTATACCAAAAAAAGAACTTGGCTACTATAACTGGAATATGGAGTATGTAACAGAACTTGGGGAATATGTATTTTATATAGGCGGCAATTCAAAAGACTGCCTTGAAATAAGCATAAAGGATTAAGAGAGAAGGTAAATTCATGATAATAGAAACAATACATTTATATGAAGATAAGAAGGATATAACACTTACTACTTATATAGTAGCAGAGCAGGGAGAACTTTCAGAAGTAAATCCAAGACCAGCAGTTTTAATCTGTCCAGGTGGTGGGTATTTTAACTGTTCTGACAGGGAAGCAGAGCCAATTGCATTACAATTTGCGGTTCTTGGATATCATGCATTTGTTCTGCGTTATTCTACATATACAGAGGGCAAACCTGACCTTCCAGAGTTTGGCAAACCAATTCCTGTTAAAAAAGACAGAACACACCCAGCGCCTGTACGTGATATAGGAAAGGCAATGCTGTATATCCATGAAAATGCCCAAAAATGGCATATAGATACAGACCGCATTGCTGTATGTGGTTTTTCTGCTGGTGGTCACAACAGTGCAATGTATGGGGTGTACTGGGACAAACCACTTATTACAGACTATTTTGGAGTTGAAAAAGAGATGTTAAAACCTGCGGCAATGATTCTTGGATATCCGATTACAGATTATATATTTTTGAGGGATACAGAGAAAGCCCCTATGGATAAAGAATTTTTTGACAATTCTAACCACATTTTTATAGGAGAAGAGAATGACTCTGATGAAATTTTAGAAAGTGTAAGCCCCGCAAGGCTTGTGTCAGAAAGCACACCACCAGCATTTATTTGGGCGACAGCGGGAGACAACCTTGTGCCAGCACAACATTCAATCCGCATGGCACATGCACTTGCAGATAAAAAGATTCCGTTTGAACTTCATATATTTGAAGAAGGAGACCATGGACTTAGTACAGCTACACAGGCTGCTGCCATTGCAAAATCACAGATTAATGAAGACGTGGCACAGTGGATAACACTTGCTGGCAAATGGCTTGAGAAAAGGTTTAGACTAGATATGCCAGATATAACACCTTTTGAGGCGATGATGGCAAACAAGTAAAAGACGGTATCATTGTCGAGTTGATGCTAATACGTAAAAAAGAAAACTTCTCTTGAATTAAAGAGAAGTTTTCGATACATCTGAAAGAGGTCTTGAACACGCATTATTGTGTTTTTACTCTTCACTCATCAATATCATTCGCACAGTCCACCTACCCTAAAATATTTTCTTCCAATTCGTGAAAGAATTTTTTATTAAGCATAGGTATCGCACCATATTTTCCTGAAACATATCCCTTTTCCAAATTTTCAGATTTACGTACATTTTTAATTTCAACAAGAGAATGCAAATCTGTTGCACGTTCCTCATTTAATTGTGTAAACCACACTTGATCCCTCCTAAACAAATCTGTATCTAACAAACTTGTGTCATGTGTTGAAAAAATTAATTGCGCAAATTTATCTTTCTGATAATGTTGAAATAATTGTACAATTTGGAAAATTACTGATTCATGCAAACTAGCTTCTAATTCATCACAAATAAGTATTTTACCATTATTCAAAATATCAATAATTGGACAGATTATTTGAAATAAGCGCTTTACTCCAGTTGACTCTTCGGTCATCAAATCAACTTCAAACTGATCATATATCACTTTTGCCTCTATTTTATTACCCTCTTGAACCCCTAGCAAGCTTTTCAATGCGTCTGGTAATTGTAACTCTTGTGGCAAATCCGCCAACTTTATTTTTTCAAGTTTTACTTTTACATCTTTAGCTCCAGTTCCTAATGCTCGTAATGTCTAAACAGACATAGCAGAAAATGAAGGCTGTGGTATATCTCTCCCCAACATTTGTGCTGTTTCAATCCATTCATTGATAATGACCTGTGCATTTTCAACTGCCTTTTCTGGTGTTTCTCCATCTGCCATACATCCAGGTAAATCTGGTACAGACACAATATACACCTTATCGTCTTCTGACCATGATACAATCATAGAATATTTTATCATATTTAAATCCTCCTTAAATTTTTATCATATTCCATATTTTTTAAATAATAAACGTATTTGTTTTACTTCATACCCTTTTGCCTTATTCCCATTAGGCTGAATATTAATAATTTCTAGAATATCATTTCTATAATATATGAAATGGTCTCCCTTTATTCTATGCTTAAAATTTAACGATTCAAGCATTTTACATAATTCAGCAAAACGGATATTATTATCGCTTTTTCCATTCATTACTATTTCATATGTTTTATTTGCCATTTTGATTCATCTCTTTTCTACTATTATTAGTCCTTATCTATTGGACTAATAATAATATACATAATTGTATACAAAATATCAATATATAAAATACATTTTTATGTATTTATTTTTTGTATTCTAAGATATCACATGGCTGGCAGTTTAATTTATAGCATAAATACATTATTGTATCAACCGTCACATTTTCATTTTTAACTAACCTATTAACCAACGTAGGGGATAAATTGAAATTTTCTTTTTTTAAATCGTGTTTTGTTATACCCCTGCGTTTCATGGTTTCCCACAATCTATCATATGATATAGCACCACTGTATATATTTTTTCTTTTATCGCCCATTTTATAACCCCCTTTTT
>DESG01000113.1:3078-3417 GCA_002361175.1 Lachnoclostridium sp. UBA3320 | reverse complement strand
CGCCCATTTTATAACCCCCTTTTTTTATATGATACACCGTTGTGTATTATTTGTCAATTTGTTTTATGTTGTACATTTTTATGTATTACAAATTTATACATAATCGTGTATTATATAATCATACCATGCTTGGCACACAATACAAAAAGCAGCACCATAAATATATAGTGCTGCTTTTTGTACCAAATGGTATCTTAATAATGCCAAGTGGTACACCACTCTTTAATTATTATACCATATTAAATGCTATTTTACAATATTATTTATCATATTTTTAAAAGAACTATATATCTTTTTAAGGATACATGCAAACAGATTGTATATATCTTAAAAAATGAC
>DESG01000113.1:0-2903 GCA_002361175.1 Lachnoclostridium sp. UBA3320 | reverse complement strand
TGTATATATCTTAAAAAATGACGGTTACATAATAATATATAACATGGATTTATTAAAAATGTTTTAATATAATTAAATAAATCTTATGGAGAGGAGAGATAAATATGAGTAATGAACCAAAGAAGAAAGGTCTTAGTAAAGGTTTTGTATGGTTTCACGCAACATCTGTAAATGGCGGTGCAATGGCAATAGCAGCAACGATTTCTACATATTTTTCACTGTATGTACAGGAAAGTATTGGAATTACAGCAGCACAGTTATCAGTTATACTTCTGATTTGTTCTTTATGGGACGCAATTAATGACCCGATGATGGGTGTTATATGCGATTCCTGTAATCCAAGATGGGGGCGTTATCGTACGTGGTTTACCTTTACTCCGGTCTTTCTGCTGGTAGATATGTTCCTGCTTTTCAGTAATCCTGGCTTTATTCAGGGAAGTGTTACAGCTAAGTGTGTTTATGTATGTATTACATATATGTTCTATGGCATGATAGTTACAGCGTACACAATGCCACAGATGGCAATTCTTCCAGCGATGACACTTGATGACCAGGAGCGTAACGATGTTTTAGCAAAAGGTGCAGGAGTTTGTGCGCTGATGTTTACTATTGCTTCTACTTTCTCTACACAGCTTGTACAAATATTTGGAAGCTACCGCAGAATTATGTGCATATATGCTGTATTTGCTATTATTTCTTTCTGGGGATTATTTAAGACTTCAGAAGAGCGTTATGTTGCACCAAAGGATGAGAATGGAGGACTTAAGCAGTTAATTTATGTATTCCGCCACAAAGAAATTTGGCCAGTTATGCTTGCATGGTGCTTGGCTGCTGTTTCTTATGGCTTTATGTTTACTTCTTCCGTATACTATGCGCAGTATGTTATGGCACCAACAAGAGTAAACTTTGAAACGATGGACGAAGCAGCCATAGGGGCAACTGTTGGTGGTACTATTTCAACATACATGGGATTTATTTCTATGGGTGCATTGATTTCTATGATGGTTTTAATGCCAATCTTCTTAAAGAAGTTTAAAACTGGCTATCAGGCAATAATTGTTTCACAGATACTGACGATTGCTTGTTATGCAATACTGTTCTTTACAGGACGCCTTAACTTTATGTACTGCTGTATACTTTCATTTATTGCTACAGCTGTAGGAGCAATGATTAATGCACTTGTAAACGTGCTTGTTAATGATACAATAGACTTTATAATGTTAAAAGAAGGCAAGCAGCTTAACGGAATTGTTTCTTCTGTAAAAGGTTTTGCACAGAAGTGTGGTAATACTATTACAAACTCAGGTGTACTGGCAATCCTTGCTATTTGCAACTTTGATGCAACACTTGGACCATTTGGGCAGCCAGCGAGTGCTGTTACTGGTACAAATGTTGTACGTTTCCTTGTACCTGCACTTGTCTCTGTCGTTATCCTTATAATTATGATTTTCTATCCGCTTAAAAAGTTCTTCCCAGAGATTGAGCAGATGAAAAAGAGAATGGCTGCAGAGCACGCAGAGTAACTGGCAGTAAGATTTAGAAAGTATGATTGGACACTAGCTATCTTGGTAACAGGAAAATAAGCCAGTTCTTTATAAAAAGAGCTGGCTTATTTTCTACAGTTTTTATATGCACTAATTTGTTAACTAGGAAAGTCTTTGTCATCAGGCTGGTGAAGTTTCTTGTATTCCTGCGGCGGTACGCCATAAGTGCGGCGGAACACCCTGGAAAAGTGGTCGGCTGAATTATATCCGACATGCTCGGCAATTTCACCTATTTTAAGGTCTGTGCTGCTAAGAAGTTTTACCGCATCTGACATGCGAAGCTGCTTGATTAAAGCAGTAAATTTACATCCTGTATTCTGTTTGATAAGTGTGCACAGATGTGGTTCACTGTAGTGGAAAAATTGGGCAAGTGAAGATAAAGTTACATTGCGGTAATTGTGCTGTATGTACTGCAATACCAGTGAAAAACCAGACCCCATTTGGTAATTGTAAAACTGAAGTGTTTGACTGTAATTGCGAAGCATTTCCACAAACATAAGGTTTATCCAGCTTACACAGCAGACATTGTTATATGAATCATGCTTGTAACATTCCATAAATGCATGGCGCATGATAACTGATATCTGTTTTGTGTCTTTTGCAAAGAATAAAAGATAGTTAGGCTGGGTATTCCCAAGCAGTATATTATGAAAGAATTGTGCAAGCAGGTCTTTCTGTGAAAGCAGTGAGAAAAACGTAGTGTCAAATGTGCTTTTTCTAATCATAATACAGAAAACCATGGACTTATCATCGTTGATAAGGAGGTCATGGTCTGAGCCAGGTGCTATAATACATAATTCCCCTTTGCTTAGTACACGTGATTCTTTTTCAAAAAAGAAGTTGCATGAGCCAGAGGAAACAAAATCAATTTCAAAATAATCGTGTGAATGGAGAAATGGACGTGTATACCGTGGATGGCGTATAACAAATACATCCTTTCTTTCAGGTATAATGTCCTTTTCACCGACTTTGCGTGGGAGCTCCTGTGATGATGGTGTTACTGAAACTATAGTTGCATCCATAACTTTTTCAAATTCGTCGTCAGACATTCCATCAAAGTCAACTTTAAGATGAGAAGTTTCGGGACGGTCTGCGCAAAGCTGTCCGTTATGGTAAAGGTAGTTAGTCATTTCAGGAAACTGCATACGCTTTCCTGTGTGTTCAAAGTATTCTTTCAGGTTGTTTTGTAACTCTCCAAAGGTTGTATAATAAACCATAGGCGCTCCTTTTCATTGAGTGGTTGTGATGTTAAACATAATTAAAGAGTATAACAGAAAATCATAAAATTATCAAGAAAATGTATGAAAAAATGTCGGGTGTTTTAATTCTTAAGTGAAGTATCACAGATTGAGCAATAGA
>DESG01000027.1:11642-16785 GCA_002361175.1 Lachnoclostridium sp. UBA3320 | reverse complement strand
GGTGATACAGAGACTATTGAAAACCGTTTAAGGAAACAGCTCCATGAGAGCATCAGTTTTATGGATAGTGCAGAAAATTTTTATCATGGTTTCTTGTTAGGGCTTCTGGGAGGTTTGCAAGGCTATGAAAAACTCTCTAATCGTGAAAGTGGAGAGGGGCGTTATGATATTATACTGAAGCCATATGATGAACGCCAGCCAGCAATAATTTTTGAATTAAAACGTGCCAAACGTTTTACAGAAATGGAAGCTATGTGCCAAGAGGCATTGCAGCAGATAGAAGATAAACATTATGATGCAGAGCTTATAGACGAAGGATATCCTTTTATTAAAAAATATGGAATATGTTTCTGTAAAAAAAGCTGTATGGTAAGGGTAAATTGATGAATAGTGATAGGAAAAATGCAGTTTTAATCGGTAAAGATGATTGGAAATCAATAGAAGAAACTATATATCTTATGTCAATTCATGGAATGTATGAATCAATTATTGCAGGAGGAAATACATCGGTTGCGGACTGTTTGGAGGAATCAGAGGTTGAATGGTGATGTATAGGATAGTTTTTCAGGTTTTTGAAGAGAAGCATATCTATGATAATAAAACTTTTAGCTTGTGTTTAAAAATGTATTTATGTAAAGGCGTAAAAAAATTTGGATTTTTTTTGAAAAAAAGTAAATTTTTTTTAATATATGACGATATATGAATTAGTGTATAGGAAATATCTAATGGATATTTTTATTTTAACTTAATAATTTATTAGTAAGTTAAAAATCCCCTCCTTAGCTTTTATGCAAGGGGGGGGGTATTTGTTGTATCAGTTTTTAATTTTTTATATATGGGTGATGAGTGAAAAAGAAAAACTGAAAATGTATTTTAAATTTTAAAAGAAAGAGGGAATGTTTATGAGAAAGAAGTTAAAAATTTTCACCGTGGTGCTGTGCAGTGCCGCAGTATCGCTGAATATGGCTGCGCCATATTTACATGCGGAGATATCAGAGGATGGGATTAATTATCAGGGGTTGCCGATTGACCCTGTCGATCCAAGCGATCCTAATAAGCAGCCTAACTATTTTCCAGATCCGCAATTTCAGAATTATTTGAAAAAGGTAGTTGATAAAGACGAAAATGGTTATTTATCTGACAAGGAAATTAAAGATGTTAAGGAAATTAACATAGGTACAGATAAAGATAAGAATGGTAATATTGTTAGTGCTAGTAACATAAAGAATGTTGATGGTATTGAAGTTTTTGAAAACCTAGAAAAATTTACTTTGAAAGATGTTACTGCTGATTCTACTGATGGCTTAACTTTGAATTTTTATGATACTAATATTGGCACTGGTGATGGTAAGCATGAAAAAACCGAAAGATATAGCAATGAAAATGCAAAACTGAAGTATGTAAGTTGTTATCATAGCGATGTAAGAGCAATAAAGATTGACAAGAGTCCTGAGCTTGAGTATTTGAATTGTTCTGATAATTATAATTTAAGCACTGTAGATCTCAGTGAAAATACAAAGTTAGAGTATTTATACTGTTCAAACACAAAATTGTCAGAACTTAAACCAGAAAAAAATACTGAGTTGAAAGTTTTGGATTGTTCTTATAAAACGACTACAGATCCAAACATTGATATCACTATTTGTTTTAAGCCAGATGCTTCTCTTGCTAATACTTTAACAAAATTGGATTTAAAAACAAATGCTAAATTGGAATACTTGGATTGCTCTGGCAATACTGCATTGACAGCATTGACTTTGCCTTCCGATTCAGATGCTGCTCCAGATAATACTGCTGCTCCTACTGTTGCAGATTATTTAAAGGGAAATTCATTAAAATATATAGATTGTCATGAGTGTGGTTTAACAGCATTAGATTTATCATCTGGTACTTCACTGCAGTATTTGAATTGTGCTGGAAATAGTATCTCACCAAGTTTGGATATAAGTAAAAATACAAAACTTGAATATTTGGATTGTTCTGGTGTAGTAAAAGAGGTGAGTGGTTCAATAAATATAAATAAAGTAACTACTCCTTTAACTTTAGGAAATGATTCTGCTCTTAGAATTTTAAATTGTAGTAATAATGAAGGAATTACAACTTTAAATGCAGCTTCTGAGACAGATACAAATTCAATAGAATATAGCACATCATTAGAAACTTTAAATTGTGCAGGAACTAAGTTAGAATTATTGGATTTGTCTAAAAATACTGCACTGGAAACTTTAATTTGTGAAGAGCAATATAAGAAAACTGATAATAGCATTGAAGATGGAACCCCTAGTGAAATTAAAGATTTAAAACTTAACCGTTTGTTATATAAAAAGGCTGGTTTATCTTTTAATGATATATTTGGCAATATGACTGAAAAAGGTGATATAGAGATTGATTATGACACAGACGGAGATGGAAAGTCAGATGATACTAATGTAGATATTTATTATACTGATAATGCTCTTGATGTAATTAATGTTGTAGCAAAAGATGTTACAAAAGAAGCTGAGTTTAAAGAAGGTAGTAGAAAAACAACAGTTACCTACACTAATTTAGATGGTGAAATTGCAGATTTAGCAGTTCCAGATAAAGATGGTGACTACACTCTTGCAAATTGCACTCATTTATATAAAGATATAAACCGCAACAGTGTAATAAACGGAGAGCCTGTTATTGTTTATGCTAATGGTGGCTCATTAAAGCTTACTGATGAGAATGGTGCTACTATTGGTACTAAGAATAGCAAAAAACTTAATGTGTATACAGATATTGCAGCTTCTTATAAAGTAACTCAAAATAGCAATGGAAGTGCAAAAACAACAACTGGCAAGGTTATTGTCGGTGTTACAAATGAACCTACTATACCTACAGTAACAAATAACAGGATTGATAATTTAAGTGATGCAGCAACTGCAAAGATTAAAAATGGTCAAGTTACAGTTATTGCAAAAAATAATGATACCAATGAAAGTGGTGTACACTATCTGTGGATTATTGATACTGGTAGTAATGGTACTTATGAATGCTGTCCAGTTAATATATTAGTAGCACCAAAGAAACTGGAAGTTCGTAATGAAAAGGATACTAGTGATGACCCAAGACTTATAGATGCAACTCGTATGATTGGTGAAGAACTTGAAGTATGTATTGCTGGTTATGCAGATACAGCTAAAACACAGAGAACTAAAGATTCTACATATTCATGGTCAGTTCCTTCATCTGTAAAAGATTGTGTTGAGATTAAGCCAGTAGAGGGTTCACAAGACCACTTTATTATTAAAGCTAAGGCTGTAAAAGATAATAGAGATACTAAGGTTAATATTACATTTAAGTGCGATCAGAATAGCAAGAAAATTAAATTTACATTCAAGATTTCTGCTGCTACTTTTGAAGCACAATCACCAGCACCATCAGCAACAGTAACACCGTGAAATAACTGATATTGTATTGTAAGAATTAAAATTAATATATAATAAATTTAAGAAGAACGGCAGGAAAGATTTTTCTGTCGTTTTTCTCAGTATACAAGTGGTTTTATTTTTTTAAAATGTAATTTTATGGGTGATATATGACGATATTTAATATGTAAAGAGGAACTGGAGATATACAATGGATATTGTTCATTGTACAGATAGGCAAGGAGGCTGTTTTATGAGAAAGATAAGAATAAGCAAAAAATGTTATTCTATAGTACTGTCTATGGCTTTGGCAGTGTCGGCAGTGTGGCAAGGAATGCCGGTTTATGCGGATGAATATTCAACAGATGATACTGTTTCAGAAGAGATGACTGAAAAAGAAAAGATGGATTTGGAGATTGCCAGTAAAGCGGTAAATAATTATTGTGATATTGATATAGAACCTCCAATGAGTGTTAGTGAATATGATGATTATATTCCGCAAAATTATGCATTACGGTCTGATGATAAGTATGACCCAAGAAAAGATGAGGATATTGCTGCTAATATGCCTGCTGTAAGAAACCAAAACCCTTTGGGTACATGTTGGGCGCACAGTGCAATGACTATGGTTGAGATGAACCTTCTTAAACAAGGAAAATTGCCATCAAATGAAAATATGTCAGAGTTTCAGACGGTATTTTTTATGAATCATGACTGGACTGACCCGCTTGGTCTCTGCAGTGGCGATAATTTCCATGTAAAAGATAAGGGCAGTAGTTCTACAGCATTGTCATCAGACTGGTATACAAGAGGAAATAATACTGCTTTTACAAAGTTTATGCTGATGGACTGGGTAGGAACAGTATCAGAAGTTAAAGAACCAGAAACAAAGTATAGTATCTTGCAAGAGAAAAAGGGTGATGCACATTTAGATGACAGCTATGCTATAAACAAGGACTGTGCTCATGTACAGGATGTATATGTAATTAATTCTGGTGACAGAGATATTGTAAAACAAATGGTATTAGAATGTGGTGCAGTTGGAATGTCTTATTATGATGATAGCGATTATTACAATGCAGGTACATCAGCATATTATAATAACGTAGATAAATCTACTAATCATGCTGTTGCAATAGTAGGCTGGGACGACAATTTTGCTGCATCGGATTTTAAAACAACACCTCCTGACAAAGGTGCATGGCTTATTAGAAATAGCTGGGGAAGCTGGTATGGCGATGGTGGATATTTCTGGATGTCCTATTATGATACTTCATTAAGCAGTGATGCATATGCAGTAAGAACTGTAACAAGTGATGATAAGAGTGAATATTATGACCACAATTATCAATACGATGGTGGAATATCTCTTTCAACAACTGGAGGCTATAGTTCAGGAATTGAGGCAGCAAATATTTTTACTGCTAAAGGAAAAGAAGTATTAAAAGCAGTTGCTATTTATACTGGTGCAAATTATGAGTACAATATAAAAGTATATAAAGGTCTTAAAGACGCAAGTGACCCAGTTTCTGGCACAGAGGTGGCATCAGTAGATGGAGAACAGTTATTAGAAGGCTATCATACAGTAGACTTAGAAGACCAAAAAGTGTTCCTTAATCCTAACGATGTATTTTCTGTAGTAGTAACGTTAACAAATAAAAATGGTGGCTATGCATCTTATGCTATAGATAATGATTATGATATAAGCTGGATGCGCTCTGATGTAGAGGCATCAGAGGGGCAAAGCTTTT
>DESG01000027.1:514-11307 GCA_002361175.1 Lachnoclostridium sp. UBA3320 | reverse complement strand
AAGCGAATCTGCGTATTAAGGCATATACAATAAATGATGTCGAGAAGCCTATTACAAGGATTGATATTAAAGATTCAGAGCATACAATGAAGGCAGGGGAGACTTACGACCTTTCTTCTGATGGAAATATGTCTGTTGAGCCGTCTGATACTAATGATACAGTTGTGTATGCTTCTGATAATAAAAGTGTTGCTACGGTTACTACTGGTGGTGTGATTACAGCAGTTCGTCCAGGTGATGCGGTTATAACAGCGTCAGCGTTTGCAGGAACAGGTAGGGATAGTATTAAAATACATGTTGACTTACAAAAACCTGCGGAGACGATTACATTATCAGAAGATGAAATAAATCTTTCTATAGGAAGTACTAAGAAAATTGAAGCTGTTTTAACACCTGAAGATACGGACGATTATGTTGTCTGGACTGCAAGTGGTTCTGCTGTTGCAACTGTTGATGAAGGTGGCAATGTCAAAGGTGTTGGAGAAGGTACTACTACTGTTACTGCAACAACAATTAGCGGCAAGTCAGCGAGTTGTGTTGTAAATGTACAGTCACATACTGGCGAAATTATAGAGTGTACATTTGACAAGTTGCCTAAAAAGCTTTATAAATATAATACATACAAAATTTCTTTAAGTAATGCTATGAAAAGACTTTCACCTGAAAAGATAGAATGGAAGTTAAGTGTAGGAACTGCTGACAATATTAAATTAACTCCTATAGGTCAAGATGGAAAAGATGGCTGTGAGCTATATGTAAAACAGGTATCATCTTCTAATAACAGAGGAGAAAAGTTAAGGCTTGACGCTGTTGCTGCCTATACGAAGATAATTAGGAAAAATCCTACAGTTAAGACAAAAACCTATAAAAGACCAACAACATCATATAATTTAAGTTATGATATAGAATTAAACAGCCGTAGTGTTTCTTTTACAGATAAGAAGGGTTCTGTGGAGTTAGGTGTTTCATTTAATGAGGGAAAATCTGATGACCAGCCTACTAATACAAAGTTAAAATGGATGATTACGGATAACACAGGTAAAAAGGATAGAAAGGGAGGCAGAATTGCTTCTGTAAACAGCAAAGGTATATTAAAGCCAAAAGGACCAGGTATAACTTATGTGACAGTTTTTGCAGCAGATAGTTATGATAAATCAAGCAAAAGCTATAAGGTTAAAGATACAATACGAGTTACTTGTGTACCAGTAATATCAGTTACATTTTCTTCTGCTTCACTTAACCTTAAAAAGTCAGAAACATCTAATTTAAAGGAAAAAATTATATTTAATGGGGGACAGGAGCCATTTAATAAAGATAAAATGAAGCTTAAATGGAGCAGCAGCAGTAAGAAAAATGTTTCAGTTAATGGCAAAGGAGTTGTTAAGGTTGCTAAGAAAGCTGCTGTTGGCACTTATAAAATAACAGTAAAAGCAACAGGCGGTGTGCCAAAAGGTCAGACAGTGCCAGAGGGAACTATTGATATTATAGTTCAAGAGTAAGGTTGGATAGTGTGTGTATACTGTGGCTTCACGAAAGGGGCAGTGAATATGCGTTTTTTTAAAAAGTCTTTTATAGGAGTAATTATACTGGCATGTATACTTATATGTAATGCTTTTCAATCTAATGCTGAATCAAGGTTTAATATAAAAGGAACTGTATTGCAAGGTTACAGTGGAAGTAATACATCTGTTTTAGTTCCAAATAAGATAAAAGTTATAGGAAAGAAAGCATTTGCAGATAATAAAAAAGTTAAAAAAATAATAATTAGTGATGGTGTAACACAGATTAAATCATCTGCATTTAAAGGCTGTACAAAGCTGAAAAAAATAGAAATTTCAGCTTCAGTTAAAAAGATTGCAAGCAATGCTTTTGATAAGTGTAAAAATTTAACCATTATTACACAGAAAGGAACATATGCATTGAAATTTGCTAAAAAGAAAAATATTCCATGTAAGATAAAAAATAGTAATAATTCTAATGAAGAGCCAACAGCTTCAAAGTACAATATCACAGGTATAGAATGCTATATGTATACAGCTGGTACATATCCGTGCTATGCTGAAAAGAAAATAGTAGTTAATAGTTCTGATTTTGACAAAATCTACGAATCTTTACTGCTTTTTGACAGTGGAATAAAGGCAGAAAATGAAGATATGATATCTGGAGGCAGAACGCTAAGAGTTATTATTAACTTTTCAGATAAAGAAAGCAGAACAATAGAATGTAATCCTGGGGTTTATATGGAAGGTGACACTGTAAATAAACTGGCATCAAATATTTCAATCTCAGAATTTTGGGATTCTATAGAAGGTGAAATAACAGAAGAGATTCTGTAATTTAATATATAACCCATCCTTATACATTTACTTGTTAAGGATGGGTTTCTTTGAAGGTAAAAGTAAAAAAATATTAAGGACGGTGATAAGCAATGTTTGGTTTTAGTAAAAAGCAGCGAGTTGAGCCATATGATAAAAGCAGTCAAAAACCTGTAATTCGTGCAAGTATATGTACAGGAGAGAAAGTTGCAGGGTTTAAAGAAATACAGACAGGAAAGTTTCATGATATTATGGTTATAAGAAATGATAATGATTTACAGGCATTTATGCAAAAATACAATGTGGCAAAGGAAGATATTGTAAAAGAGTACTAATTACTCGCCATAAAACTAGTCTGCTTGCATATATGACAGATATATTGTATACTATGTATGTTTAATATATTGGACAGTACGTCTGATATATGGCAGATGGCATTGTAAACTCATGATAGTAGGGTACATTAGATGACTTATGTGATAAAAAAAAGAAAATGGCAAAGATTTACAGTACAAAGCATTATACTTCTCGCTTTAGTACTGGCAATTTCTGTTTTTCGCCAGGGAAACTTTATAAAAGACAAAGCGGCAAAAACAAAAGCAATGGCTGAGAATTCAATTATCGCCGATGAAGTAGAGCTGACAGATGCAGAAGAGGAAATTGTAGAACGGGAAGAATCTGTAAAGACAGATATAGTGCATGTTAAGAAAAGAAGCCATACATATATTGAAATATCAAAATCCGTGGTGTCTACAGGCTCAAGTGTATATTTATATGATAACTATATGGAGCAAGAGATAAATCTCACTATTGACAGAATGGAAAAAAAAGGGTTTTTACAAAATGATATTATAAGGTATAATAAAGGTAGTACGTTTATTGGCAAGGCAGATGAGAATAATAAAAAAGACCCTGTGAAAAGTTTTAGTATTATATCAGAAAAGGGGAAAAATGGTAAGTATAAGACAGATATAAAGATAAAGACTAAACGGCTTTATGCACCTGAGCTTTTAGAGACAGATGATGCTTATTATATTTCACTTGCAGTTCCTAGTAAGATATATGATAAAATAATAGTCATAGATGCAGGTCATGGCGGTATTGATGAAGGTACAAAGTCCTTTAGAGGACACTATGAGAAAAATTATAACCTCATTATCTTAAAAGAACTTAAAACTCTTTTAGACAGTTCTGATTCTGGCATAAAAGCATACTATACACGCCTTACAGATAAAACTATAAGCAAAGCGGCAAGGACCAAACTTGCTAACAGTTTAAAAGCGGATTTATTTATAAGTATACATTGTAATTCTTCAGAGTATGGAGATAGCGCACCTTATGGTATAGAGGTGCTGTATTCAAAGAGAAAACCGCATAATTCAAAGTTAAGTAATAAAAAACTTGCTGAAATTCTTCTTGAAAATGTTGCAGGAAAAGTTAATAATAAGAAGCGTGGAGTAATCAGAAGAGAGGGGCTTTATATTATGCACCATTCAAATGTACCAGCATCTATTGTAGAAGTTGGATATATGTCAAATAAATCTGATTTAAAATATATTGTAACGAAAAATGGTCAGAAAAAGATGGCAGAGGGAATTTATAACGGAATATTGGAGGCACTGGAGTGAAAAAAATAATTGTAGCTACTTGCAATGAAGATAAGATGAAAGAAATAAGGGCAATCCTTGCGGGCGATGGCATAGAATATGTGTCATTAAATGATGAAAATCTGTCAGATATACCTATTACAGAAGATGGAACTACATTTGAAGAAAATGCTGTAATAAAGGCAAAAACTATAGCAGAAGTGACAAAAAGCATGGTAATTGCAGATGATTCAGGGCTTGAGGTGGATTATATGAATAAAGCACCTGGAATTTATTCAGCTAGGTTTTTAGGTGAAGATACATCGTATACAGTTAAAAATAATTATATTATAGACCAACTTAAAGATGCAAAAGGCAGTGAAAGGAGCGCAAGATTTGTATGCGTTATGGCATGTGTGATGCCTGATGGCAGGATTTTTACTGCCAGAGGTGTAGTTGAAGGGCTTATAGCGTATGAAGAAAAAGGAGAAAATGGCTTTGGATATGACCCAATATTTTATCTTCCAGAAAAAAGATGCACAAGTGCCCAACTTTTGCCTAGTGAGAAAAACCTTATAAGCCACAGGGGCAATGCGCTAAGGCTTATACATGAAAAGCTAAGGAGTGAAAATATAATTTAGATGTCAAAAAAAATACTAGTTGTAAGTGATACACATGGAGATAATACAAATTTAAGAAAAGCTATAGACAATATGGGCAACAACCTTTATATGATGGTGCATCTTGGAGACATGATTTGTAGTACCAGTGTGATTAAAGGTCTTGTAAACTGTCCTGTTGAGGTGGTAAGGGGAAATTGTGATTCGCATAGTGGATTACAGGCTGCAAAGCTTATAGATATAGCAGGACATAAAACGTTTATTACACATGGACATATTTATGGTGGAAAATGGGGAATAGGGACTATGAGGGATATAGCAAAAGAAAATGGAGCAGAGCTTGTGATGTTTGGGCATACGCATGAGCCTCTTATTGAAAAATATCCTGATGTAACGATAATTAACCCTGGCAGCTTGTCAAGACCAAGACAGGATGGCAGAAGACCTACATATATTGTAATAACTGTTAATGATGATAGCAAACTAGATTATAAGCTGGTTACTATGTAATATCTGTAAAATAATTAAAATATAGTATAATACGATAGAAGGTTAAAAATTATGCAGCTTACAGACAAAGAATTTTTATGGATTGTATCATATGTCCATGAAAAGTATGGAATTAACTTATCACAAAAAAGAGTGCTTATAACAGGAAGACTACAAAACTATCTGTTAAGAAATGGCTATCAAAGCTATAGTGAGTATCTTGCCAAAGTTGAACAAGACCCCAAAGGAAAAGAAGCTGTTAATCTGATTAATGTACTTACTACTAATCACACTTATTTTATGAGAGAGTCAGTTCACTTTGATTATATGAATAAAGTAGCTCTGCCTTGGGTTAAACAGTATGCAGCAGCAAAAAAAGATGTGAGAATATGGTCGGCAGCTGCTTCAACAGGCGAAGAACCATATGCCCTTGCGATGCTTTTAAGAGAGTTTTTTGAACTGGATAAAGGCTGGGATATACAGCTTCTTGCAACAGATTTATCGACAAGGGTACTTAAACATGCTATGGAGGGCAAATATCTTGCAGAGCAGATATCTCCACTGCCTGAAAAGTGGAAAAAAAAATATTTAAAACGTATTTCAGAAGAAGAATATCAGGTTACTGAGGAAGTAAGGAAACAAGTAGTGTTTAGGCAGTTTAACCTTATGGATAATATAAAGTTTAAAGGTATGTTTCATATAGTTTTTTTACGCAATGTAATGATTTACTTTGATGACGATACTAAGAAATCGCTTTTAAAGAGAATATATGACCGTATGGAAAATGGAGGTTACATATTTATAGGCACTACAGAAAGTATAGATAAAGCTGCTACTCAATTTAAATATGTGCAGCCATCAATTTACCGCAAGATTAAGTAATTAAATATATAAGATTAAGTTCAAAGAGGAGAGGTATTTATGTATGAAACCTATAAGAGTTTTGGTAGTTGATGATTCAATGCTATTTAGAAATATGTTATCACAGCTTCTAGAACAAGACCCTATGATTCATGTAGTGGCAACGGCAGCAGACCCATATCAGGCAAGGGATATGATTATACGTTATGACCCTGATGTTATGACACTTGATGTCGAGATGCCAAGAATGAATGGTATAGAGTTTCTAAGAAAGCTTATGCCGCAGCATCCTATACCAACAGTTATGATTAGTTCACTTAATTCTGCAGTATTTGATGCAATGGCTGCTGGTGCGGTTGATTTTGTTGATAAACCACAGAATATGGGCAATAATTCAATATATAACTGGGTTAGAAATGAACTTATAACAAAGATAAAGATTGCGTCTACAGTAAAAGTTGGCAGATATAAGATGGCAAATGAATTTAATGTAAATTCTACTGGCAGAACATATCCTAACAAAGTAGTTGCAATAGGTGCGTCAACAGGAGGCACAGAGGCAATCTACAATGTAGTGAAGTTATTTAATGTTGATATACCAGGAACTGTTATTGTCCAGCATATGCCGCCTGGATTTACAAAGATGTATGCAGACAGGCTTAATAACCAATGCAGAGTGGCTGTGAAAGAAGCCCAAAACGGTGATTTGGTTGAAAGAGGAAAAGTTTTAATTGCTCCAGGTGATAAGCATATGCGTCTTATTCGCTCTGGAGGTACATATAGAGTTGAGTGTAAACAAGGTGAAAGGGTAAATGGACACTGTCCTTCTGTAGATGTGTTGTTTAAGTCAGTTGCATCTGCTGCTGCAAGTAATGCAGTAGGGGTAATACTTACGGGTATGGGAGGAGATGGTGCTATAGGACTTAAAGCTATGCGAAAAGCAGGAGCTCATACAGTAGGGCAAGATGAGCAAAGCTGTGTTGTATATGGTATGCCTAAAGTCGCTTATGATATAGGTGCAGTAGAATATCAGCTTCCGCTGGAAAATATTGCGTCTAAAGTATATAATATACTTAATTCAATGCCTTAGTAAAATATATTAAAAGAGCCATATGCATAAATGCATAAATGGCAGAATGGAGGAAAATATGAGAATACTTATTGCAGAGGATGATTTCGCAAGCAGGAAATTTATGCTTAAATTTTTATCAAAGTTTGGTGAGTGTGACGTTACAGTTGATGGTATGGAAGCAGTAGACGCATATCTTATGGCTCTTGACGCAGATATGCCATATGACCTTGTATGCCTTGACATTATGATGCCTACACTTGATGGATATCAGGCTTTAAAGGCCATTAGAGATATTGAGCAAGAAAGAAAGATTCCAGAAGAACAAAAATCAAAGATTATTATGACAACAGCTTTAAATGAAGGCACGAATGTCAATAAAGCATTTGACCTTGGGTGTGTTGCATATGCAGGAAAACCTATAGACCAGACAAAATTTGAAAGTGTCCTGCGAAAACTTGAATTAATACCATAAGAAAAGGTTCGGGAAAGGAGAAAAATATGGCTGACGATATGATTACAGAGAGCATGTTGGATATGTTTATTTTTGAAACAGAACAGGGTCTCGAAAATCTTGAAAATATATGTCTTGACAGCAAAGATGCAGGTGATTTTGATGAAGACAATGTAAATGAAATATTCCGAATTATGCATACTATAAAAGGCGCTTCTGCTGTTATGATGTATCAGAATATTGCTACATTATCACATAAGCTTGAAGATGTATTTTATTATATAAGGGAAAATCATCCTGATAATGTACCTCATGCGGAGCTTGTGGACGATGTGCTTGAAGTATCAGACTTTATAACAAATGAGCTTGAAAAGATTAAGGATGGCGCAGAGTCTGATGGTGATTCCACAAATCTTATAGAAGTACTAAGTGTATTTTTAGATAAAATAAAGGGTGTTACTTCTGCAAAAACTGATGCTGCGCCTGCAAAGGAAACTCCTCTGCAGGAGACACCACGTTTCTATATAGCTCCTGTTGCCTCAGAAAATAGCAAATTTTATAATATTTTTATCACCTATTTGAAAGACACAGACATGGCAAATATAAGAGCGTACATGGCTGTAAACGCACTTAAAGGGATTGCAGAAGATATACTTTTTACGCCAGCAGATATAGTTTCCAACCCTGACAGTTCTATTGTCGTCCTTGAGTTTGGTTTTAAGATTGCACTACAAACAACAGAAGATCCTGATAGGATAATGGAACTGCTTAATTCAGGGTCTAATATAGAACATATAGAAATTAATGAAGTTTCAAGCGATGAATTTCTTCAATTTTGTGCTGAGGCTGAAACACCTATCTCAAGTGCTGGGGAAGTGCTTACTAAACCTATCGAGCAACCTACAATTCTTGTAGAAAATCAAAAACCACAGCCAAAAGTAGCAAAAGAATCTGATAGTGAAAAAGAAAGCAGCGAAGAAAGCAAAACACAAAAGCAAAAGCCTGCCAGTCAAAAGCGTCCTGTGCCAAAGAAAGGTGAAGCACAGAGTTTTATAAGTGTCAACATTAAAAAGATGGATTTGCTTATGGATTTAATCGGTGAGCTTGTAATTGCAGAAGCAACAGTGTTACAAAATCCAGATTTAAAAATACCAGGACTTGATTTATCAAATTTTCAAAAATCCGCAGCACAACTTTCAAAAATTACATCTGAGCTTCAAGATGCTATAATGGCAATGCGTATGATGCCACTTAAAAATACATTCCAGAAGATGAATCGTATAGTATATGATACATCTAAAAAACTTGGGAAGGATATTGAACTTGAAGTAATAGGTGAAGATACAGAAGTTGATAAGAATATTATTGAGCATATATCAGACCCTCTTATGCATCTTATAAGAAATTCTGTTGACCATGGAATAGAAAGTAATGAAAAACGTAAAGAGATAGGTAAGAAAGAAAAGGGCAGAATTATACTTGAAGCAAAGAATGAAGGAGGGCAAGTCTGGATATCTGTGTCTGATAATGGACAGGGATTAAACCGTGAGAATATACTTGCAAAGGCAAAGGCAAATGGACTTCTTGGAAACCGTTCAGAGAAAGATTTCACTGATAAGGAAGTATATAATTTTATAACACTTCCTGGATTTTCTACTAAAAAACAGGTTACAGAATATTCTGGCAGAGGCGTTGGAATGGATGTTGTAGTTAAGAACATTCAAGGCGTAGGTGGTATGCTTGATATAGAAAGCGTAGAAGGACAGGGCTCTACAATGACTATGAAAATCCCTCTTACACTTGCAATAATAGATGGAATAATATTCTCTGTAGGAGAGACAAACTTTGTATCACCTACAAACAGCGTTTTAGAGTTTATAAGACTTACAAGCGATAAACTTATTGTAGAACCAGACGGAGAAGAATACGTTATGATACGTGAAGAATATTATCCATTAGTAAGGCTGAATAGATTTTATCATCTCAAAGGAGCGATTGATAATATTGAAGATGGTATAGTTGTTGTACTGACACATGAGGATAAAAGTTTTGCAGTTTTTGCAGATAAACTTGTTGGAGAACAGGAGATAGTTGTTAAACCAATACCTTCATATATTAAAAAAGTACGCGGAATATCAGGTTGTACACAGCTTGGTGATGGAAGTATAAGTCTTATTCTTGATGCAGGTGCTCTTATACGAGCTTAACTTAGGACTAAATATCACTGGAGACGCATACAATGTTTTCAGTGATATTATTTTATACTGGCTGTCAAAAAACTGACCGTGAGTATAATATATGAATTTTTTTAACAAGAAAGGATTTTTTATATGTTTTCAGAACAGGAACTTGGCAGTATTGTACAGCAGATTACAGATAATTATAATAATGAGGAGCTATTTTATATTAAAAATGGATGTTGTATGCCTGACAGGAACAGCATAATACATATAATATTAAGGCTTCGCCAGGTTATGTTTCCAGGTTATTTTGATAATGAATATCTTGGAAATACTGTTCCAGGATATTTTGTGGGGCACAATATATTAAGGCTTTATGATGATTTGTCATGTCAGATGAAGTCTGCATTTATGCAGGCTCTTCCAAATGGTGTTTCAGAAGAAGACATTAATAAAAAAACAGAAGAAATCTGTATGGCATTTTTTTCTTCTCTTGGAAGTATTCAGAAAATACTAATTAAAGATATAGAAGCAGCATACAACGGAGATCCAGCAGCAAAGACAAAGCAAGAAATAATATTTTGTTATCCAGGTTTTCTTGCAATATTTATATACAGAATTGCACATGAGCTTTATAAAGGTGAAGTTCCCTTTATACCACGTATTATGTCTGAATATGCACATAGCAACACAGGGATAGATATAAATCCTGGTGCTACTATAGGTGAATATTTTTTTATAGACCATGGAACGGGTGTTGTTATAGGCGAAACAACTTCTATAGGCAATAATGTTAAAATATATCAAGGCGTGACACTTGGCGCACTTTCAACACGAAGTGGGCAACTTCTGCGTGATATAAAAAGACATCCGACAATAGAAGATAATGTAACTATATATTCAAGTGCTTCAATACTTGGAGGAGAAACAGTTATTGGCAAGGGTTCAGTTATCGGCGGTAATGCATTTATCACTAGTTCTGTGCCGCCAGGAACACGTGTAAGTGTAAAAAATCCTGAACTCAAGTTTACAGAAAAGAAAGCAAGTTTATCAATAAATGAACTTTTTGATTAGAAAAATTTTTGAAAAAATTTGAAAAAAGGGGTTGACGAAATATATAAAATAGTGTTATACTAGCAAAGCACTGTTGCAGAAGAGCAGTGTATATGGAGAGATATCGAAGTGGTCATAACGAGGCGGTCTTGAAAACCGTTTGTCC
>DESG01000027.1:0-183 GCA_002361175.1 Lachnoclostridium sp. UBA3320 | reverse complement strand
GGTTCGAATCCCACTCTCTCCGTTCAATCAATATATTAATTGGATATTGTTATTTAAGATTTCGGGCGGGAATTCTCAGTGGCTTGTCTCTGGGATGAAAGCCTGTTTTTTACTTGAAATAGGTTAAAAACTAGCCGAATTTATCAGCACAAGGAGAAATACCCAAGAGGCTGAAGGGGCTCC
>DESG01000025.1 GCA_002361175.1 Lachnoclostridium sp. UBA3320 | reverse complement strand
TTAATTTATGGGTCCATTATAATATTTACCGTAATATTTTATACTGTGGTGTATGTGGAAAGCGCATGCATCCTGTTTTTTATGGGTGCAGAGGAAAAGATGAAAGACATTTTTCCTATTATTGCAGGAATGCTTATATGATTGATGAAAGAAAGTGTGGAAAAAACTACATAAGGGAAGAAGAACTTGACATTTATGTTATAGAACAGTTAAAACAGGTGCTAAAAGCCAATTCTTTATGCCGCCAGAAAATAACTGGATATATGGAAGAAGGAAATAACCAGTTTTTAAAGGCTGTTTTAAAAGCAGAAAAATGCAGGAAGCTGGATATCTTTCTGGCAGAGGCATTAATTGATAAGATATTTGTATTTCCTTGTGGAATTATTGAAATTTATTATAAATTTATGGATGGGGGTGTACAGGCTGGAAAGCAATTACAATAAGTACATGGTTGCTGGATATTACCGCCTGTCTGTGGAAGATGGCAGTACAGAAACAGAAAGCAACAGTATCTTAAGCCAGAGAATACTTGTAAAAAAATATATTGCTGCCCATAAAGAGTTTGAAGGATATGGCTTTTGTGAATTTTATGATGACGGGTATTCTGGCACAACAATGGACAGACCAGGCATACAGAAGCTTCTTGCAGGGATAAAAGATAATAAAATACAATGTGTAATTGTAAAAGATATTTCCAGGTTTTCAAGGGATTATATAGAACTTGGGACTTATATGGAACATGTATTCCCTTTTATGCAGGTCAGGTTTATTGCAGTCACAGACCATTACGACAGTAATGAAAATAATGGTTACAGGGGGTCTGTGGGCATGGATACCGCTTTTAAAAGTCTTTTATCAGATTTTTACTGTAAAGATGTTTCAGAAAAAGTTAAAAGTTCACTTGAAGCAAGAAAGAAACAGGGTAAATATGCTACAGGTTCTGTACCTTTCGGATATATGAAAAACAAAGACAATCCGCAGGAACTTCTGGTTGTTCAGGAAGAAGCAGAAGTTATAAAACGTATCTATTCTTTATCACTGGCAGGGAATAACCTTACAGAAATTTGCAAAGCCCTTAATGATGAAGGGGTTAAAACACCACTTGAATATAAGAATTTAAGAAAAAAGCAGGACAGGAAAGAACTTTTACAGGAACATAAATACTGGCAGCAAACAACAGTCAGGACAATACTTACAAATGAAACTTATACAGGCAGCATGGTTTATAATAAATCAAAACAGGCAGGTGCAGGACAGAAAAAGAAAATACTAAAACCACGCAGTGAGTGGAAAGTGTTCCCAAAACACCATACTGCTATTATAGACAAAGAAACTTTTAACATAGTACAGAAGAAATTCTTCCACAGGAAAGAAACAGAACGTATCCATTTTTCTTACCCGCTCAAAGGAAGGATTTACTGTGCAGGCTGTAACAGGTGTTTAAGGGCAACAAGGCTGTCGGGAGGCGGGCTGTCATTATATTGTGCAAACAGTAAATTAAGAAGTAATAACCAGTGTATACAGAAAACAGTTGGCAATGAATGGATTGAAAATGTGGTATTAAAAGAGATACAGCTGCAGATGGGGAAACTGGCAGACAAAGACATAATTATGAAAGAAACCAGTGAAGTATGCAAAAGTATAAAAGTTAAAAAGCAGGCATTACTGGCAAAGCTTAAACAGGACACAGAAAAGCTTGTTTATGAAAAAGCGGATAACCTTGAAAGATACCATAAAGGTCTTATTACAAAAGAAGAATTACTAAAAAGACGGGATAATATAACAAAACAGTCTAAAGAAATAAAACAACAACAGAAAGAATTAGAAAAAAGGATATGCAGCTGTATTGAAGAAGTACAAAATAAGCAAAACGGATATGGAAAACTGCCTGTATACTATGGGCTTGATGTTTTATCAAGGGAAATGACAGAAGCATTTATAGATAAAATAATTGTATATAACCAGAAAAATATTGATATCTTCTGGACATTTAGCAGGGAATAATATCTGGAAAAAATACAATATACACATACTGGACACCATAGGGGATAGTACGTGGAAATGATTTATATTTATATGGGGATAAATTAAAAGCATATTTAATAAAAGGGGCAAGTTTTTTGCCAGGACAGACAGGAGTAAATACACAGGCAGGATGGGGTGCGCTATGCTTAAGGAACAGTTTGCCATTTTAACAAACAAGCAATATATGAAAAGAAAATAGCAAGATTTAAGATTGCTATTTGGCTGATATACAGGTATAATCATTATTAAAGATTATGTCACTTTTCATTGATGCCTTATAAACACAATATAAAATAGTAAATTAAGAATCAATTTACATAAAATATAATAATCGGGAGGTAAAAAGATGTTATACATAGGAATTGATTTGGGTACTTCATCGGTTAAGCTGTTATTAATGGACGAAGACGGAAAAGTAAAGAATACGGTTTCAAGGGAGTATCCTCTGTATTTTCCACATCCTGGCTGGTCAGAACAAGAACCAGAGGACTGGTACCAGGAAACCATGTCAGGGCTGAAAGAGCTTTTACATGGTTTTGATGGAAATGAGGTTGCCGGCATTAGCTTCGGCGGCCAGATGCATGGTCTGGTTATTCTGGATAATAATGACCAGGTAATACGTCCTGCAATACTCTGGAACGATGGAAGGACTAAAGATGAGAATAATTATCTGAATGATGAAATTGGAAAAGAAACTTTGTCAAAGTATACAGCGAATATTTCATTTACGGGGTTTACTGCTCCTAAGATATTATGGGTGAAGAAGAACGAGCCTGAAAATTTTGCAAAGATAAAGAAAATTATGCTTCCTAAAGATTATCTTGCATACAGGCTTACTGGTGTGCATTGTACAGATGTGTCAGATGCGTCTGGAATGTTGCTTCTGGATGTGGAAAACCGTACATGGTCAAAAGAAATGTGTGATATCTGCGGCATTTCTGAAGAGATGCTTCCAAAACTTTACGAAAGTTATGAATGTGTTGGAACTGTCCTGCCTGAAATTTCTGCACAGCTAGGACTTGGAGATAATGTAAAGGTTGCTGCAGGGGCAGGGGATAATGCAGCAGCTGCAGTTTCAACAGGTACAGTAGGCGCTGGAAGCTGTAATATTTCGCTGGGTACAAGCGGTACAATATTTATTGCACTGCAAAAATTTGGCGTGGATAAAAATAATGCATTACATGCTTTTTGTGATGCCAATGGTGCATATCATTTAATGGGCTGCATGCTTTCGGCAGCTTCCTGCAATAAGTGGTGGATAGAGGAAATCCTTGGCAGCAAGGATTATGATGGTGAAAATAAAAAAATTGTAAAATTAGGTGAAAACCATGTATACTACCTGCCTTATCTTATGGGAGAGAGGTCGCCTTATAATGACCCGGATGCAAGAGCAACATTTATTGGCATGACTATGAATACTACAAGAGAAGACATGACACAGGCCGTTTTAGAAGGCGTAGCATTTGCGCTTAGGGATTGTCTTGAGGTTGCAAAATCATTGGGCATACAGGTTGAACGTACAAAGATATGTGGCGGAGGGGCAAAAAGCCAGTTGTGGAAGAAAATTATAGCAAATGTATTAAATATTAAGCTGGATATTCTGGAATCAGAAGAAGGACCTTCACTTGGGGCTGCCATGCTTGCAGCAGTTGCATGTGGCAGATATCCAAGTGTTGAAGAGGCTGTAGCAAAGATTGTTAAAACAACCAGTACTATTGAGCCAGAGGCAGGTCTTGTAGAAAAATATGAGGCACGCTACCAGCAGTATAAAAATATTTATCCAGCATGTAAACCATTATTTCAAAAAATAATATAATATATAAAATAAAAAGGAGAATTTAAGATGAATAATATTCCAAAGGTAAAAATAGGCATAGTAGCAGTAAGCAGGGATTGTTTTCCTGAGTCATTATCAGTAGGAAGGCGGCAGGCATTTGTAAAAGCATATAGCAGTAAGTATGATGAAGCAGATATTTACGAATGTCCTGTCTGTATTGTAGAGAGTGAGATTCATATGGTGCAGGCCCTTGATGATATTAAAAAGGCAGGATGCAATGCTTTGTGTGTATATCTTGGGAACTTTGGACCAGAGATTTCAGAAACGCTGCTTGCAAAACATTTTGAAGGACCAAAAATGTTTGTTGCAGCAGCAGAGGAAACCCAGAATGACTTAAAGCAAGGCAGGGGAGATGCATATTGTGGCATATTGAATGCAAGCTATAACTTAAAACTCAGGAATGTAGGCGCATATATTCCTGAATATCCTGTAGGGGATGCAGAGGAATGTGCAGACATGCTTCATGAGTTTTTACCAATTGCAAGGGCACTGGCAGGGCTGTCAAAGTTAAAAATCATATCATTTGGGCCAAGACCGCTTAATTTTCTTGCATGTAATGCACCAATTAAGCAGCTTTATAACCTTGGTGTAGAAATTGAGGAAAATTCAGAACTTGATTTGTTTGAGGCTTTTCATAAACATGCTGGCGATGACAGGATTCCACAAGTTGTTGAAGATATGGAAAAGGAACTTGGCGTTGGGAATAAGAAACCAGAGATTTTGAAAAAGCTTGCACAATACGAGCTGACGCTTCTTGACTGGATAGAAGAACACAAGGGATATAGGGAGTATGTGGCAATTGCCGGAAAATGCTGGCCTGCATTCCAGACACAATTTGGCTTTGTGCCATGTTATGTAAACAGCCGCCTGACAGGACGTGGCATCCCTGTTTCATGTGAGGTAGATATTTATGGTGCATTAAGTGAATTTATAGGTACTTGTGTAAGCCAGGATGCTGTAACACTGCTTGACATTAATAATTCTGTGCCAAAGGATATGTATGAAGAATCAATCAAAAATAAGTTTGATTATAAGCATAAGGACACATTTATGGGATTTCATTGTGGCAATACTTGTTCATGCAAATTATCGGGCTATGAGATGAAAAACCAGATGATTATGGCAAGAAGCCTCCCTGTTGAGGTTACAAATGGAACACTTGAGGGTGATATTATACCAGGTGATATTACATTTTTCCGCCTTCAGTCAACAGCAGACTGCAAACTGCGTGCATATGTGGCACAAGGTGAAGTGCTTCCAGTAGCAACACGTTCTTTTGGTTCAGTTGGTGTATTTGCCATAAAGGAAATGGGAAGATTTTACCGTCATGTTTTAATTGAGAAAAATTATCCTCATCATGGGGCAGTTGCTTTTGGACATTATGGACAGGCTTTATTTGAGGTATTTAAGTACATTGGTGTGCCAATAGAGGATATTAACTATAACCAGCCAGCAAGTTTGCCTTATGCCACAGAAAATCCTTTTAAGGGGGTATAGTGATGCAAATTTTGTCAGTTAATTCGCCTGATTTTAAGAAGTATGGCAGGGTTATAAATAATATTGATTTTTCCGGTTTAACTGGAAAGATGAAGGAAACGCCGGTACCTGATGGTGTAGTTTATGAGCCAAGTATTCCTGAACTGGAATCACTTACTGTAATGCAGGAACTTTCTAAGATTATCTATGGGGAAATGCCAGTACAGATTGGATATTGTAATGGACACAATACATTGCTGAATGGCCTGGAGTACCACTGTAATCCGGAAGTCAATGTGGCTGCTACAGATGCTGTTCTTATGCTTGGGTTAAAGTGGGAAATGGAAAGTGATTTTACTTATGACACAGCTATGGTAAAAGCTTTTCTGGTACCTGCCGGGACTGGTGTGGAGCTGTATGCCTCTACATTGCACTATGCCTCTTGTGGTATAGACGGGCATGGATTCCAGGTAGCAGTTATACTTCCCAAAGGAACAAATTATCCATTACAGGAAAGCCACAGCAGAGTACTGCCAGATGGTACAGCCCCGGATGAGGATGCACTTTTAGCTGCTACAAACAAATGGCTTATTGGACATCCACAAGGCGGATTTGATCCGGGGACATTTTGCGGGTTAAAAGGAGAGAACCTTAATATTTTGTAATAAACAGGATTGTGCTATCATGCCATATGCCAGATTACCTGGTATATGGCATGTATTTGTCAGAGGGCAGGTTTTAAATAAAAAAAGGATAACAAATAAAAGATGAAAAACACAGATATACATGAAGGAGCATTTTATACAGGCATTTACCGTAATATGTTTTTAGAAGCAGGTTTTAGTGAAAAAGATATTGAACACAGAAAACAGGAAATATTCCAAACATTGTTTTATGGAAGTGAAGAAGACAGGATATACCATACTGCAGGTACAGACATGGGGTATATAGAGGATACTGGCAACCACGATGTGCGTACAGAGGGGATGTCTTATGGCATGATGATGTGTGTGCAGATGGACAGAAAAGAGGAGTTTGACCGCATTTGGAAGTGGGTACAGACTTATATGTCTATAAAGGAAGGTGTTAACAAGGGCTATTTTGCATGGTCCTGCCAGACAGATGGTACAAAAAATGCACTTGGTTCTGCGCCTGATGGAGAGGAATTTTTTGCAATGTCGCTGTTTTTTGCATCACACAGATGGGGTGATGGCAGAGGGATATTTAACTATTCAAGAGAAGCAAAGGAACTGCTTCATACCTGTATACATAAAGGTGAGGACAACAAAGGCGGCAGGGCAATGTGGGATAAAGACAATAAACTGGTACGTTTTATTCCTGAAGTGGATTTTTCTGACCCATCCTATCATTTGCCACATTTTTATGAACTATTTGCGTTGTGGGCTTATGAGGAGGACAGGGAATTTTTTAAAGAAGCAGCAGTGGCAAGCCGGGAGTACCTTAAAAAAGCATGCCATAAAGAAACTGGTCTTTGTGCTGAGTATGCTGGATTTGATGGGACTCCTTATAAACTAGTACAAGAATGTTTTGGAGGGCGGCACGACTGGTATTACAGTGATGCATACAGGACAGTTGCTAATATAGGGCTTGATTATAGCTGGTTTGCAGCAGATATATGGGAACAGGAGGAAGTAGTTAAGTTACACAAATTTTATTGTGAAACGCTGCCAAAGAAGGACAGAGATGGCATTTTTGCAATAGATGGCACAGTGCTTGAAGGGAAGGCACTGCATCCCCTTGCTGTTATTGCTACTAATGCACAGGCAGGAATTGCAGTTAATAATAAAAATGCCTTTAGCCTGGTGCAGGATTTTTTCCGGACTCCATTAAGAAAAGGTGAAAGAAGATACTATGATAATTGTCTTTATTTTTTTGCATTTCTTGCACTAAGTGGAAACTACAGAATATATTGACGGATGCAGCCAATATAGCAATTTTTACAATACATATAGCAATATTTATATAGAATTTCCAGTATAAAAATTTATAATAATTAATAGCGGAATTTATTATAGAATAAAAAAGGAGGATGCCAGCATGAATAGTAATGGTTTTTTTAGCATAGAAAGCCCATTGTATAAATTGATGGTGAAACTTCTGGATATTATAAAGCTGAATTTTCTATGGCTGTTGTGCAGTATTCCTGTTGTAACAATGGGGGCGGCAACAACAGCAGCATTTTATACAGGCTTTAGAATTGAGAAAGATAAGGATGCATATATTGCAGCACCATTTATACGCGAATTTAAAGCTAATTTAAAAAAAGGCAGTATTATTGGTGTTATACAGATACTAATAGTATATGTAATTTATATTGATTTCCAGTTATCGGCAGCAGCAGGGGAAAAACGGTTAGTATATATGGCAGCAGGCATAGTAGCGGTTTTTCTGGCATTTCTTCATTTTATTTATGTATATGCACTTCTGGCAAGGTATGAAAATACTATTATAAATACTTTCCGCAATTCTTTTTCAATTTGTATAAAATTTTTCCCTAAGACTATTGGTTTACTGCTGCTTGTTTTATTAGAGTGTGCAATATTTTTGTGGAATTATACAACTATGTTTGTAGGCTTTTTAATTGGGCCAGCATGTATTGTATTAACTATATGCAGGTTTGTAATGCCAATGTTTAAAAAAATAGAAGCTGAAGCTGTAACAGATAAATCTATTTAAGGAGAATAAAAGATATGGCAAAAAATGAAGCTTTTAACCCATATCTTCCATCGTGGGAATATATACCAGATGGAGAGCCGTATGTTTTTAACGGCAGGGTTTATATATTTGGTTCACATGACCAGTTTAATGGATATGTCTTTTGCATGGATGATTATGTGTGCTGGTCTGCTCCTGTAAATGAATTATGGAACTGGCGTTATGAGGGTGTAATATATAAGAAAACAGATGACCCGTTAAATAAAAATGGTACTATGTGTTTGTATGCGCCTGATGTTACTGTGGGCGCAGATGGCAGATACTATTTATATTATGTACTAGACAAGCTTAGCATTGTTTCAGTAGCAGTATGTGATAAACCAGCCGGGCAGTACAGTTTCTATGGGTATGTACATTACCAGGATGGCACACTACTGGGTGAGGGAGAAAAAGACCAGCCGCAATTTGACCCTGGTGTGCTTACAGAGGGTGAAACTACATATCTCTATACTGGTTTTTGTGGAAAAGGTGATAAATCCAGAAGTGGTGCAATGGTAACTGTTTTAGGAAAAGACATGCTTACAGTTACAAAAGCGCCATCTGTTATTGTTCCAGGCTGTGAATATAGTAAAGGCACTGGATTTGAAGGACATGCATTTTTTGAAGCGCCATCAATAAGAAAAATTGGCAGCATGTATTATTTTATATACTCTTCAGAAGTAATGCATGAGCTATGTTATGCAGTTAGTAAAAGCCCTGTATCAGGTTTTAGTTATGCGGGCATCCTGGTTAGTAATTGTGATTTGCATATTGGTTCATATAAACCTGAAGATAAGATTATGGCATATGGCGGGAATAACCATGGCAGTATCTGCCAGATTAATAATGAATGGTATATTTTTTACCACCGCCATACAAATGGTACATGGTACAGCAGACAGGGATGTGCTGAACATCTGACGCTTAAAGATAAAGGGATGTTTGAACAGGCAGAACTTACATCATGTGGCTTAAATAACGGTCCGCTTGAAGGCCTGGGAGTACATCCGGCATATATTGCATGTCATTTGTATACAGACAAACCAGCAATGTATTCCGGGGACAGTACTTTTCCTAAAATTACCCAGGATGGAAGGGATGGGGATAGAGAAACAGGTTATGTTGCAAATATACAAGATACAACAACAATAGGATTTAAGTATTTCCAGTGTAACAATATTAAAAATATAAGAATCTGGACACGGGGTTATATTGAAGGCACATTTGAAGTACGCCTTGCATGGGATGGTAAAATAGTTGCCAGGCTTCCTATAACATTTTCTAATGTATGGACAGAATCTGTAGCCGGGATTGTAATTCCAGATGGGGTATGGGCTGTATATCTGACATTCAGGGGACATGGCAATGGAAGCCTAAAAGCATTTGAATTATACTAAATAGCAGCAGTTTTAGTCCAGGATTCAGGAGAAGGGTCAGATATGGGGAAAAAATTATTTTGGGGAAAGAAAAGCACTAAAAAGAAAAGTACAGGGAAAGAAGACAAGAAACTAAAAACTTCTTCAGTCCCATTTTACAGAAGCATTTCACTACGGCTTATACTCTGCTTTTTTGTGCCAGTAGCTGGCATACTTATTTTAGGAATTGTGTCTTATAAAAATGCCTCTCTTGCAATTATTAACAGTTATAAGAAATCTGTAAGCCAGACAGCCGATATGCAGCAGCAGTTTATTAATCTGGCTGTTACAAGTGAGATAGACGAATTTAAGAATTATTTTACAGACAGTGATTTAAAAGTTTTCTTTGGCGGGCATATGGAAATCCTGGAGGCAAATAATATACAGAAGAAATATAACAGCAGGCTTTATAATAAGCTTGCTGTAGATGCAAAGGCATCAGGCGCATATTTTATAGCTGACGGGGGAAGAAGCATAAGGGGAGGCACAGCATCACTGCCAATGGACGCTTACAGTCTGTATATATCAACGGCACAGGGGGAAAAAGTTGATAAAAATCCTAGTGACTGGTTTATATTTGGACAGGACACAGAAGCAGACTCTGTACTTGGAATTGACACATCTGCTTACAGTATAAGGGTAGCACGTAAATTTAGTGGTATGCCGGTTATTATGGTAATTGATATAGATACGGAATTTGTGCGCAATGCGTTAAAATCAATAGATGCAGGTAAAGGCGGATGTGTTGCACTGGTTACAAGTGACGGCAAAGAATTTTACTGTGAAGCAGATTATGATAAAAAAGACAGCCTTATTTATGGGACAGAATTTTATGAACAGGCTGTTTCATCAGAAGATATAACAGGCAACCAGATAATAGAATTAGATGGTATGAGTAACTTATTTGTATATGGCAGAATGGACACAGGAAATGTGTTAGTAGCAGCGGTTATACCAGCAGAACGCCTGCTTGCTGAAACGTCCAGTATAAAAAAGATATCTGTTATATTGACAATAGTATGTGCATTAGTTGCACTGGTGCTTGGACTGGCAATTTCAAAAAGGATTGTGAGGATTATAAATTATATACTGCACCAGCTCCGCAAAGTCGCAGATGGAAACCTGGCAGTACAATTCCAGAGCAATGCAAAAGATGAGTTTGGGCTTTTATGCGAGGGTGTAGATATGACAGTTGGCCAGATGAAAGCAATATTAGAAGATGTTAATAATATAAGTAATGAATTAAATGATATAACATCTTATGTTGCAAGTGCGGCAGAATTATTTATGAACACTTCAGGGGATATTAAAAATGCGGTATCTGAAATTGAAACTGGTGTTAATAAATTAGATGAAGGTTCAGAAGAATGTCTTGGACAAATGGAAGCACTGTCTGGAATTATAACAAATGTAAGTGTGAATACAGAAGAAATAGGAAAACTTACCCGGGAAACAGGGCAGACAATCGGTCTTGGCATAGAGCTGGTACATGGGTTAAAAGAGAGTGCAAAAGAAACTACAGATATTACACATAATGTTATAAATTCCATACAAGAACTGGAGAAGAAATCAAAGTCTATTAATACAATAATATCTACAATTAATTCAATTTCTGAACAGACTAATCTTTTGTCTATAAATGCATATATTGAAGCAGCACGTGCAGGGGAAACTGGCAGGGGATTTGCAGTTGTAGCAGAAGAAATAAGAAAACTTTCTAACCAGTGTATGGAGTCAGCCAGGCAGATTTCCGAAATTGTACAAGAGATAATAAACCAGACAAGTGATGTAGTTTCTACAGCAATAATAGCAGAACAGGCAGTCACTTCGCAGACAGAAACGGTATCAGAAACAGCAGAATATTTTAAGCAGATTGATATAAGGGTAGAAAAATTATTAGAAGCCCTGGATATTATTACAGTTAATGTCCAGAATATGGACAATTCCAGAAATAAAACATTAGGCACTATTGAAGATATATCTGCAGTTTCCGCAGAAACGTCAGCATGTTCTGATAATGTAAATTCAACAGTTGAAAAACAGGTATCAGCAATTACAAATCTGGATGTTTCAGCTAAACAGCTCTATGAGAAGGCTGATTTCCTGATTGAAATATTAAGTTCATTTAATTTAAAAGATTAATGGGAGATATAGTAATGGAAGGACCAGCAGCACCAAAAAATCCAGAGAAAAGAAGGGATTCATTTTATATTATAAAAAATAAAGATATATTTGGTTCACAGATGGAAGATGGCAAAGGGGTACAATATCTATACCAGAGTGATGAACGGCTTGTAAATAGTGCACATATTACAGGTGGTATTACAGATGAAGCAGAACTTGGGCTGTTAAGGACTGTAGAAGGATTTAAAAAATTAGTACACAGTATAGGTGTTTCAGTAGAAACCGGAAACCCTTTGGATAATGTAGAATTTATATTCCAGATGTATGGTAAAAATGATATTTACGGTGGGGGAACTAATTTAAAGATACATGTTAATGGTGATGGTGCAGAAAAAAGAATATATTTATCAGATGCCAGATGGACAGATGATGATTTTATACCAGGGCAGATTAAAGTAATTATGGAGGAGGCAGGCAAGACTGCAAAATTAAATGTCAGGTTTTATCTGAATGATGGTTTCACTGCACCAGAGGTTAATGAAGAAGATGGAATTAACTTTAATTCAGAAGACTATAAAAATATAATTAAAAATTCTCTTGTATCCAAAGGGGATTTAAGAAAGTTAAAAAACGCAATAGACAAGGCAAAAAGCGGGGAAGATGTAACTCTGGCATATATAGGTGGCTCTATTACGCAGGGGGCAGGGGCAATACCTTTAAATACAGAATGTTATGCTTATAAATCATACCGTCTGTTCCAAGAAAGATTTGGAAAAGATAATAATGTACATTTAATTAAAGCTGGTATAGGAGGTACACCTTCAGAACTTGGAATGATACGTTTTGAACGTGATGTACTCAGGGATTATACTGTAGAGCCAGATATTATTGTAATTGAATTTGCTGTTAATGATGAGGGAGATGAAACCAAAGGTGACTGTTATGAAAGCCTGGTAAGGAAAGCATTAAAACTTCCTTATAAACCTGCCATAATATTATTATTTTCAGTATTTGCCGATGACTGGAACCTGCAGGAACGTATGATTCCTATTGGATATAATTACAAGCTTCCAATGATAAGTATAAAAAATGCTGTAACACCACAATTTTATAAGAAATATGGCGAAGGCAAGGTATTAACCAAGAACCAGTTTTTCTATGATATTTACCATCCATCCAATGCAGGGCATACAATTATGTCAGACTGTATAATATATCTTATGGAACAGGCCGCAAATACAGATAATGCCAGTATAAATACAGACAGTGCAGATATGCCTGTACCAGTAGCAGGCAGCACTTTTGAAAATGTAAAGCTTTTGGATAAAAAAGATACATATAGTAATGCGGAAATTATTCCCGGGGGATTTACAGATACAGATACAGTTTTACAATGTGTGGAAATGGATGGAAGCTTAAACCAGGTTCCCCAGTTTCCTTATAACTGGCATTATAATGGAAAAGAAAAGGATAAACCATATTTTGAAATGAAGATACAGTGTAAAGCACTTGTTCTTATATTTAAAGATTCTGGAGAAACAGATGCTGCAAAGGCAGATATTTATGTAGATGGCAAATTTGTAAAAACTGCAGACCCATATATTAATGGCTGGCTCCATTGTAATCCTGTAATTATAATTAATGAAAGTTCGAGCAGTACACATCTGGTACACATTGAAATTAGCAAAACAGACCAGGACAAAAAGTTTACAATTCTTGGATTTGGATATGTCCACTGAGGGAGTGTTAGTATGAAAAGAAATAATATTATGCCAGATGGATATAACCAGAAGTATATTAAAGGCAAAGGTGCAAAATGGTGCCATCTTTCCTACTATTCTTCTATAACATTGTCAAAGAGAAATTTAAATGTGCTTATTCCATATGGATATAATGAGAAAAAAGAGTATCCTGTATTATATCTTTTACATGGAATTGGCGGTGATGAAAATGAATGGAAAGATGCAGGTGTAGAATATATTATTTCAAACCTTCTGGCAGAGCATAAAATAAAAGAATTTATAACTGTAATGCCTAATATACGTGTAAGGGCTGACGATAAAGCCAATCCAGAGGATATATTTACACTGGGGCATTTTAAGGCATTTGACATGTCTATAGAAGAATTAGAAAAAAATATTATGCCTTTTATAGAAAACAATTTTAAGATAAAAAAAGGCAGGGAAAATACTGCAGTTGCAGGGCTTTCCATGGGTGGAAGGGAAGCATTATATAACGGGCTGGCAAGACCTGGCGCTTTTGGTTATATAGGTGCTTTCAGTCCTGCATATGGAATATTTTCTTATACTAATAATGGCATAACAGAAGAAGGGCTTTTTACGAAAGAAGAATTCCGGCTTCCAGATAAATATAAAGACAATACATTTTTAATGATTGCCAATGGAGACAACGATATGGTTACTAAAGAACAGGCACACCAGTACCATAATGTGCTTATGGGAAATAATACAAAACATCTGTATAAAATATACATTGGAGGCCATGACTTTACGGTATGGGGAAAAAGCCTGTATGAATTTGTACAGCATATATTCAATGTATAGTATTTAACAAAAATAATACCAGTAAAAAACAGGAGGAAAATAAAATGGTTACAGCAGTAAACCCGGTTTTATGCGGCTTTTACCCTGACCCGTCTATATGCAGGGTGGATAAAGAATTTTATCTTGTAAGTTCCAGTTTTTCGTATTTTCCAGGTGTACCGGTCTTTCACAGCAGGGACCTGGTACACTGGGAACAAATAGGCAATATACTTGACAGGGAAGAACAGCTTCCCTTAGCTGGCAATGAAATATCCCAGGGAATTTATGCGCCATCTATACGTTACCATAATGGCACATATTATATGATTACTACTAATGTAAGTTCTGACGATGTAAGCTCTGGCGGAAATTTTATTGTTACAGCAGAAAAACCAGAAGGCCCATGGTCTGCCCCATATTATCTGGGAGATGAAGCCAATGGAATTGACCCAAGTCTTTTCTTTGATACAGATGGCAGATGTTACTATACAGGTACAAGGCCGAATCCTGAAGGGGTACGCTATAATGGCGACTGGGAGATATGGATACAGGAACTTGATTTAAAACAAATGAAACTTACAGGTGAAAGCATGGCAATATGGAAAGGGGCTTTGAAAGATGTTATATGGCCAGAAGGCCCGCACTTGTACAAAATAGGTGAGTATTATTATCTTATACATGCAGAGGGAGGTACCGGACTAGAACATAGCATAAGTGTTGCAAGAAGCAAAAAGCTGTTCCAGTGGTTTGAAGGCTGCCCAAGAAACCCGGTTTTTACACATAGAAATCTTGGAATGGACTATCCTGTAATTAATGCCGGGCATGGAGACCTTGTTGATGATGGGAATGGCAACTGGTATATTATAATGCTTGCGTCACGTATATGTAAACGCCATAGCAATATGGGCAGGGAATCATTTCTTGCTAAAGTTATATGGGAAGATGGATGGCCTGTAATTAGTCCTGGTACCGGCAAGCTGGAGGACAGTTTTGAACTGCCATTTATTGAAGAGTGCCGTTTTGCAAATGAAATTTCCCATCATGACAACCTGCATTTTTATGATGTAAAATTAGATGACAGGTTAATAGGAATACAGACAAGAAATGAAGAACAGTATTCATTAAAAGCCAGGAAAGGGTTTTTGAGATTATATACAAGAAAAGAGAAAATTGAAGAAAAAGAAAACCCTTCTTATTTAGGCATACGGCAAAAAGATTATTGTTTTGAAGTACAGGCTGGCATGGAGTTTTTGCCACAGGGGGATGAAAGTGCAGGCCTGGTTTACTACCAGAACCACGATAACCATCTGCGCATGGAGATAAAAAACTATGACAATGAAACATTTTTTGTAGTAACTGCACACATACATGGAAAAGACAATATCATTTCCAGGACACAGATAAATAACAGTGGTCTTATAGAAATAACTATGAGGGCAGAAAACCAGACAGCATATATCTATGTAAAAACTGGTGGTGTAAAGCAGATGGCTGCTGAAAATGTAGATTTGATTTATTATACTACAGAAGAAGCAGGAGGATTTGTCGGATGTACTATAGGCATGTATGCTTCTTCCAATGGCAGTATAAGTAATAATTATGCAGATTTTGCCTGGCTGTCTTACAATGCAGTGTAACATTAGTATAATTAATTGTTTAGTCCAGCGTAAAATGTATAAACATATTCCGGTATTCAGTTGGTGTACACTGGTTAATTAATTTAAACATACGTATAAATGCAGAAAGGCTCTGGAAGCCTGAGCTTAGCGCAACTTCAGTAACTGGTATGCCAGGGTCAGCAAGCATTTTTTGTGCATGTTCAATCCTTTTCTGGTTAAGGTATCTGTAAAATGTAGTAGTTGTAAACTGTTTAAATAGCCGGGTAAAATGGTATTTACTAAACCCGGCTATACTGGATATTTCTTCCAGGCTTAAATCTTCTGTACAGTGCTCATTTATATAATTACAGATAGATATAAACTTTTCTGTATATTCTTTATGTTTTTTGTATCCAGTGCCATCATGCCTGAGATTGTTAGTATAATTACGCCCTATCAATATAAATATATTAAGAAGTTTTTCGTATATAACAGTTTCCATTAAAATATTATTAATACGGTTATATTCCTCATTAATCTGCAAGATAAGATTATATATTTTCTGGTAGATTGCAGGTGTATCATTTTTTGAAATTTTAAGAGCCGGAGCCATAATACTTAGAATTGCTTCAAACTCATGTATTGAATGGAACATGGTAATTTCAGCCTGGAATATTATACGGCGGCCCCTGGCTGGAGCTTTTAGTTCATGTATGACACCAGGACATATAAATATTATATCATATGGCTCCATAGTAATGGTATGCCTGCCAGTTATAACAGAATATGTATTTTCAACTGGCATAATTATCTCCATAGGAGTATGCCAGTGCATAGGATAGTCCTCTGCCTGCTCATTATTATAAAGACGTAAATTTGTATCTTTTTTATAATTTACAGTTTCATGCATTCCTTTAAGATTTTCTATCATTTATAAAAATCCTGCGCTTTCTGTATAGTGTATTCCTAAATATACTATCTGGATTATACCATTTTCAAAAATTTATAGCAAGGATTAAACCAGAAAGTGATAATGTAGCTTTACCTGGGTATATATTGCCAGATTTTATGCACCATTGCGTGCCTCATCTAAGTGGGAGCGGCTGCCGGCTGGAAAAATTTTGAAACCGCCAGAGCCACAATACAAAAACTGGATGCAGCCTGTATTAGCAAGAATTGATAATTTATAGGCAAAAATTTAGAAGATTAAAAGCGCTGTTTTTATTACAATAATGTTGTAATCTGATATGGGTATTTTGGAAAAATATATATTATAAAGGTGGAAAAGAAATGAGCAAAAAGACAAGAGAATATGCGCATGAGCTTGTAGAAAAAATGACTATAGAGGAAAAGATGCAGCAGATGCTTTATGAATCCCCGGCTATTGAAAGGCTTGGAATACCTGCATATAACTGGTGGAACGAAGCACTGCATGGTGTGGCAAGGGCTGGTGTGGCAACTGTTTTCCCACAGTCAATAGGAATGGCAGCCTCTTTTGATACAGGACTTTTATACAGGATTGCGGATGTTGTATCAACTGAAGGCCGTGCAAAGTTTAATGAATTTGCGAAACGTGGAGACCGTGGCATTTATAAAGGGCTGACATTCTGGGCTCCTAATATAAATATATTCCGTGACCCAAGATGGGGACGCGGACATGAAACATATGGGGAAGACCCTTATCTTTCATCAGAGCTTGGAATGGCATATATAAAAGGGTTACAGGGAGAAGATAAAGACCATCTTAAATCGGCTGCATGCGCAAAACATTTTGCAGTACATAGCGGGCCAGAAGCAGTCCGTCATGAATTTGATGCCAAAGTGTCTGTGCATGATTTATATGACACTTATCTTTATGCATTTAGCCGGTGTGTAAAAGAGGCAAAAGTTGAAGCAGTAATGGGAGCTTACAACAGGGTAAATGGTGAACCGGCATGTGGCAGCCGTAAACTGCTAAAAGATATATTAAGGAATGAATGGCAGTTTGAAGGACATGTAGTATCTGACTGCTGGGCAATAAATGATTTCCATGAAAACCACCATGTAACAGATACAGTTGAAGAATCTGCTGCAATGGCAGTTAATAATGGCTGTGATTTGAACTGTGGTACAGCATATTTACATCTTATGCCTGCTTATGAAAAAGGGCTTATAAGTGAAGAAGCAATAACAGAAGCAGCAGAACGCCTGCTTGAAGTAAGGATACGTTTAGGAATGATGGAGAATTACCCATCCCCATACAAAGATATACCATATAGTAAAGTTGAGTGTAAGGAACATATAGAACTTTCTGTTGAAGCAGCAAAGAGGAGCATGGTTTTACTAAAAAATAAAAATAATATCCTGCCTTTAAATAAAGAAGAAATAAATACAATTGCAGTAATAGGGCCAAATGCTAATTCAAGGGATGCACTTGTGGGCAATTATACAGGGACATCTTCAAGGTATATAACACCACTTGAGGGAATACAGCAATACCTGGAATATGAAAAAGAAGTATTATATGCTGAGGGCTGCCATTTATACAGGGATAAAGTAGAATTTCTTGCAGAAAAGAAAGACCGTTTTGAAGAAGCGGTTATAGCTGCGGAAAGGGCTGATGTTGTAGTTTTATGCCTGGGACTTGATGCCACTATAGAAGGTGAAGAAGGAGATGCAGGTAATGAGTATGCCAGCGGGGATAAGCCAGACCTTAAACTTCCAGGGCTGCAACAGGAGCTTCTGGAGACAATAACAGCAGTTGGAAAGCCTGTAATACTTGTATTACTTGCAGGAAGTGCAATGGATATTTCATGGGCAGACAAGAATGTAGATGCAGTTATTGATGCATGGTATCCAGGAGCACGTGGCGGAAAGGCAATCGCAGAAATACTATTTGGTGAAGATTCTCCATCAGGCAAGCTTCCAGTTACATTTTACGAAGATACAGACAGCCTTCCTGATTTCTGTGATTATAGTATGTCAAACAGAACATACCGTTATACGGATTGTAAAGTGTTATATCCTTTTGGATATGGTTTGTCATATTCAGATATATATTATTCAGATTCAGCTACAGATATTACAGAATGTACAATTACTGACAGTGTTCTGGTAAAGACAAAAGTTACTAATAAAGGCTCTTATAAAGTTAATGAAAGTGTACAGGTTTATATAAAACATAAAGACCCTGAAGCTTATGAACCAGGATACCAGTTAAAGAAAGTACAGTGTGTAAATTTAGCTCCAGGTGAAGAGAAAGAAGTAGAATTTACATTAAATCCAAGGGATTTTGCAATTATTACAGAAGACGGACAGTGTGTTTTAAGGCCTGGGGAATATATTATAAGCATTGGAGGGCAGCAGCCTGGTGAAAGAAGTGAAAAGCTTACAGGAAAGAAAACAGATACTTTTATAATAAAAAGAACAGGTAATGAATGTATAACAGATTACTAAGAACAAATTTGATACCCCGCCAGCTTGCTGCGGGGTATTTGATTATCATTTTGGAAATTACAGGCAGGAGGCTCTAAATGGATAATAAAGAACAGATAGTTTCGGATATAAATAAATGTGTTCCTATTATTGTTGAAAATACAGCATATGAAGGTATTAAAAAAATTGCGTGTAAGGCAGCAGGGGATATGGAACTTGTAATAGGCCAAAAACCATGTATAACAGATAGCTGCCCTGAAGGTGCTAAAGAAGCAGTACTGTTTGCAACAGCCGGAAGAAGCAGTATTTTAGACACTATAGAACAAAATGGGAAAATTGATTTAAGCAGGATAAAGAACCACAGGGAAGTATATGGGATATTTTTTATAGAAAATCCCTATGAAAATATTAAAAAAATGCTGGTGGTAGCAGGAAGTGACAAACGTGGAACTATTTATGGCATATTCAGGCTGTCAGAAAAATTTGGGATAAGCCCTCTTGTATACTGGGGTGATGTATATGTAGAATGTACAGGCAGCATTGTTTTTAGCAAAGATATGGAAGAAATATCTAAAGAACCCTCAGTAAAATACAGGGGATTTTTTATTAATGATGAGTGGCCTTGTTTTGGAAACTGGGCAATGGAACATTTTGGCGGGTTTTGTACAGAAATGTATGACAAAGTATTTGAACTGCTTTTAAGGCTTAAAGGAAATTACCTCTGGCCTGCAATGTGGTCTTCGTCATTTGCACTTGACGGGCCAGGCAGCAGCAACGAAGAATTAGCAGATGAGTATGGGATAATTATTGGCAACTCCCACCATGAACCATGTCTGAGGGCAGGCGAGGAGTGGGATATATATAAAAGCAATAATCAGGAATATGGAACAGAGTGGAATTATGTTACTAATAAAAACGGATTGTTAAAATTCTGGCGTGATGGGCTTATACGCAGTGGAAAATATGAAAACATAATTACTGTCGGTATGAGAGGTGAGCGTGACAGTATAATGCAGGGAAGCAATTCCCTTGAAGAAAGCATAAATTTATGGAAAGATATCATTACCATGCAGGACAAGTTAATATCCAGATATGCTGATACAAAAGATTATACCCATCCAAGGCTGATGGCAATTTATAAAGAAGTAGAAGAATATTTTTACGGCACATATAAAGTAAGAGGATTAAAAGACTGGGACGGCCTTGATTCTGTAATATTAATGTTTTGTGAGGATAATTATGGATATATGCGGAAACTCCCAGACAAGTCCATGCAAAAGCATACCGGGGGTTTTGGCATGTATTACCATCTGGATTATCATGGTGAGCCTGTTTCTTATGAGTGGATAAACACAACACAGTTATCAAAAATATGGGAGCAGATGACACAGGCATATGAATATGGCATACATGATATGTGGATAGTCAATGCAGGTGATATAAAAGGAAATGAATTTCCACTTTCTTATTTTATGGACATGGCGTACGATTTTGATAAATGGGGTACAAAAAATCTGGACAGTTATAATGTTTATACAATGGAATGGATTAAAACGCAGTTTAAGAAAGAAGAGTGTAAGGATATTATTAAACCCATTAATGATGTATTAAATGAATGTATAAACCTGGCATCAATGCACAAACCAGAATCACTGGACAGCAGTACATTTCACGCATATAATTATGATGAATCAGACAGAATGATTAAACGGATTATAAAATTGAGAAAGAAATCAGATAATATTAAGAGAAAAATGCCAGCAGAATATCTTGACACATATTACAGTATTATAGAGTATCAGGTTCTTATGTGTACAAATACACTTCTTATGAACCTATATGCCGGAAAGAATGAACATTATGCAAAACAGGGCAAAATAATAGCCAATAAATACAGGGATAAAGTAAGGTGTGAAATTTATAAAAATAAAAGATATAGAGAAAAATTTGCAGCATTTAAAAACAGCAAATGGAGCGGGATGGAACTTGGGCACCATACTGGCTTTGTAAAATGGAATGAAGACGGGTGCAGATGGCCAGTGCGTTATACAGTTGAACCATTAGACAATGCACAGATGATAGTATCGCTAAAAAATAAAAGGGAAATTGCAGTAAAAAATTATGGAGAGCCGGAGAATATAGAAATCAAAGATTTTTTATATCCAGGAACAAATACTGTCAGAATTGAAATTGATAATGGTGGAAAAGAGGAATTTGAATGTACTATAGATTCTTCCGGATGTGCATGGCTTAAGCTGGAACAGACACAAAAACATATATCCTGCCACAGTACTCTTTACATTTCATGTATAGAAAGCCTGCTGCCTGATATGCCAAAGAAACATGTAATTTATATAAAAGGTGCTGGTGCAAAAGTGGCTGTCAGTATATGGGGATGCCGTCTGGATACACAAGGTTTCCAGAAAGGCACATATTTTGAAAAAGATGGGGTCATATCAATACATGCAGGCCATTATTCATATAAGATAGATGGCAGTATCAGGAAATGGGAGCTTCTAAGTAATTATGGCAAGCTGGGCTGTGCCTGTAAAGCACTTCCAGTAAAAAACTGTTCTGCTGGTGAAGTTTTACCAGTACTTGGGTATAATATTGTAGTAAAGGAAGAGGGATTATATTACCTGGAAATCTGGCAGGCTCCGTCAAATCCATTAACAGAAGGAGGCAGGATATATTTTGGGCTGTCTGTGAATAATAAAGATTTAGGAAAAATTCCATCAGTTTCCAAAGACTACAAAGCCGGGGAGGCCTGCAATGCAGAATGGAGCCAGGGAGTAATGGAGCAGGTACATAAAACCAGGTTACATATAAATCTAAACCAGGGCCTGAATAAGATAGAAATATATGCTATAGACCCGGAATTTGTATTAGAAGGGATATTTATTTCAAAAGATATTTTAAAAAAATCATATTTAGGGCCTTCCGTAAGCTATCATGGAGGATAAAATGAAAAATATCTTACATAAACTGGAAGAACATATTGACAATTATAAAATAAAGAAAAAGTTTTATTTATTATATATAATATGTGTACTGTTTCCACTAATATTTACAGATAGTATAATAGTTTATATTGTCGTCTGTTCAGAAAAAATATCAATGTATAATGAGATGGACAATATGGCAAATGCTGTCAGGTACAGCCTTGGGAACCAGATTGAACAGGCAGCAAGGCTTGGCAAAAGCATATATATGGACAGAAAAACTAATGATTTTATGGACAGGAAATATAAAAATTCTTATGAATATGTAACAAGTTACCAGAAGTTCACAAAACATATGTGGCCTGGCAATATTGCCGTACTTGATAATATAAAATTTACTATGTACAGTGATAATAATACAATTATTAATGGTGGCAGGTTTTCCAGAATTGAAAAAGAATCTGGTTCACAGTGGTATACATTTTTTAAAAAACAAGGGATGCCACAGCTTTTATATTTTGATTATGATACAACACAATGGCCGGCAGCAGAGCCACAGCGTAAAATGATGTTTATACAAAAGTTAGATTTTTATAATAAACAACGGGAAAAAATTCTTTTAATAGAGCTTGATTATGCTGGCATAAACAGATATCTCAAACAGATGAATTACCAGATGGATATTTTTATATGCCACAATGGAAGGATTGTTTTATCAAATGGAAAATATACAAGCATAGGCAAGGAATTTGAAGAATTTAGTAATTACAGCAAGGTAGGTTATAAAACAGAAATGGATATTTACGGTGCAGAAATGGAAATATGTGTTATTAATTCCCAGATAAATATCCTGGCAGAAATACGCAAAAACTTTCCTGTCATATTATTTCTAGTATTTCTAAATGCTGTGTTGCCTGCAATTATGCTGCGGTTTTTGAATAAATCATTTACAGTAAGGCTTGGAATATTAAGTGATACATTTAAGAATATAAATAATGAAAATCTTATTGGAATTGAAAATGTGCATGGTGAAGATGAAATAGGAAACCTTATGCGCAGCTATAATAAAATGGCAAAGAGAATAAATTCGCTTATACAAATAGTCTATAAAAATAAAATAAAAGAACAGGAAATGACAGTTGCAAGGCAGAAAGCCGAACTGCTTGCACTTCACAGCCAGATTACCCCGCATTTTTTGTTTAATACACTAGAAAGTATAAGGATGCACAGTGTTTTGAAAAAAGAAACCGAAACTGCTGATATGATAGAAAAATTAGCTGTATTACAGAGGCAGTATGTAGACTGGGGAGAAGATTTAGTTGCAATAGAAAAAGAAACAGAATTTGCAAGGGCATATTTAAGCATACAGAAATACAGGTTTGGAAGCAAATTGTCATATGAAATAAATGTAGATGATGAATGTAAAAAATATATAATACCAAAGCTTACAGTAGTAACCTTTGTTGAAAATGCCTGTGTACATGGCATAGAAAGTAAAGCAGCACCAGGATGGGTGTTTGTACGTATTTATATAAAAGATATGTATCTGTATCTGGAAATTGAAGACACAGGAAAAGGAATGGATGAGATTCTTATGGAAAAACTTTTATGGAAAATGCGTAATGCAAGTATTGGACTTTTACAAGAAAAAGGGCGGGTTGGCGTGGTTAATGCATGTCTGCGCCTGAAAATGGAAACTGGTGGTGAAGCAGGATTTGAACTTGACGGGGAAGAAGGGATGGGTCTTATTGTACAAATTAAAATCCCATGCAAATGTTTAAAATATGTAGATTAAACCAAGAGGTAACAATATGTTAAAGGTTTTGCTTGTAGATGATGAACCATTTATATTACAAGGACTGGAGATACTAGTTGATTGGAAAAAAGAAGGCTTTGAAATTGTGGGGACAGCACAGGATGGCAATGAAGCACTTAAATTTTTAAAAAGTAACAGTGTAGATTTAATTCTTGCAGATATAAATATGCCAATAGTTTCAGGACTGGAACTTTTAAAAAAGATAAGAGAAGAAGAGATATCAAATGCTTTTTTTGTAATATTAAGTGGTTATGCAGATTTTTTTTATGCCCAGAAAGCAATAAAATACAAATGTACAGATTATATTTTAAAACCTATTGAAAAAGAGCAGCTGCTAGAAATATTAAGAAAGGTAGCTGAGTTAGAAGCAGATAAGGAAGAAGAAACTAAAGAAAACCGTAAGCTTGAAAGAGCATACCTTGCGAGAAACCTTATAGCTGTTATCGGCGGGAAATATGATAATGTTAATTTAATGTGCGTAAAGGAACAGATGCGTTTTTCAGAAGTCCTGCGTTATGTGGAAATTGAGTTAGATGAAGAACAGCTTGATGAAGATATATCTGATGAAGATAAAAGGGCATACCAGAGAAAGCTGGCAGATGTATGTATAGAATTTTTAGGTGAAAATGCAGACCATTGTGTTTTTGATGTTTCTGGCAAAGAGAGAGTATATGATATTGGATTTGTATATTGTGATTATATGGCAAAGGAGAGCATGAGGACTGAAAGAGGATACCTTGGGTATTTTATGTCAAACTTAAAACGTAAAGCTGAAATCCCGGTAATTATGCTGGTAGGAAAGAAAATTGATGATATAAAAAACATTGCCAAATCTTATAGTACAGTCTGCATACTCAGGTCATGCAAAGGTTTCAGGAGCAGTAAGGAAATATACTATTATGATGAAGAAATACAGGTTTCAAATGATGGAGTTATATTGTGTAAGAGTGAAATTGATACACTTTTGTCAGCTATTGAACAAAATGAGCAAGTACAGATACACAAAGCTGTAGACTGTTTTTTTGAGGCAATGCAACAGACGTGGGGGGTAACAGAGGATTTTAAGAATTTAAATATAAATTATCTCATATTCCAGCTTATACATCTTGCAGCAAAACAGGATGATAATGTAAACCAGGAAGAAGTAATAAGGCTGATAAGTGAACACTCATTCCATGAAGGCCTTATAAGAGGCAGTAAAGCGCATGTATTAGGTTTTGCATATGAGTATGCAGATTATCTTGCACAATTACGTAAAAATGTTTCAAGAGGTGTTCTTGGCAATATTGAAAGAGAGATTAAGAAAAATTATGCATCTAACCTGACCTTAAAAGAGCTTAGTGAGAAATATTATGTAAACAGTGCATATTTAGGGCAGCTTTTCCGTAAAAAATACGGCTGTTCATTTAAGGATTATTTAAACCAGATAAGGCTTGATAAAGCAGTATCATTATTAATACATACAGATAAAAAAATACTGCAGATTGCAGAAGAAGTAGGATATCATAACCTTGATTATTTTGTAAACCGTTTTATCAGTGCTAAAGGCTGTACACCAGCTAAATACAGACGGCAGTCCAGGTCTTAACATTGTATGGAATACACCAGCTATACTTTACCATGTTTTTTTCTATAGTTTGCCAGATTGAAGATTTCATGTTTTATTTATAAAATATTTATAAAAAAAAGAGGAGGTCTTCATATGAGAAAAAAGGCAATAGTAAACTTGATGCTTACACTAGCAGCGTCAGCATTATTTGTAACCGGCTGTGGAGGAGGAGACAGCGGGGAAGGGGACAAAAAGACCAGCAGCAGCGGGGCATCTTCAGAAAAAAGCGGTGTAAAAGAATTTACAGCATTTTTTGCAGTTCCTGGTTCAGAAATTAATGATGATAATGAAATCCAGAAAATTATTGCAGAAAAGACAGGCGTAAAGGTAAAAGAAACCTGGCTGACAGGGCAGACAGCAGAAGAAGCAGTTGGAACTATTATTGCAGGAGGTGAATATCCGGACTTTATTGAAGGAAACAGCGGCCAGCAGCAGTTATATGATGCAGGTGCACTTGTAGCCCTTGATGATTATCTTGATAATTATCCAAATATTAAGGAGTTCTTTACTGAACAGGAATGGGATTCACTGCGCCAGGATGATGGTCATATTTACTGGATTCCGCAGTTTAGTAATATACATGGCGAAGAAAAAGTCTGCGAACATAATGATGAAGCTTTCTGGATACAGACAAGAGTGCTTAAATGGGCTGGTTATCCAGAAATAACAACAATGGATGAATACTTCGACCTGATTGAAAGATATAATAAGGAAAACCCTACAATGGAGGATGGCACAAAGAATATACCTTATACAATCCTTTGTGACGACTGGAGGTATTTCTGCCTGGAAAATGCACCACAGTTCCTTGACGGGTATCCAAATGATGGTTCATGTATTGTAGACCCTGACACATTAAAGATAATTGATTATAACACTACAGACACAGCAGTGAAGTATTTCAAAAAGTTAAATGAAGAATATCACAAAGGAATTGTTGATACAGAATCATTTACACAGACATATGATGAGTATATATCAAAATTGTCAACTGGCCGTGTACTCGGAATGATAGACCAGTGGTGGGATTTTGCATATACAGCAGGTGATGCCATTAAATCAGCAGGGCTTGACAAACAGGGCTGCAACTATGTACCACTTCCAATTACAATCGACAAGGGCATAAAGAACCAGTGGCATAACTCAGGCGGTGTTGTAAATACTGGTACAGGTCTTGCAATTACTGTAAACTGCGACGATGTAGAAGGTGCATTACAGTTTGTGGACGACCTGCTTGGACAGGAAATACATGACCTGCGCTTCTGGGGTGTAAAGGATGTTGATTACAAGGTAGATGACAAAGGGGAATTCAGCCGTACTCCTGAAATGAGGACACAGTGTTCTGATACTGCATATAAAGCTTCACATTTATGTACATATTCATACTTCCCACAGTGGGATGGAACAAGCCGTGATGAGATAAATGCAATGAAACCGGCTGGCCAGGCTAATGAATTTTATGATGGCCTGGAATCTGGAAAGTCAGATGTTAGAGAATGTTTTGACGCATATAAGGTTGAAACATATGTAGATATGCTAGGAACAAGCGAAGCACCTGGTGCATGGTATCCAATGTGGAGCTATTCAAATAACCTTACTACTGATACAGATGGCGGTATGGCATGGACAAAGATAGGCGAAATAAAACACGAATACCTTCCAAAAGTAGTAATGGCAAAAGATTTTGATAAAGCATGGGATGAATATATGGACGCATATAATAAATGCAAACCGGAAGACTTCCTTAGTGAAATGCAGACAGAATTAGACCGCAGAATGAAAGAAGCAGCAAAGTATGAGTAGTATCTGTAATTGACTATAATAATATAACTTACGGAATATAGTTTATGGGCAGGCATATGGACCAGAACCATATGCCTGTTTTTAAGGAGGTGTACATATGGCTGGTAAAGCAAGAAAAAAAGCTGCAAACAGAGAAACTGAAATGAAAGTTAAAATTACATGGAAAGAGATTAAACAGCAGAAAGTTCTTTTGATATGGTCATTAGTTATAGTTATATATGGATTTATTTTCTATTACCTGCCTTTAGGCGGATGGCTTATGGCATTCCAGAATTACAAGCCTGCAAAGGGTTTATTACATTCAGAATTTGTAGGACTGGAAAAATTTCAACGCCTGTTTTCAGATGAAACTTTCATAAGAGTAATCAGGAACACGCTGGCAATGGGTGTAATCAATCTTGTTGTTACGTTTGTAATGGCAATTTTATTTGCAATCCTGTTAAATGAAATTACACACAAATATGCTAAAAAGACGATACAGACAATATCTTACCTTCCGCATTTCCTTTCATGGATTATTGTTACAGGTATTCTCCATGATATGTTAAGCGGTACAGGTGTAGTAAATGAACTGCTGAGAAATCTGCATATAATTGATAAACCTATTGACTTCTTTGCACATCCATCTTATTTCTGGCCTATAGTGGCATTTGCCAATGTGTGGAAAGAAACAGGCTGGAATGCTATTATCTATCTTGCAGCAATAACATCAATTGACCCATCATTATATGAAGCCGCATCAATCGACGGTGCAGGCAGGTTTGCTAAAATTATGCATGTAACACTGCCTGGAATAAAGCCTACTATTATTATACTTCTGCTTATGAATGTCGGTAATGTACTGAATGCAGGATTTGAAATACAGTACTTGTTAGGTAATGGTCTTGTACAGAGCGTATCACAGACAATAGATATTTACGTATTGAAATGGGGCATCAGCCAGGGCGACTATGCAATAGGTACGGCAGCAGGCATATTTAAGAGTGTTGTCAGCATTATATTAATTGTAATAGCTAACCAGATTGCAAAGCGTAATGGTGAAGAACAGCTGTATTAGAAGGAGGTTTTGATATGGGAAATACAGATACAAATACACAACTTAAGAGAAAAACATCTGTTGCAAATACAGCTTTTGTAGTATTTAATTCAGTTTTTATGGTTATTTTTGTAATTATTACTTTATATCCTGTTTTAAACACCCTTGCAATTTCATTAAATGATGGAATTGATGCATTAAGGGGAGGGATATATCTCTTGCCAAGAAAATTTACATGGAAGAATTACACAACTGTTTTGGAAAAAGACAGCCTGGTTACAGGTGCAGTTATAACAGTGGCACGTACAATAATCGGAACTGTACTTTCATTGGTCACAAATGCAATGTTAGCTTTTATCGTAAGCAGGAAGCGTTTCTTATTCCGTAAGCAGTTATCTCTTTTCTGGGTTATCACAATGTATGTAAATGGCGGACTTATTCCTACATTTATATTATATAAGGAGCTTCATCTTACTAATACATTCTGGGTATATGTAATACCAGGAATGATAAGTGCATTTAATATGCTGGTAATACGTACATATATGAACGGGCTTCCAGAAAGCCTTGTAGAATCAGCACAGATTGACGGGGCAGGTTATACAACAATATTTATTAAAATCATATCACCATTATGTAAACCTGTGTATGCTACAGTTGCATTATTTGTAGCTGTAGGACAGTGGAACTCATGGTTTGATGCAATGCTGTATAACCGTATGAGCGGTGAATATACAACATTACAGTATGAATTGATGAAACTTCTGTCATCAGTAACAAACCAGGGCGCTTCAGCAGAAGCAATGAAAAATGCAGCAGGTGCAGTTACACCAACATCTGTAAGGGCAGCGGCAACAATTATTACAATGCTTCCAATTATATGTATTTATCCATTTTTACAGAAGTATTTCGTTACAGGCCTTACCCTTGGCGGTGTAAAAGAATAAAGATTTAGTTTTTTAAAAAACTTGCACATAAAAAAAGCAGATAGTATAATAATTTCATAATTCTAATAAGACAGACCAGACTAAAAACCTGAAATGGAGACTAGATATTATGTTGAAAAATATTAAATACTATCTGCTTTTAATATTTGCGGTAATTGCTACATTATGCCTGTATTTCATGTGTATAAAAAGAAATACGCCTTCTGGCAAAAGCATAAGGTCATATACTGCTTTTTTTGATACTAAAGGATTTATGCTTGATGCTAACAATGAAATTAAACAGCGTATTGCAGAAATTACAGGTGCAGAATGTGATGAAACATGGCTTGATGATGGTATTTCAAGAGAAAGTGCAATTAATGATTATATATCTGATGGAAACTATCATGATTTTGTACAGGGAGGCCAGGAATTTCTTGAAGCTGGGGCATTAATTCCAATTGACCAGTACTGGGAAAAATACCCTAATATATATAATTATCTGTCACAGGATGAATGGGATAATTTCAGGCAGGAAGATGGCCATATTTACTGGATACCACAATTCGGGGTAGTAAGTGGTGGGAACTGTGAAACTATACACCATGGCGAAGCTTTCTGGATACAGACACGGGTACTGGAATGGGCAGGTTATCCAGATATACGCACTGTCAGTGAGTATTTTTCACTTCTGGAAAATTATATAAGGGCAAATCCTGAAATGGAAGATGGCAAAGAGAATATTGCATTTACTATATTATGTGATGACTGGCGGTATTTTTGCATGGAAAATGTACCACAATTTCTTGATGGTTATCCTAATGACGGGTGCTGCATAGTTGACTTGTCAAGTAAAAAGGTAATGGATTATAATGTTACACCCACAGCAAAAAAATATTTTGGCATACTCAATAAAGAATTTAAAAAGGGAATTATAGATACTGAATCTTTTACAAGCACATATGATGAATATCTGGAAAAACTTTCTACAGGCGCTGTACTGGGCATGGTTGACCAGTGGTGGGATTTTGCATATGATATTACAGCTTCTTATGAAAGACTTGGTTTAAGAAACAAAGGGTGTGATTATGTGCCATTGCCAATTACAATTTCCAGGGATATAAAAAACCAGTGGCATGTAGACAGGTCAAAGGAATTAGATGTTTCGGGAGGTTTATCTGTAACAGTTACCTGTAAAGATATAGATGGGGCATTACAGTTTGTAAATGACTTACTTAGCCAGGAAGTACAGAATCTCAGGTTCTGGGGAGTGGAAGGCGAAGATTATGAAACTGGCAGTAATGGGATGTTTTATAAAACCTGGGAACAGATAATGAGGACTGATGATGTTAAATTGCAGACAGGGCATTTCTGTACTTATTCGTATTTTCCAAGAAAAGAAGGTATGACTGAAGACGGGATTAATGCTTTTTCCCCGGAAAACCAGGCAGGCATTTTTTTTGATTCACTTCCAGAGGATGTTAAAAAGTGCTTTAAGGCATATGGCTGTAAAAATTATGTTGAAATGCTTGGCAGTAATGAAGCGCCCGGAGTATGGTATCCAATGTATTCATACTCTTCAAAACTTACTTATTCTTCAAAAGAAGGATATGTGTGGAAAAAGATGAATGATATAAAACGCCAGTGGCTGCCAAGGCTTATAATGGCAGATGACTTTGATAAAACATGGGATAAATATATGGATATATACAAAAGCTGCCAGCCAGAAGTTTTTTTTGAAGGGGCACAGGCGGAGCTGGAGCGCAGGCTTTATAAAGAATAAATTTTGTGGCGTTTTTTCTATACTTTCCCCCTGTTTTTACCATAATTATAATGGACAAAATTCTACAGGAAATATATATAATATAGATGGTATTTACTAATAATAATGAATGGAGGAGGTTTTATGTTAGCTAAGAAACTAAAAAAGATAGCATGTACAACATTATGTGCATCTATGGCATTAACGGTGCCTGGTACAGGAATACCAGGAATTACAGCATTTGTGTCTGCTTCAGATACTAACATCCTGGACAATGCATCATTTGGGAAAGATGCCGGCAACTGGTTTGCAACAACTGCAGATACGGCAAAGCTTGAGTTTGTTAATGATGGAAACGGACATGACAAGGACAGTGGTTATATAAAAGTAACCGGAAGGTCTGATACATGGAATTCACTTGCACAGGATATTACAAGCAAGGTAAAAAACAAAACAAAGTACAATTTTAGCTGCTGGGTTAAGCTTGGTGAAGAATATACAGCAGAATCAACAGTAAAAGCAGGCCTTACAATACGGTCAACAGGTGATAACGGTGGCGAGCCTGTTTATGATGGCTGGAATATATCAGGCAACACTGTTACAGCCTCAAAAGATGAATGGCGGCAGATAAGCGGAAGCTTTACTGCAAACTGGACAGGAGAACTTAAAGAACTCCAATTTAAAGTTGCTGATGAAACATGTAAAAATTCATTTTATGTAGATGACCTTTCGATTACAGAAAATACTGCAGATTTGTCAATAGAAAAGGACATACCTTCATTAAAGGATTATTTTATTTCTAAAAATAAAAATTATGACTTTAAGGTGGGAGGTGCGCTTACAGCAGATATTCTTACCAATAGCAACAAAATGCAGCTTGTACAGAAGCACTATAACAGTGTGACAGCAGGCAATGAAATGAAGCCAGATTATATTATTAAGGGAATTAATGATGATGGCAGTCTTAAACTTGATTTTACAATTCCTGATACTACACTTGATGCTTTCTGGAAATACAACCAGGGCAAAGCTGCAAAAGACCAGATACATGTACGTGGCCATGTGCTTTGCTGGCATTCACAGACACCAGAAATATTCTTTAAAGACAAAAGTGGAAAACTTCTTGATAGTAAAGCCATGAATAAAAGGCTTGAAGAATATATAAAGGCTGTAACAGGGCATGTCCAGGAAAAATATCCAGGCCTTGTTTACTGCTGGGATGTTGTTAATGAGGCAATTGTCCCTGAAGATGGGGAAGTGGGTGGAATAAGAAAAGCAAATGGCAGTGTTGAAACATATTACCACCAGATTTATGGCAGCAGTAATGAGTATATTATTAATGCCTTTAAATATGCTAATAAATATGCAGACCCATCTGTAAAGCTTTTTTATAATGACTATGGCGAAACAGACAAAACAAAAATGGAATGTATATGTAATCTTGTAGATGCTATAAAGGCAGCAGAAGGTACAAGAATTGACGGCATTGGCATGCAGTCACATTATTCAATGGAATCTCCTAGTGCCAGTGAACTGTATACTGCAATTACAACATATGCAAAACATGCAGATGAGGTACAGATTACAGAACTTGACATGCTTGCAAGTAAAAGTTATGATGGCAGCGCTGCACAAAAAGAAGCAGAGCAGACAAAACAGGCATACCGTTATAAAGAGATAATTGATACCATTCTTAAAGCTAAAGACGATGGTGCCAATGTTACAGCCCTGGTATTCTGGGGCGTGTCTGATGACGATTCATGGCTGCTTTCACCTGAGTTTTCACAGGGAAGGCATAATATGCCACTTTTATTTGATGAAAATCTTAAAGCAAAACCAGCATACTGGGGTGTTGTTGACCCAGGAAAGCTTATGCCTGCCATTAATGAAGCAGATGTATTGCAGAGCAACAGCAGTGACTGGACTCTTGCAACACCAGTAAGCATTGGCACAGATGGAAATTCATCAATGAAACTTTTATGGAAAGATGGAAAACTTTGTGCACAGGTAACAGTTAAAGACAGCAGCAATGATAATAATGATGAAGTAAAATTTTATCTGGACAAAAATAATTCAAAGGCAGAAAATACAGATGGCGTTGAAACTGTTGTTATAAAGAGAAGTGACGCAAAAGCTTCCAGCGATGGATATATAGTAGAAAAAGAGTTTGATATTGCTGATAAAGCTGCTAATGACAAGATAGGATTTGATGTAGTTGTTACAGATGGTTCATCAAATACTAAACAGTGCTGGAATGACCTTCAGATGAAGCAAAGTGAAAGAAGCAAATATTATGGCACACTGTCATTAAAACCATTTATGGTTATTGTAAAAGGAAATGCAGATATTGATGGTGAAGCTGATGATATCTGGAACAGTGTAACAGCACATAAACTTACAGTAAATTCAAATTCGTCTGTTAGTACAACAGGTACTGTAAAAACAATGTGGGATGAAAATTACCTTTATGTACTTGCTGAAATTAAAGATGAATGTCTGGATAAGAGCAGTGCTAATGTATGGGAACAGGACTCACTGGAGATATTTGTAGATGAAAATAATGGTAAAAGTGATACATATGAAGATGATGACTGCCAGTACAGAATCAATTTTGATAATGAATTAAGCTTTAATGGTACAAATTGCAATGATACTAATATCCAGAGTGCAACAAAGAAAACAAGTGATGGATATATAGTAGAGGCAAAAATTAAGTTTAATACTGTAAAAGAAGCAGAGAATAATCTTATAGGTGTTGATTTCCAGATAAATGACGCAGATAAGTCTGGCACACGTGTTGCTACAATCAACTGGTATGACGCATCAGGCATGGGATATGCTAAACCGGCAGTATTTGGCACAGCTAAACTTGTAGCAGCAGATACATCTAAAACAGATATCAGCACTGCAAAGATTAGCAAAATCCAGAATTATAGTTATACAGGAAAAGAAATCAAGCCAGAATTAACTGTAGAAGCATCTGGCAAAAAGCTTGCAGAAGGCACAGATTATACATTAAGTTATAAAGACAATATTAACTCAGGCAATGCCACAGTTACAATTACTGGATGTGGGGACTATACAGGAGAAATATCCAGACAGTTTAAAATTGCGAAAGCTAAACAAAAAATTACTGTTAAAAAAGCTTCTTATAAGAAAACTACCAGCGACAAAAGTTTTAAATTAACAGGCATTAATGGATATGGGCAGTTAAGCTATAAGAGTTCCCAGGCAAAAGTGGCAACTGTTAATAAAAGTGGAAAGGTAAAAATTAAAGGGGCTGGAACAGCAAAAATTACTATTACAGCTTCAGGTGATAAAAACCATAAAAAAGCACAGACAGTTATAACAGTTAAAGTAACAGATAAAAAATAACTATATAGATGACGGTTAATTATCATAATAACGTAAAGACCAGGATAGATAATTCTTCCTGGTCTTTTATCTTAGTTTTACTATCAGCAATAGAAGCAATAGAACTTCTTGAAATAAGCATAAATAAAATATAAATTAAGCAGGAGGATAAATATATGAAAAATATAGTAGTAGCTGAAAATCCTATTTTAAAGCAGGATTATCCAGATGCAGATGTAATAAGGGTAGGCGGCACTTATTATATGATTAGCACAACAGTACATTTTATGCCTGGCGGAGTTATTTTAAGGTCATATAACCTGGCAGACTGGGAAATTGTAAGTTATGTATTTGAAACTTTGGACAATACCCCAGAACAGCTGCTGGCTGGCAGCTCTAATATATATGGAAAAGGAATGTGGGCAGCTTCCCTAAGGTATTATAAAGGTATTTTCTATGTAGCTTTTGTGGCAAATGATACACATAAGACGTACTTATACCAGTCAGATAATATTGAAGGACCATGGAAAAAACAGGAAATCAAGGGATTTTACCATGATTGTTCCTTATTATTTGATGATGATGGCAGGATATATATTATATATGGCAACAAAAATATATATCTGACAGAGCTGGCACCAGATTTAAAAGAACCCAAAAAAGGCGGACTGCACCGTCTAGTTATAGAAGATAAAGATAATCCAAGACTGGGATATGAAGGGGCACATTGTTACAAAATTAATGGAAGGTATTATATTTTTTTAATTCACAGCCTTAAAAATGAATGGTTCAGGACAGAGGCATGTTTTTCTTCGGACTCTTTAGAAGGGGAGTTTACTGGGAGCGATGTAATATGTGACGATATGGGTTACCGCCATTCTGGTGTGGCACAGGGAGGCATTGTAAATACTCCAGATGGAAAATGGTATGGCATTATGTTCCAGGACAGAGGCGCATCTGGAAGAATTCCTGTACTTGTTCCAATGCACTGGCATAATAAACAGCCAGTATTTGGAATTAACGGAAAAATACCTAAGTTAGTACAGACTATAGATACAAGGCCAGGTTATATATATGAGCCACTTTATGCTTCAGATGATTTTAACTATCCAATAGAAGAAGATGGAAAAGTACATCTAAAAAAAGTATGGCAGTGGAACCATAATCCGCATAATGAGTTATGGTCCACAAGTGAGAGGAAAGGGGCATTACGCCTACATTCAGGTAAAATCTGTGAAACTCTGGACAAAGCTTATAATACACTTACACAAAGAACAACAGAGCCTGAAAGCTTTGTAACAGTCATTGTAGATGGCTCCCATATGAAAGAAGGGGATTATGCTGGAATCACAGCACTTCTGGGCTGCTATGGTGCAATAGCCCTTACATACAGGAATGGTATTTATGAAATTGTAATGCTTGGGAAAGAGCCAGAAAATAATAATTTAAATAGTACATATGGAGAACTGCAGAAAGAAAAAGAATATGCAAGGGTGGTGGCTGGCGGACCCGTAATCCGTTTAAAATGCAAGGTTCAGTATAAACATAGTACAGATATAGCAGAGTTTTTCTATGAGCAGGACGGAAAATGGATTCCCACAGGCATCCAGCATAAGCTTGTTTTCAAATTGGACCATTTTACTGGCTGCCGGTTCGGGCTTTTTTATTATTCAGTAAAAGAAACAGGTGGTTATGTTGATTTTATAGATTTCAATTATGGAGTATTACCCAAAACAACAACCCGCTAAACCAGATTTCCGGATGGAACAGAATTTTAATAGTAAAAAAATTTATAAATGACAATATGTGTCAATGTATCTTGTTATAATACAATCAATCTTATATATATGAGATATCCATATAGTTATACCAAAATACTTTACAATA
>DESG01000080.1:35270-35515 GCA_002361175.1 Lachnoclostridium sp. UBA3320 | reverse complement strand
CAAATCGGCATATTCTCACCAACCATGATGTTAGGAGGTTTTTAAAATGAATAATATTACATTAACTATTGACGAAATACACGCAATCCGCAAGGAACATAGTGCTTGTACTAAAGACCTGTCAAATGATGAATATTACAGACTGTTAGAAGAAGAAGCTACCCCTGTTCGGCTTGCCCTTGAACGTATAAAGGCGCAACTTGCAAAAACAGACAGTATTTAACCAATCGAGTAGGGGAGATTTT
>DESG01000080.1:32964-34990 GCA_002361175.1 Lachnoclostridium sp. UBA3320 | reverse complement strand
ATCGAGTAGGGGAGATTTTCTCTCCCCTCTGTCGAGTAAGTAAGAAGAGTTTCACCTCAAACTTCTCACGGAACCGTACGTGAAAGTCTCCTTTCATACGGCTCTTATCATTTAACAATACGAATACATTTTACTCCAATGCACAAACAGCTTTGGTTCTCGCTTTCTAATATTTGAAAGCCACTTCTCTGCTCTTCGCCTATGTCCACGTAAGTTCTTATATTTGCACATCGCCCATTTGACAATTCTGCGTTCAATACACTGTAATGTATATTTCATTGCAGATGGGTTAAATTTTCCAAAATAATTCATCCATCCTCTTATTATTGGATTTAGTATCTCGGCTATGATATCTATTTTACAGCCTGTCTTTTTGTGTATTTCAAGTGTTTTGATTTTGTCTCTGAAATTCTTTGCTGCTGTTTTACTGACCGATGCAATAAAATTATATCTCATAATTCCATCCCTACATCTGATGTAAACTGCTTTAAATGTATATCCTAGAAAATCAAATTCTGTCAATTCCTCTTTCTTTGTTCTATCCTTATCTTTGCAATACACAATTCTTGTTTTAACAGGATGTAATTCTAGCTTACATTCTGCAAATCTTTCTGTCAGTTTCTTCTTTATATAGAGAGCCTCTTCTTGCGTTCTACAGTGAACTATTCCATCATCTGCATATCTCTCAAATGGTGTCTGCGGGAAATTTCTTTTCATCCACATATCAAATACATAGTGTAGAAACATATTTGCTAAAACTGGACTAATCACTCCACCTTGTGGTGTTCCAGAGGTTCTTTCAATAACCTGCCCATCCCTTTGGATAAATGGAGTTTTAAGCCATCTTTCAATATACATACATATCCAAGGTTGCTCTATATGCCTGCGTACTACTCGCATTAGCAATTCATGGTCTATATTATCAAACAAACCTTTTACATCCAGTTCTATAACATAGTCATATTTCCAACATCTTTTTCTTGCCATTTCTACCGCATCCAGTGCTGACTTATTCGGTCTATATCCATAGGAATCCTCGCAAAACATAGGTTCTACAGCTTGTTCTACATACATCCTTGCAACCATTTGTGCAACTCTATCTGTTATAGTTGGTATTCCAAGTCGTCTGGTTTCTCCTGATTTCTTTGGTATTTCTATTGCCATTACTGGTAATGGAAAATAGCTTCCTGAACTCATTCGATTCCAGATTTTATATAGATTGTTATTAAGTTTCTCTTCAAATTTCTCAAAGTCTATACCATCTATTCCAGCACTGCCTTTATTTGCTTTAACTTTCCTATAAGCATCAATGACAGCACGTTTTGGTATATCGTATTGTTTGCTCTCGTTCATCAAATCCTCCTAGTTTCCTAGTTGTTTTCTGTCTAAAGCTAAATGATGTCACCCCTTTGCTCCACTACCATTACAGTACTTTCAACACTACTACGAGTGACTCCGCCCCTACAAAATGCTTTTCTACTTTCAGCCTTGCCTTTCTGTGGCTTGAGCTTTTTCAATTTACATCATTCTGTAGTTTCCCATGTTTCGCACAGAAGCCTGTTATATGCTCATGCCATCTTAATGCCGTTTTGCGGATAATCAGCTTTACAGGTTTCCATTATCCTTATCCCCATCCAGTGGTGATAGATGGGTTTTGCAAAAATTTTACGCTCTCGACACTTCATCAATGGTTCACTTTCGTTCATCTTCATATACCATATCTGACCATTTATACCATAGCCTTTTCTCTAATCGCTCACTACCATAGGCTTAACTACAGCAGCATTAGAGTGATTTGACAGGTCTGCCTGTTCAATCCCTGTCGAAGGGTCTGCCTTCATCTCCTGTGCGCCTTGCATAGCACACCACCACCAGTACGTGCCGTTCGGCATACGGCGGCTCAATTCCGCTTCCTGTGGTAATTCTTATATTCTGCGTTTACGATTCATATATATTTCGCCTATATCCGTTGTCACTATAAAGTTCGTTTGTAACTATGCTTAAGTGGACTTTCACCACAGAACAC
>DESG01000080.1:0-32744 GCA_002361175.1 Lachnoclostridium sp. UBA3320 | reverse complement strand
TGTGTCAAAAAGTACACATTTTGATACATTTTGACGTATTTTGATACATTATTATCTTTATTAAAATTTCTTCATATCATTTTGAATTAACAATATCCCTAAAATCATCAAAAACTTTCTCTCATACTTATTTTGTGTGAATTATCCCAATACTCTGGCTGTTTCAAATATGGTTTCANNGTGGACTTTCACCACAGAACACGAACATGCTCGTCATACACAAAAAGAGGACTTTTGATACACTAACATGTATCAAAAAGCCCTCTTTTTTTAGGGGATTATTTCACAATCCTACAAAAATCAATTATCACTTTTCATATTACTTAGTTTTACCTATAGTTACAGTTCCACTAGCCCATGCTTTAGATTTTGCATTACCAGCTTTACCAATCTTAATTGTTGTACCAGCGTTTACTTTTATTGTTTTATCTTTACTACTCTGTACTATAGTAGGTTTCTTAGCACCAACGTCAACACTAACGTCATATTTAACTTCACTTGGTACTGTTACTTTAACACCGTTTACTTGACCTTTCTTACTACCTGAAGCTGCTGTTGTAACTTCAATTTTGATCTTATTAGAAAGAGTAATTGCTGGCTGTTTCAAATATGGTTTCAAAAGACAACTGTATGAAGCCGCTGGTGCTTAAATCTGGTCCTGTCAGATTTTACGCACCATTGCGTGATTCATTCAAGCGAGAGCGTGTTGTCTGTGAAACCATTTTGAAACAGTCTAAAATCATTAATATATAAGTTGCGCTCTTGTCTTAATTGAGTTATAATTCCATTTATGAATATTTTATAAAATTTGAGAGGAAATTATTATGAAAAGAGAATCAAAACGTAATTCATTTTCAGGCACTATCGGCTTTGTACTTGCAGCTGCTGGAAGTGCAGTAGGACTTGGAAATATATGGAGGTTTCCGTATCTTGCAGCTAAAGATGGCGGAGGATTATTTCTTGTAATATACCTTATCCTTGCCTTGACATTTGGTTTTACGCTGCTTAGTACAGAGATTGCCATTGGAAGAAAAACAAAACAAAGTCCGCTTACAGCTTATGAAAAAATTCACCCAAGATGGAAGCCTTTAGGTGTAATTGCATGTTTAGTACCCGTAATTATAATGCCATACTACTGTGCAATAGGTGGGTGGGTATTAAAATATTTTATTGCATATCTAACAGGAAGTGGCAGTCATGCTGCACAAGATGATTATTTTACAGGTTTTATAACAAGTAATATAGAACCAATTATTATGATGTTTATATTTTTATTTGCAGTTGCATTTATTATTTATCGTGGAGTCAATAGAGGAATAGAAAAATCTTCACAGATAATAATGCCTATTTTGCTTGTGTTAGTAATAATTATTGCTGTTTTTTCGCTTACTATTAGTCACACAGATGCAGACGGTGTTACAAGAACTGGTCTTGAAGGCTTTAAAGTATATGTAATACCAAATTTTAAAGGATTAACTGTAAAAAGCTTTTTTACTGTTTTAGTAGATGCGATGGGACAACTTTTTTTTAGTCTTAGTGTTGCTATGGGTATTATGGTCGCATATGGCTCATACGTAAAAGATGACGCTAATTTGATGAAATCCATTAACCAGATTGAAATATTTGATACATCTGTAGCATTTTTAGCAGGTGTAATGATTATTCCAGCAGTATTTACATTTATGGGTATGAGTGGCATGGAAGCGTCAGGACCTAGCCTTATGTTTGTCTCACTGCCTAAAGTATTTGCAGCTATGGGTAAAATAGGAAATATAGTTGGCTGTCTTTTTTTTGCAATGGTACTTTTTGCTGCTATTACAAGTGCAATGTCAGTTATGGAAGCAGTAGTTTCAAGTTTTATGGACGAATTTCACATGTCTAGGAAAAAGGCAGTGACAGTTGAAGGGATTATAGCTTTAATAGCAGGTGTAGTAGTATGCCTTGGATATAATGTTATGTACTTTGAATTAACACTTCCAAATGGTGCAACGGCACAGATTTTAGATATTATGGACTATATTAGCAATAATATACTTATGCCGATTGTGGCAATAGGAACATGCATTCTTATAGGTTGGATTGTAAAGCCAAAGACAGTAATAGATGAAGTGGAGAAAAGCGGATGTAAATTTAGCAGAAAAAGCCTTTATATTATAATGATAAAAGGCATTGCACCAATACTTTTAATAGTTCTTTTCTTAAAATCAGCTGGAATTCTTACATGGATATAGTACAAAAGGAAGGGGATAAAAATTATGTATATTAAGCCTTTTGAAGTAGAAGAATGGATGAATAAATATGAAACGGGAGCTAAGTATAATATTGCAGAAACATGTGCAGATTCTATATCAGTTGATGAGTTATTTGAAATGACTGGTGAAGATAAAGAAGAGTTTTTTAAAAATTTCTGTGCAAAAAGGCTTACATATGGAGCAATTGAGGGCAATCCAAAGTTGAAAGAAGGCATATGCAGTCTGTACCATACAATAAAGCCAGAAAATATTGTAACAACGCATGGAGCTTCTGGTGCAAATCACCATATATTTTATTCAATTATTTCACCTGGTGACAAAGTAATAAGTATAATGCCAGCGTATCAGCAGCTTTACTCAATACCAGAATCATATGGAGCTAATTTAAAAATTATAAATCTTAAATCAGAGAATAATTATCTGCCTGATTTAGACGAGCTTAAAAGTCTTGCAGTACAAGGAACAAAGCTTATATGTATAAATAATCCAAACAATCCAACTGGCGCACTGATGGATAAAACACTTCTTATGGATATAATAGATATTGCAAAAAGTGTAGATGCATATGTTTTGTGTGATGAGGTGTATAGACATCTGACACAGGAAGATGGCTGGTGTGAATCTATTGTTGATTTATATGAAAAAGGTATTTCTGTAAGTAGTATGTCAAAAGTATTTTCAATGGCAGGAGTGCGCCTTGGCTGGATTGTAACACATGATATGGCTGTAGTCAAATCATGCTTTTCACATCGTGACTATAATTTGGTTAGCTGTGGTATGTTTGATGAGGCGTTATCAGCAGTTGCTTTAAGACACAGTGATGTAATCCTTGATAGAAATAGGACACTTGTTCGCAAAAACCTTTATATTTTAGATAATTGGATAAATAGTGAAAAGCATTTTAGTTATATAAAACCTATGGCAGGTACTACTGCGCTTGTATACTATGACTTTGATATTCCATCTTATGAATTTTGCAAGCAATTATACTATAAAACAGGTGCTTTTGTAACACCAGGTGATTGCTTCAAGCAGCCAAAAAGTATAAGGATTGGATATGCATGTAACGAGCAAGTATTAATAGATGGACTAAAAGTAATAAGTCAATTTGTAAATGACATAGCATAAAGTCTAACCAATTTTCTTTAATCTGCCGATATAGTTTAAAATTAAAAATTGACAGAGAGGATGTTGAATATGGATACTGTTTTAGCAAGAAAAAATATGAATGATAAAAATAAAGTGTGGCAAGATGCTATAAATGCGCTTATAGACCCTGCTGCTGATATGGACGAAGAAGAGAGTGCTAAGTATTTAGGAAAAATTATTGCAAAGCTTAAAAATGGAAAAAAACTCTCTGCTGATGAACTGGAATATTTAAGACTGCATGAGCCACAGCTTTATATGACAGCGATGCGTGTACAACATAAGAAAGAAGCACTAAAACACCGCCTTAAAAATTGCAAGTCTAAGCAAGAAGCACAAGATATTATAGACAGTGCAATAGGTGGCATAAGCAAAGAAGACCCCGATAAGGAATATCTTATTGCTGGGATTAAGGAAGTCGAAAAGGAATTTAAAAATTCCAAATTTTATAAAAGACTTCCTGATACAAAAGAAGATACTGAACGTCAAAAGCTGTTAAAACATCTGGCTTTCAAAGATTTTGACACGGAGTATGAAAATATCTGGCAGAATAGTGAGTTTATAAATATTAATATTACACCAATAGCTGAACTTTTGGATGTTTTACCTACATTTGAAGCTAAAGCGTAAATAGTTTTTAAATTGCAGTAATATTTACAGCCTTTGAACATAAATTTTATAAAATAAGAAACAAAAAAGGCGGAGGCTGAAAGCTATTTATGGAAAAAAAAGAAAAAATATTTTGCATAACAGCAATCCTTATTATATGTGCATGTATGCTTATGGAAAGAGCAGGTTACAGAAACAAAGAAATAAGGGAAACAGAAAGTCATGGTGCTAGTAATGGCTTATCTGGCACAGATAATAAAAAAACAGCATTTCTCACATTTGATGATGGTCCTAGCTGCCTTACCGCAAATTATCTTGATATACTTAAAGAAGAGGGCGTTAAGGCAACATTTTTTCTTATAGGACAGCAGATTGACAGCGACATGGCAGAGATTGTCAAAAGAGAAATAGACGAAGGACATGAAATAGGAATCCATACCTATTGCCATGAGGCTAACGAAATTTATGCTACGCAAGACTCCTGCTATAAAGATGTAATGAAAATAAAAGACCAGCTTGAAAGACAATTTAATTATGACGCCAAGCTAGTAAGATTTCCATGGGGCAGTGCTAATGGATATATGAGTCCATTTAGAACAAATATTATTGATATGATTCACAAAAATGGTCTTGAATACGAAGATTGGAATGTAAGTGCTGAAGATTCTGTAGGAACACCTACAGTTGATTCTATATTGAATAACATAAGGAAAGATTACAAAAAATATGATGAGCCAGTAATTCTTATGCATGATTCAGGGTGCAATAAGAAAACGCTTGAAGCATTGCGCAGTATAATAAAAGAGTTAAAAGAAGCGGGATATAATTTTAGCACTTTGTCTGAACGAAAAAATCCCTGTCATTTTTTAGAATAAGGCAGACCTTTAAACTACATACGCTGTTTTAATATGTGATTTTAAGCGTATGTAGTTTATCTAATACGTTTAATCTTTATCAGCGATATCAAGTGCAATCTGATAGATATGTTCTGCTTGGTCAGGAGTAAGTTTTCTAAAAACATCTTCAAATTGGCTTGCTGGAAGTGGATTTTTATATTCAGCGTCAAAAAAATCTCTTGGTGCTACACCAATATAATCACAAATGCAAAAAAAAGATGACATTGATGGAAGATTTCTGCCAGCTTCTATTGCGTTGATATAATTTTTGTTTTGTCCAAGGTCAAGGCTCATTTTACGTGCGCTTATTTTTCTGCATTCCCTCAACTTCGCAAGCCTTAAACCAAATGTTTTTTCATCATTTATAAAAATATCGTTTGTATGTTTCATTATATGTCTCCATTTCTTATAAATATAATATAGTTGTATTTTAAACAATATATTCCCTTAAGAATTTTAACAAGATTTTGAACTAAATTCGCCATTTTATACTAGGAACTAAGAGATTGATAAATTGTATAAAGTGTCATAAGATTATATTTGGATTTTTAAAGATGGCATATTAGTTTATATTTATGCATTGATTTAAAATTTTTGTTATGTTAAAATTATTATTGTATTGGTTTTGAGAATAGATGGAGGATAATTATTATGAAGTATTTTGGTACAGATGGTTTTCGTGGTGAAGCCAATGTTGGTTTAAATGTTATGCATGCATATAAGGTAGGTCGTTTTCTTGGGTGGTATTATGGACAGGAGCATAAGGCAAGAGTTGTAATAGGAAAAGATACCAGACGTTCTAGTTATATGTTTGAAGATGCATTATCAGCAGGGCTTACTGCAAGTGGCGCAGATGTGTATCTGCTGCATGTAACTCCAACGCCAAGTGTATCATATGTAGTAAGAACAGAGCAATTTGACTGTGGAATAATGATTTCTGCAAGTCACAACCCATATTATGATAATGGAATCAAAGTTATAAATGGCAACGGATATAAACTTGAGGCAGAGATAGAGGAAAAAATAGAGGAATATATAGACGCTTCAGAAGATGTAATACCGTTTGCAACGGGAGACAATATCGGATGCACGACTGACTATTCAATAGGAAGACACAGGTATATAGGCTATCTTATGTCACTTGCCACACGTTCATTTAAAAATATACGTGTAGGTCTTGACTGTGCTAATGGTTCTTCATACTCAGTGGCAAAAGGTGTATTTGATGCACTTGGAGCTAAGACATTTACTATTGGTATGGAGCCTGATGGTTTAAATATTAACAAAGACTGTGGTTCTACGCATATTGAAAAACTTAGAGAGTTTGTAAAAGAAAAAAATCTTGATATAGGCTTTGCATATGATGGTGACGCAGACAGATGTCTTGCAGTTGATGACAATGGCGAGATAATTGATGGCGATGCGATACTCTATTTGTGTGGACGATACCTTAAAGAAAAAGGTGAACTCAATAATAATACAATAGTAACTACAATTATGTCTAATATAGGTCTTTACAAAGCACTTGACAAGGCTGGTATACTTTATGAAAAGACTGCTGTAGGTGATAAATATGTCAATGCCTGCATGATGGAAGCAGGCCATTCACTTGGCGGGGAACAGTCAGGTCATATTATATTTAGTAAATACGCTGTTACAGGCGATGGTGTGCTTACATCTCTTATGCTTATGGAAGTTATGCTTGAAAAGAAAACAAAGCTTTCAGAGCTTAGGAAAGATTTAAAAATTTATCCACAGCTTTTAAAGAATGTAAAAGTGGCTGATAAGGCAGCAGCGATAAATGATGCTGATGTAAAAAATGCTGCAAAAGAAGCAGAAGAGGCACTTGCAGGCAATGGTCGCATTCTTATAAGAGAGAGTGGTACAGAACCAGTGATACGTGTTATGGCTGAGGCTGAAACACAGGAATTATGCGAAAAATATGTAGAGAAAATAATAGCAATTTTAGAAAAAAATAACCATGTTATCAGTTAAAAATGTTTTTTACTTATAATTTTTATCCAAACCCCTTGATTTTAGGGGTTTGTTCGTGCTATATTATACAAATGACAGATTGCGGGAACAAATACCCGTTTTGAATATAAGGAGGAAATATTACAATGAGTGTACAGGTAGAAAATTTAGAAAAGAGCATGGCAAAGCTTACAATAGAAGTTTCTGCAGAAAAACTTGATGCAGCACTTGACAGCGTATATAAGAAGAATAGAAACAAAATAGCAATGCCTGGTTTCCGCAAAGGGAAAGCTCCACGTGCAATGATAGAAAAAATGTATGGAGCAGGAATATTTTATGAAGATGCTGCAAATATGATTATTCCTGATGCATATGAAGAAGCTGCAAATGAGAGTGGACTTGTTATTGTGTCACAACCTAAAATTGAAGTAGAGCAGATAGAAAAAGGAATGCCATTTATTTTTACTGCTTCTGTAGCCGTTAAACCAGAAGTTACACTTGGCGATTATAAAGGTATTAAAGTAGAGAAGAAAGAAGTAGAAGTTTCTGATGAAGATGTCAATGCAGAAATTAATAGAGTAAGAGAAAGCAATTCACGTATGGTTACTATTGATGACAGAACATCACAAGAAGGTGACACTGTTGTAATAGACTTTGATGGGTATGTGGACGGTGAACAATTTGAAGGTGGAAAATCACAGGATTATTCTTTAGTTATTGGTTCACATACATTTATTGACAATTTTGAAGACCAGCTTATTGGGAAAAATATAGGTGATGAGTTTGATGTAAATGTAACATTCCCTGATGGGTATCAAGCAGAAGAATTGCGTGGAAAAGCTGCTGTCTTTAAAGTGAAACTTAATGGAATTAAAGTAAAAGAACTTCCAGATGTTGATGACGAATTTGCACAGGATGTATCTGACTTTGACACATTAGACGAGTATAAACAAGACCTTAAAGATAAAATGCTTGAAAATAAAAAAGATATTGCAAAAAGAGACTTGGCGGAAGAAGTAATAGGAAAAATTATTGAAAATGCACAGATGGATATTCCAGAACCAATGATTGAAGAACAGACTAGACAGATGACACAGGAATTTGCACAGAATTTGCAGAGGCAGGGACTTTCAGTTGAGCATTATATGAAGCTTACAGGATATACACCACAGAAAGTGCTTGAAGAAATAAGACCACAGGCACTTAGGCGTATACAGAATCGTCTTGTACTTGAAGCAATCGTTGCTGCTGAAGATATCAAAACTTCAGATGAAGAATACGAGAAGGAAATTGAAAATATAGCATCTATGTATAATAATGAAGTTGATAGATTTAAAGAACAGCTTAGCGATGCAGATAAAGAACAATTAATGTTAGATATAGCAGTGCAGAAAGCTATTGATTTTGTTGTTGATGCAGCGGAAGAAGTATAAGGAGGAAAATGATGGGTTATAGTATACCTTATGTTATTGAAAAGACAAGCAGCGGAGAACGCTCATATGATATTTATTCAAGGCTTTTACAGGACAGAATTATATTTTTGACTGGTGAAGTAAATGACGATGTTGCAAGTGTACTTGTTTCAGAACTTCTTTTTCTTGAATCACAAGATACAGAAAAAGATGTTCAGTTCTATATTAACAGCCCTGGCGGCTCTGTAAGTGCTGGACTTGCAATATATGATACAATGAACTATATAAAATGTGATGTGTCTACTATATGCATGGGACTTGCTGCCAGCATGGGGTCTTTCCTTTTATCAGGCGGTACTAAGGGTAAAAGATTGGCACTTCCAAATTCAGAAATACTTATACATCAGCCTTCAGGTGGTGCTAAAGGACAAGAGACAGAGATACGCATTGTGGCAGAACAGATGTTGAAAACAAGAAATCAACTGAATAAAATACTTGCAGAAAATACAGGACAGCCACTCGAAAGAATACAGGCTGATACAGAGCGTGACAATTATATGACAGCACAAGAAGCTAAGGATTATGGTTTGATAGATGAGATAATCACAAAAAGGAAATGAGGGTAATTAATGGGATTAAAAAAAGATGATACAAAACTGAAATGCTCATTTTGTGGAAAAACCCAAAATCAAGTCCACAAATTAGTTGCAGGACCTGGTGTTTATATCTGTGACCAGTGTATTGAACTTTGTTCTGAAATCATAGATGAAGATGAAGACGAAGAAATTTACAATAATGATATGAATATTAATCTTCTTAAACCTAAAGAGATGAAAGAGTTTCTTGATGAATATGTAGTAGGTCAGGAAGATGCTAAAAAAGTACTTTCTGTATCTGTTTATAATCATTATAAACGTGTGCTTTCAGGCAAAAGTATGGATGTAGAACTGCAAAAAAGCAACATTATGATGATAGGTCCTACTGGCTCAGGCAAGACGTTTCTCGCACAGACTCTTGCCAAGATACTTAATGTTCCGTTTGCCATTGCAGATGCTACTGCCCTTACAGAAGCTGGCTATGTAGGTGAAGATGTAGAAAATATCCTTTTAAAGATAATACAAGCGGCTGATTATGATATGGAAAGAGCCGAGCATGGAATTATATATATAGATGAGATTGACAAGATTACACGAAAAGGGGAAAATGTTTCAATTACAAGAGATGTGTCTGGAGAAGGTGTACAGCAGGCACTCCTTAAAATCTTAGAAGGTACTGTTGCAAGTGTACCTCCACAAGGCGGCAGAAAACACCCACACCAAGAGTTTTATCAGATTGATACAACAAATATACTGTTTATTTGCGGTGGTGCATTTGATGGACTTGAGAATATTATTGGAACACGTATAGGTAAAAAGTCAATCGGTTTTAATGCAGAAATTTCAACAAAAAGAGATGAAAATATTGGCGATTTGTTCCGCCAGGTACTTCCAGAAGATTTTGTCAAGTTTGGAATTATACCTGAACTTATCGGCAGGCTGCCTATAAACGTTGCACTTGATTTACTTGATGAGGAAGCACTTAAAAAAATCCTTATTGAGCCAAAAAATGCCATTACAAAACAGTACAAGAAGTTGTTTGAGATGGACAATGTAGAGCTTACATTTACTGACGAAGCAATAGAGGCAGTGGCAAAGCGCTCAGTTGAAAGAAAGACTGGTGCAAGAGGTTTGCGTGCTATTATGGAATCTATAATGATGGATGCAATGTTTGAAGTTCCATCAGATAGTGAAGTAAAAGAATGTATTATAACTAAAGAATCAGTTACAGGTGAAGAAGAGCCACTTCTTATTCTTAAAAATAATGAAGTCAGACAGACAATAAGAAGTAAAAATGAAATTGCATAAAATATATAACACATATGCAGGTTCACTAGGTTTGCTTGTGTGAATGCGAGAGGGATTAACAATCCCTCTATTTTGTAAATGGAGAATGATATTTAAAATGGAAGAAAATGTAAAAGCAGCAGATATAATGGAGAATGTTCCTGTAGTTACACTAAGGGATTTAGTGGTATTTCCAAAGACTACCGTATATTTTGAGGTGGGACGTGAAAATACAGTTAAAGCTTTGAAAGAAGCTATGAACAGCAAGCAACTCGTGTTTACTGTTGCGCAGAAAGACCCTGCCATTGAAAATCCAGGAATAGGTGATTTATTTGAAATAGGCACGCTTGCTGAAGTAAAACAAATAGTAAATATGCCAGGAAAAATTATAAGGGTTGTTATAATTGGCAAGGAACGTATGAGACTTAAATCTCTTAATACAGAGGACGGCTATCTGTCTGGAGTAGTTGAAAATCTTTTAGAAGCAGAAGATACCCTATCTACCTTAGAAATTGTTGCTCTTATACGTGGGCTTAGAGATTTATTTCAAATATATGCCAATGAACATGGCAGGTTTAATCAAAAAGTTGTTGATGAAATTTTAAAACTTTCAGACCTTGACACACTGATTTATCAGATTTGTTCTAATGTGCCTGTCAATTATCAAATAAAACAAAAAATCCTTTCAGAAAACAGCATAATAGACCGACATGAGCAGCTCTCTGTTGTGTTAAGTCGTGAAATAAATATAATGCGTATACAAGAGGATGTTGTTAAAAAAGTAAAAGAACAGGTGGGCAACAGTCAGAAAGAATACTATCTGCGTGAACAGATGAAAGCAATACAAAGAGAGCTTGGTGATGATGATTCTGACAACGATGCAGACAAGTATACAAAGGCTTTAGAAAAGCTTAAAGCATCTAAAAAAGTAAAGAAAAAACTTAAAGAAGAAATCAGACGTTTTAAACTTACAAGTCCAAGTTCTTCTGAAAATGCTGTTATAAGAGGATATATAGAAACTCTTCTTGATATTCCATGGCGCAAATTAAGCGACAGCAACACAGATGTAGTACATGCTAAAGAAGTACTTGACAAAGACCACTATGGTCTAAAAAAGGTAAAAGAAAGAGTGCTTGAGTGTATTGCAGTTAAGGCAATTAAAAAAGATGGTCAAAGTCCGATTATATGTCTTGTAGGACCTCCAGGAACGGGCAAAACATCTATTGCAAAATCTGTTGCAAAGGCAATGGATAGAAAATATGTGCGTATATGTCTTGGCGGTGTACGTGACGAAGCTGAAATAAGAGGACACAGGCGCACTTATGTAGGTGCAATGCCAGGCAGAATTGTAGCAGCACTAAGGACAGTTAAAGTAAAAAATCCTGTTATGCTGCTTGATGAGGTAGATAAGCTTGGCAGCGATTATAAGGGAGACCCATCTTCGGCTCTTCTTGAAGTGCTTGACTCTGAGCAAAATAAACATTTTAGAGACCACTATGTGGAACTTCCTGTAGATTTGTCAAGAGTAATGTTTATATGTACTGCTAATACGACTGATACTATTCCAAGACCACTTCTTGACAGAATGGAAGTTATAGAATTATCTGGTTATACATCTAATGAAAAATTTCATATTGCTAAAGAACATCTTTTAGAAAAACAAAAAATTGCCAATGGTTTGACAAAACCTCAGCTTAATATATCAGATAGAGCTGTTAAGATAATTATTGAAAATTACACAAGGGAAGCAGGAGTTAGAAATCTTGAGAGAAAAATTGCGCAGATATGCAGAAAAGCAGCTATGGAAGTGGCAAAAGATGCAGACAGTAAAATAAGAGTGTCAGAGCGCAATATTAAAACTTTCCTTGGAACAGAAAAGTATACTATAGACATGGCTAATACAAAGCCTGATGTAGGTATAGTAAGAGGACTTGCCTGGACGAACTCTGGCGGTGATACACTTGAAGTGGAAGTAAATATTATGAAAGGCACTGGAAAACTTGAGCTTACTGGAAAACTTGGCGATGTTATGCAGGAATCGGCTAAGATTGCTTTGTCATATGTAAGGTCAATAGCACCAGAAAGTTTGCCTGAAAAATATTTTGCTGAACATGATGTGCATTTACATGTGCCAGAAGGTTCTGTGCCAAAGGATGGGCCTTCCGCAGGAATTACAATGGCAACAGCTATCTATTCTGCTGTAACAGCACAAAAGGTTAGAGCTGATGTAGCAATGACAGGTGAACTTACACTTAGAGGAAGGGTTCTTCCTATAGGTGGTTTAAAGGAAAAGCTACTTGCAGCAAAATCTGCTGGTATAAAACTTGTGCTTGTGCCATTCAAGAATAAAAAAGACATTGATGACCTTGAAAAAGAGATTTTAGATGGAATAAGCATAAAATACGTGCATAATGCAGAGGAAGTATTTAAGGAGGTTTTAAGTGAAAGTTAAGAGCATAAACCTTGAAACAGTATGTGGTATTAAAAGCAAACTTCCTGACAACCATATGCTTGAAATCGCATTTGCAGGGCGTTCCAATGTCGGAAAGTCATCACTTATTAATAGCCTGGCAGATAGGAAAGCTTATGCAAGAACTTCTGGACAGCCAGGCAAAACTCAAACTATTAATTTTTACAATATTAATGAAATGCTGTATTTTGTAGATTTGCCAGGTTATGGCTATGCAAAAATATCAAAAGAAGTAGTTGCAAAATGGGGTAAAATGATTAATAATTATCTTGAAAGCTCAAAAGCCCTGCGACTTATATTTTTACTTGTAGATATACGTCACACGCCAAATAAAAATGATATACAGATGTATAATTGGTGTAGAAGTTATGGTTTTAATCCTATTATAATAGCTACAAAGGAGGATAAAATTAAACGCTCTCAGAAACCTAAGCTTATTAAAGATATAAAGCAGACATTAAAGGTCGAAGAGACAACACCTGTAATAACTTTTTCATCAATTACAAAATCAGGCAAAGATGAAATCTGGGAGTATATTGATATGGTCTACGGAAATTATAATGATGATATTTTATAGTAAACAGAGATTGGAGGATGAAAGATGTTAAGTCTTATAAAAGACAAGGAAGAGACAACAAAAAAACCTGAAAAAACTAGAAGGCACATAAAAGTAATGTGCTTATTTGCCATGCTTGCATTGACCTGCCTTGTGTGGCAGAAAGCCTCTGCACTGGACAAGCTTTTATATCAGGAATCAGCATCAGTATTTGTAGGTGGAACAGTAAATTTGAGAAGTTACGTCAGTGAAGAATTTCTGGAAACTAATTATAATGGCGATTATAATGCAGCAGACGCTGGTTACAGCATTAACTATAATTGGAATATTGAAAACACTGAACCTGAATGTGCAACGCTTGACAGTAATGGAACTGTTACAGCAGTTAAAGCAGGAAGTGCCAAGATTGATATTACATTTACATATAATGAAATAAATAAGACAGAAGTGTTTGTGGTAGAAGTTTGTGAACCTGAACAGATAGATATTGCATATGGAGAGAGTGTATCTCTTGCAGCATCACAGACATATGACACAGGAAAATATATGTACACATCATCTGAAGAGGGCATTGTAATAAACAATGATGGAAGTGTAACAGCACATAGTTTTAACAGTGCACAAATTTATGTCTCAGTTGATAATGACAAAAAAGTTGAAGTGGCACAAGTAAATGTTATCACTCCAACATTTCAGTCAGAAAGTTATGCAAGAGCACTTGGCACTGGTGCATATACACCAGAAATAGCTAATTATACTCCGCTTGAAGGGGATGAGGCAATTAAATGGAAAATTGCTGATGAAACAGTTATGGCTGCTACAGATGGTGGAATTATTGCAATAGCAGCTGGTGAAACAGAAGTTACTGCTGTTATAAAGCCAGCAAAAGGTGACAACCTAAAGCTTACAACAAAAATTATAGTTACAAATCCTACACTTTCAGAGAGTAATATTGTGATAGCTGAAGATACTGCCAAAAATATTCAGTTAGAAGGTATAAGTGAAATAAGTACTATTGAATGGAACATAGGTATTAGTTCTGAAGGTTGTGCATATTTTAAAAAAGAGGGAAAAATTTATGCTGGAAGTGCTGGAGAAGATGTTGTTACGATAAATGTTGATGGTAAAGACATTGACTGTTATGTCACAGTAACAGACCCTTATTATGATGAAGATGGCATAGCAACTTATAAAGGTGCTTCTGAAGACATAATAATAGAAGGAATAGATGAAAGTGTCAGCACAGTTACATATACAAGTGATAAACCTGCTGTAGCAGAAGTAGACGAATATGGTACTGTTGAAGCTAAGAAAGTAGGAAGTACAGTTATTACTGCCTATGCTGATGGACGTGAAATAGAGATACCAGTTGAAGTTGCCTCATTAAAGGGTTACAAGGCTTCAAAGAAAGCTATTTCAATATCTAATACAAAGACAAGGTACAGCCAGGCAAAGAGAATGAGCAAAGGTTATTATGACTGTAGTTCACTTATTTGGAGAATTTATTCACAGTATGGTGTATACTTTGGTGTAAATTCAGGTTGGGCGCCTACTGCTGCTGAAATAGCAAAATGGTGTTCTAACAATGGAAAGAAAATTTATGATAAAGCAGTTTCTTCTGATAAACTTTTGCCAGGAGACTTAGTTTTCTTCTCATATACTAAGAATGGACGTTATAAAAATATATCACATGTAGAGATTTACACAGGTCAGGATATGGATGTATCAGCAAGCAGCAGCAATAATAAAGTTATACATTATGAATATTCACAGAATAATTCTATCGTTATGATTGCAAGACCTGTAAAATAATAATAATAAATTAGCATAAAATGGAGGTTGCCGTGAAAATAGCAGTATTAGCTGGAGGGATTAGTACAGAAAGAGAAGTTTCACTTATTACTGGAAAGGGTGTATGTGACGCTTTAAGGAAAAACGGGCATAAAGCCGTATTGTTGGATTTGTTTTTTGGATATGGAAAAGAAGGAGATGCACTAGATAATATATTTGAAAAAGAATCCCTGATTGATAGTGAAATTAATGGTATCAATGTCACAGACCCAAATATTGATGAAATAAAGAAACTGCGTCCAGGAAATATTAATTCTTTGCCAGGACCTAACGTTATCAATATATGTAATATGGCAGATATTGTATTTATGGCGCTCCATGGTGCTGATGGTGAAAATGGCAAATTGCAGGCAGCATTTGATATTTTAGGAATAAAGTATACAGGCTCTGGTTCACTTGGCAGCGCACTTGCTATGGATAAGTTAGTGTCTAAAAAGGTATTAAAAGAAAGTGGTATACCAGTGCCTGCAGGTTTTACTGTGACGAAGAAAGAAAAAGAGAATAGGATTCCAAATTTTCCATGTGTTGTCAAGCCATGTTGTGGCGGCTCAAGTGTAGGCGTAAGCATAGCATACAATAAAGAAGAATACATAAAAGCTTTAGAAACTGCATTTAGATATGAAGATTTAGTCCTTGTAGAAGATTATATAAAAGGAAGAGAATTTTCAGTAGGTATAATTGATGGAAAAGCGTGTCCTATTATTGAGATAATTCCAAAACAGGGATTTTATGATTACAAAACTAAATATCAGCCAGATATGGCAGAAGATGTATGCCCTGCAAATATTAGCGAAGAATTGACTGCTAATATGAAAAAATATGCAGAAGAGGTATACCATGTACTTGGACTTGAAGTATATGCAAGAGTTGACTTTTTACTTGATAAAGATGGCAACATATACTGTCTTGAAGCCAATACACTCCCTGGCATGACGCCATTAAGCCTGCTGCCTCAAGAAGCTAAAGCTGATGGTATAAGTTATGACAGGCTTTGTGAAAAAATAGTCTCTGTTTCTTTGGAAAAGTATAAAAAAGGGGATTAATGTATGAAACAGATAACACCAGCAAAAATTGCCACAGTATGTAATGGTATATATTATGGCAGTGAAAAAGTAAAAGATACAGAAGTTTCCTCTATAACAACAGATAGCCGTAATATTACTGTTAATGGGCTTTTTATTGCAATAAAGGGTGCACGCACTGATGGTAATAAATTTATATCTGATATGTATACATCGGGAGCTATCTGTTGCATTTCAGAAAATGACCCTAAAGATGATTATACAGACTTTTTGCAAGAAAAGGCTTTTATACAAGTAGAGTCATGTTATCAAGCACTAAAAGATATTGCAGAGTATTATCGTATAGTCTGTAATACTAAGATTATAGGTATAACAGGAAGTGTTGGTAAGACTACAACAAAAGAAATGATAGCTTCCGTGCTTTCAGAGCATTTTAATACACTAAAGACACAAGGAAACTACAATAATGAAGTAGGTGTTCCCCTTACACTGTTTCGTCTGCGAGAGGAACATGAAATTGCAGTTGTGGAGATGGGCATAAGTGAATTTGGCGAGATGACAAGGCTTAGTCAGATTGCAAAGCCTGATATATGTGTTATAACTAATATTGGACAGTGCCACCTTGAAACACTTGGCGACAGAAATGGTGTTTTAAAAGCAAAGACAGAAATTTTTTCACATATGGCAAGTGATGGAAAGGTCTATCTTAACGGTGATGATGATAAGCTTAGAAATATAACAGAAGTAAATGGTATAAAACCTGTTTACTATGGGATAGACAGAGGCTGTGATGTGTTTGCAGACAATATAATTAATAGTGGACTTGATGGCATATACTTTGATGCAGTAACAAAAAATCAAAGAATAGCTCTTCATATATCAGTTCCAGGTATGCATATGGTATTAAATGCTCTTGCTGCTGTTGCTATAGCTATAGACCTTGGCATGACGGCAGAAGAGATTGCAGCTGGCATAAACAAGTTTGTACCTGTAGGTGGTCACAGTAATATTATAAAAACAGATAAGTTCACCATAATGGATGACTGTTACAATGCAAACCCAGTTTCTATGAAAGCTGCAATAGATGTACTTGCTGGCGCACACGGCAGAAAAGTTGCAGTAATAGGCGATATGTTTGAACTTGGCACTAATGAAAAAATGCTTCACTACGATATTGGAACATATGCTGTTAATTCTGGTATTGACTGTATAATATGTGTAGGAGAGCTTGCCAAACAGTATGTTATGGGAGCACTTGCAACAGACGAAAACCACAATATTTTATACTATGAAGATACACAAAAGGCAGCAGAAATGATAAATGGTGTTGTCAAAGAAGGTGATTCTATACTTGTTAAGGCATCACACGCAATGGAATTTGAAAAGATTGTTGCAATATTAAAATAAAAATTAGGGTTGATACCATATAATTTTTTTGCTATAATACAACACAGAGTGTGTAAAGGCAAAGAACGTGCATTTTACAGAGCAGTAATTCCGTCCCTGCCGTTTTGGCAGGGGCGTTTTTTCATCGTAAAAGTGAAAAGATAGGAAGGATTGATGTAAAATTATGAAAAATAAATTAAAAGCAATTATGGAAAGTGCTATGGCACAGATTGGAGCATCAGAAAAGCTTGACGATTTAGGTGATATTAAAGTTTCTTTTTTAGGTAAGAAAGGTGAAATCACTTCTCTGCTTAAATCCATGAAAGACCTTGCACCAGAAGACAGACCAAAAGCTGGACAGATGGTAAATGAAGCAAGAGCCAAGATTGAAGAAAAACTAACTATTAGGAAAAAAGAATTTGAACAGACAATGCTTGAAGAAAAACTTGCTGGTGAAACAATAGATGTCACGTTGCCTGGCAAGAGACTTGCAAGAGGACACAGACACCCAAATACAATTACATTAGAAGAAGTGGAAGATATATTTATAGGAATGGGATATGAAGTTGTTGAAGGTCCTGAAATAGAAAAAGATTATTATAATTTTGAGGCATTAAATATTCCTGCAAACCACCCAGCAAAAGACGAACAAGATACATTTTATATTACAAAGGATATACTGCTGCGTACACAGACATCTTCTGTACAAGTACATGAGATGGAGAAAGGGAAACTTCCAATAAGAATGATAGCACCTGGCAGAGTATTTCGCTCTGATGAAGTAGATGCAACACATTCACCAACATTCCACCAAATAGAAGGGCTTGTAATTGACAAAAATATTACATTTGCCGACCTTAAAGGAACGCTTCAGGAATTTGCAAAAAGGCTTTTTGGCGAAGAAACAAAAGTAAAGTTTAGACCACATCATTTCCAGTTTACAGAGCCTAGCGCAGAGATGGACGTGTCATGTTTTAAGTGTGGCGGTAAAGGATGCCGTTTCTGCAAAGGTTCAGGATGGGTTGAGATACTTGGCTGTGGTATGGTACATCCACATGTACTTGAAATGAGTGGTATTGACCCTGAAGAATACACAGGATTTGCGTTTGGTGTAGGGCTTGAACGTATTGCACTGTTTAAATATGAAATAGATGATATGAGGCTTTTATATGAAAACGATACACGTTTCCTTAATCAATTCTAAATCTAGGAGGTAGAAAATGGATACATCATTATCATGGATAAAAGCATATGTGCCAGACCTTGAGTGCAACGCCAAAGAATACACCGATGCAATGACATTATCTGGTACAAAAGTTGAGGGATTTAAGGAATTTGACAAAAACCTTGACAAAATAGTTGTGGGAAAGATAAATAAAATAGAAAAGCATCCTAATGCAGATAAACTTGTTGTTTGTCAAGTACAGATTGATGAAGATGGAACTGAGGTTCAGATTGTAACAGGTGCGCCAAATGTAAAAGAGGGACAAAAGATTCCTGTTGTACTTGATGGTGGTCATGTTGCAGGTTCACATAAAGATGGTGAATCTGAAAAGGGCTATAGAATCAAAAAGGGCAAATTGCGTGGTGTGGAATCATTTGGTATGATGTGCTCGATAGATGAGCTTGGTTCTAATTCTAATATGTACCCAGATGCAGATCCAGATGGCATTTATATATTAAGTGATAACCCAGAATACGCAGATGCTAAAATTGGTTCTGACGCAATAGAGCTTCTAGGACTGCATGATGTTGCGTTTGAATATGAAATTACATCTAACCGTGTTGACTGTTTTGGTGTATTAGGCATAGCACGTGAAGTTGCTGCAACATTTGGCAAAAAGTTTGTGCCTCCTGTAGTAACGCAAACTGGCAATGATGAGGATGTAAATAAATATATTTCATTGGAAGTAAAAGACCCAGCGCTTTGTCCTAGGTATACAGCAAGAGTAGTAAAGAATATAAAACTTGCACCATCACCTGAGTGGATGCAGAGAAGACTTGCATCAGTAGGTATAAGACCGATTAACAATATAGTAGATATTACAAACTATGTTATGGAGGAGTATGCACAGCCAATGCACGCATATGACCTTGACACTATAGAAGATAGAAAAATTGTTGTAAGAAAAGCAGAGTCAGGTGAGAAATTTACAACGCTTGATGGACAGGAAAGAGAACTTGATGATACTATGCTTATGATATGTGACGGCAAAAAACCTATAGGACTTGCTGGCATTATGGGCGGTGCAAATTCTATGATAACAGATAATGTTACTACAATGCTTTTTGAAGCTGCAACATTTGATGGCACTAATATACGTCTTACAGGAAAAAAGCTAGGTATGCGTACTGATGCACAGGCTAAGTTTGAAAAAGGACTTGACCCAAATAATGCACTTGAAGCAATGAATCGAGCTTGCCAGCTTGTCGAAGAACTTGGAGCAGGTGAAGTTGTTGGCGGCGTTGTTGATTTTTATCCTGTAAAGAAAGAACCTATAAATATATCATATGATGCTGATAAGATAAACGCACTTCTTGGCACAGACATATCAGAAGAAGATATGGTAAAATATTTTGAAGCAATAGATTTAATAGTTGATAAGGATAAAAAGATTGTAACTGTGCCTACATGGAGACAAGACCTTGAACGCATGGCAGACCTTGCAGAAGAGGTAGCTCGTTTTTATGGATATGACAAGATACCTATGACACTTCCAGAGAGTTCAGCTACAACAGGCGGTCTTTCAGACAAATTAAAACATGAAAAAATAGTGCGTACAGTAGTTGAAGGATATGGTTTCTGCGAAGGTATGTCATTTTCATTTGAAAGTCCAAAAGTTTATGATAAGCTTTGCCTTAGTGAAGATGATACACTCAGAAAAAGCATACGTATAAATAATCCACTTGGAGAAGACTACAGTGTAATGCGCACATCTGCACTTGGTGGTATATTGTCATCACTTTCAACTAATTATAACAGAAGGAATAAAAATGTGCGCCTTTATGAACTTGCCAATGTCTATATTCCAAAAGAGATACCACTGTCAGAACTTCCAGACGAACGTATGCAGCTTGCACTTGGAATGTATGGCGAAGGTGACTTCTTTACAATGAAAGGCGTTGTAGAAGATGTGCTTTACAGACTTGGTCTTAAAGAGAAGGCAGAATATAAGCCAGATGCTGGTAAAGCTTATCTTCATCCAGGCAGACAGGCAGATATTATTTATAAAAAGCATAATATAGGATTTATTGGAGAAGTGCATCCAGTTGTACAGAAAAGCTTTGAAATTGGTGAAAAGACTTATATAGCAGTAATTGATATGAAAGCCGCCACAGATATGGCAGATGCTTATGTAAAATATCAGGGAGTTCCAAAATTCCCTGCCATTACACGTGATATAAGTCTTAGTATGAAAAAAGAAGTAACAGCAGGTGAAATAGAAGAGATAATAAGAAAAGCAGGAGGACAGCTTTTAGAGTCATATGAACTTTTTGATATATACGAAGGTTCTCAGCTTTTAAAGGGATATAAATCTCTTGCATATAAAATAGTTCTTAGAGCAAAAGACAGAACACTTACAGATAGTGATGCAAATCAGATTATGGATAAAATAATTTCTTCACTTGCAAAAAAAGAAGTCGTACTGCGTCAATAGATTTTACTTTACGAAAAAAGAACATTAGTATATAATAAATAATTGAGGTTTGAAAAAGCAGGCAGTGCTGGCTAGACCAGTACTGTCCGTTTTTAAATATTAAAAAATAGGCAGGAAATTATTGTGAAAAGGAAACATAAAAAAATAATCCGTATTTTTTCGTGGATTTTATTTATTATATATTTATGCATGATGGTTTATTTTTTATTTTTCAGCGAACAACTTGGACGTACTCCAAGCGACACATACCACTACAATTTAAAGCCATTTACTGAAATTAAAAGATATATAAATTACAGCAAAGAGATTGGAAGTTTTAATGTAATACTGAATCTTATAGGAAATATCGTATGTTTTATGCCATTTGGATTTGTGATGCCAATACTTTCAAATAAGCAGAGAAGCATATTTAAAATGACATTTTTAAGTTTTTTATGCTCAGTTATAATTGAGCTTATACAACTTGTTTCAAAACTTGGTTCGTGTGATATAGATGATGTTATCTTAAATACAATGGGAGGGGTTCTTGGTTATATAATGTTTTGCATATGCATATGCATTATGCACAAATTTACGGAAAAAGGTAAGGTGATAAAGTGAATAAAAGGAGACATAAGAAAGAACAGGGAGAACTTCGCCTAACTGATAAAAAGCATCCTCCGCTTGGAATAGCATCATTTACACTTAGTATGCTTTCGTTTATATCATTTGCCACAGCTTGTGTTATGTCAGGTAAAGAAGGAGGCAATGGAGGGATTAATGTAGGTGTTATTGGTGTATTAAGTTTTTTTATAAGTGTTATTGGATTTATAATGGCATGGTTTGCACTAAGGCAAGAGAACATAAGACCAATTTTTCCTGCTATAGGTTCTGTTGTAAATGGGTTGCTTGTGATATTGTATATGATATTGTATATTTTAGGGGCAGTATCTTAAATTATGATTAAAATTTGCAGAAAGGAAAATAAAAATGTTTGGCAGAAAAAAACATGAGACAGAGCAGGAAATAAAAACTATCCTTGAAGAAACAAAAAGGGGACAGGAAGAGTTACAGAAAGCCCAGAAAGAACAATCAGAAATACTTAATGGGTTAAAGATGATGTTTGATGATAAGTTTAAACAAATAGATATATTATTTGAAGATAACAGTAAACAGCTTAAACGCCATTCAGAATCTATTGAAGATATGCTGGACGAAGGAAAAGCGCAGGAGGCTTTAAGTATACAATATGAACGTCAAATTAAAGAAGATACTGAGCGTGAGAAAGCACTGCTGTCGCTTGTTAGCCATTATCAGGAAATATTAAGTGTTATAGAGGAAAAAATTGGTGATATGAACAGTCAGGTGGGTGATGGCTGGGCAGAGCAGATGGCTCTTTTTAGAAAAACGCTTTCAACAGAATTTAAACAGTGTGCAATTGAAGAAACTGGATTTAGTGGCGAAACAGCCGATTATAAATATCATGAAATATTAAATGTTATTGATACAGAAGAAGACAAGCTGCACAATACAGTAGCACACACTTATAGCCCAGGTCTTATTTATCATGGCAAAGTAGTTAAAAAAGCACAAATATCAGTATACCGTGGAAGGAGAAATACAGATGGAAACGATAATAGGAATTGATTTAGGAACTTCTACTACAGAAGTAGCTGTAATACGCAATGGAAAGCCAGAGATTATATTAAATTTTGATGGAGAGAAAGTGACACCTTCTGTAGTCGGAATAGATGATTCTGGAAATATATTAGTAGGAGAATCAGCACTTGCAAGGCAGATTATAGCACCAGAACAGACAGTAATTGAAATAAAGCGCAAAATGGGACTTAACGAAAGAGTGCATCTTGGAAAGACTATCTTTACCCCTGAACAAATCAGCGCACAGATTCTTTCTTATGTAAAAAGGTTTGTAGGTGAATATATGGAGGAAGATATTACAAAAGCGGTAATATCTGTTCCTGCATACTTTGATGAAATACAGCGTCAGGCTACAGTAGAAGCAGGCAGACAGGCAGGATTTAGTGTAGAGAGAATTATAAATGAACCGACTGCTGCTGCACTTAGTTATGGCTTATCACATTTGGATGAAGAAAGTCATATACTTGTATATGATTTTGGAGGAGGTACATTTGATGTAACACTTCTTGAAATGTTTGGCGGCGTATTAGAAGTAAAGGCAAGCAATGGCGATAATCAGCTTGGCGGTAAAGATTTTGACCAAAAACTTATAGATTTTTTAGTAGAAAGGTTTGAAGAAAAAAATGGTGTTGATTTAAGAAAAGATATCTATGCTATGACAAGACTTAAATCAGAAGCTATAAAATGTAAAATTGCTTTAAGCTCAAATGAACAGTCAGAGATAATAATTCCAATGATTGCCAATAAAGATGGTAAACCTCTTGCTCTTGAAGAAACAATTACAAGAACTCAATTTGAAGAACTAATAAGCGAATTAGTTGAAAGAACACATGAACCTATTGATATAGTTTTAAATGACAGTGGTGTTTCAGAAAAAGACCTTGATATGATTCTCTTAGTAGGAGGCTCTACTAGAGTTCCAATAATAAAAGAAGATATTGCACAGTACCTTGGCAAAGAACCTGTACAAGCTATAGACCCAGACTATGCTGTAGCAGAAGGTGCAGCGATACAAGCAGGAATTTTAAGTGGTGCACTTGACGGAGACGATAGTATTGTAATAACAGATGTCAATCCATATACACTAGGCATTCGTGCTTTATCATATGATGACTTTGACTATATGAGCGTTATAATTCCTAGAAATACAACTATACCTGTAACAAAAAAAGAGTTATATTACACTTCATGGGATAATCAGACGTCAGCTTTAATAGAAGTATTTCAAGGAGAATCTAGTACTGCAAGCCACAATCACTGCCTTGGCACTTTTCATATAGAAGGTATACCAAGCCGTAGGGCAGGACTTGAAAAAATTGAAGTGTCATTTTCCTATAACTTAAATGGAATGTTAAATGTAGAAGCATATATTCCTAGTACAGGAAATGCAGCGGAAATTACCATTGATATGCTTAACCAGAATGATAAAAAAGAACAGCGTATAGATGTAAGTAACTGGAAAAAAAGTCCATTAGCTCCAGACTTTAGACCATTAGTGAGACGTTGTGAAAAGTGGCTGTCATCTGGAAAAATAGCTGAAGAAGATTTAGAATATGTACAAGATTGTTTATATTCTTTGAAAAAAGCTATTATTGAAGAAGATTTAGAAAATGCAGAATGGTATGAAAATGAAATCCATGAACTGATGGAGGAATAGTATGCAAAATGATTATGAAATACTAGGGCTAAATATTGATGCTACCCAAGATGAAGCAAAAAGAGCATATTTTAAACTTGTGCGCCAATTTTCACCAGAAAAAGACCCTGAACATTTTCAAAAAATACGAGGTGCTTATGAGCGCATTTTGGCAGCAGTTACAGGAAAAAAAGACGAAGAGTTAAACTTTGAGATGCCTGACAATCCAGATGCTATATTTGTGATAAAGGCAATTAGAACGTTAATACATAACGAAGATTATAAAAAAGCATCAAATATGGCAGAGCATGCAATAAATGATTTTGGGGAATCTGAATTACTGTTATCTTTGCTTGCATATAGCCAACGAATGAGCGGAAGCAGTGGTAAAGCAGTCAAAACTTATGAAAAATTAGTAAAAAAGTATCCTAAGCAAAATATTCATAAAAGAAATTTAGCACTTGCCTATTATCAAAGAGGATTTGGGAAAAAAGCTTTTACAGCATTTGAAAAAGCTTACGCACTAGGTTTTAGAGATTGTGATTTTATTTTACAATTTTCAACTTGTTGTCGTGACAGGAATAACTATAGCAGAGGAGTTGAAATACTATTAGAACTAGTTAGAAGTTTTGACAATACAAAAGAAGCAAAAGAGCATATTGATGATTACATAGAAGCATATATGGAGCTTCTTACAATGAATATCTTTATAATAAACAGTCGCTTTGATGAAATAGTAAAGCTTTATTTAGAATTTACAAAGTCTATAGGACGGCTTATTAAAAAATATGATGATGAAACATTTGAAATTCTTTTGGCGATAATTATGGCAGCATCAGAGGAAGATGACGACTGTAACTGCATAAATTATATAGAAGAAATTTTTAATGAAACAAAAAAATACTTGCCGCAAGAAAAATATTCCGACCAATGGTATGTTATTACAAACAAGCTTATTGAAGTTAAAATGGAAGCTAATTCGCATCTTAGTGTAGAGTTTCAGTGGTGTTTTGAGGCTTTTATATTAGCATATAAGATATATGACGATACGATTATACGCTTTGCACAAACAGACTGTAAGCTGCTTATTATAGAGCGTATGCCAGAAATAAAAGAGGAATTTGATATTGTAAAAAATGAATATCCTGAATTATACACAGCAATGGAAGACTTTTTTAAGCAGCTTGAGCGAGAAGACATATCATATATTAAAGAAAAACTGTTAAAATATTATAACAAAGCTGAAAAGTATATGAATGGCGGACATTATTATGAACTTTATCCACAAGAACGCCGTAACGCAGAAAAACTCCAGTGGAACAGTGAAGAAGATGGTTCATTTATACGCAGTGGAAAAAAAATCGGAAGAAATGACCCTTGTCCTTGTGGAAGTGGTAAAAAATATAAACAGTGCTGTGGAAGAAACAAAAATTAAAAAAGGAGAAAAGATAAGATATGGCATTTTTACAGGTAAATTTTATTTCAAAGTCACTTATGAGGACTGTAACGGTGAATGTACTGCTTCCTGCAGACAAAATAACTCTTCCAGGAGAGCCAGAGCTAAAAGCTGCTCCATATAAAACATTATATTTATTACATGGCATTTTGGGAAATTATACAGACTGGGTTAATGGTACTAATATCCAGAGGTGGTCAGATGAAAAAAATGTTGCAGTTGTAATGCCATCTGGGGAAAATATGTTTTACTTAGACCAAGAAAAATCCCATGCTATGTATGGAGAATTTATTGGAAAAGAGCTGGTAGATATAACGCGTAAGATGTTTACACTGTCTGATAAACGAGAAGATACATTTATTGCAGGACTTTCAATGGGTGGCTATGGTGCTTTAAGAAATGGATTAAAATACCATGAAACATTTGGTTATATAGGTGCTTTGTCATCTGCAATAATTATAGATGGGCTAGAAAATTATAAAGATGAGTCTCCACTTTTTATGGAAACTAAGAGTTATGCAGAATCTATTTTTGGCGACTTGTCCAAAGTGAAAGAAAGTGACAAAAACCCTGAATGGTTGGCATTAAAATTAAAAGAAGAAGGAAAAGAACTTCCAAAAATATATATGGCATGTGGTACAGATGATTCTCTTATGGATGCCAATAAAAAGTTTTATAATACACTTAAGTCTGCTGGAATTGACATTACATTTGAAGAAGGCAAAGGAAACCATGAGTGGGATTTTTGGAACAGATATATTAAAAAAGTGTTAGATTGGCTGCCTCTTAGCGATGGAATGGCAGGAATGAATAGCGGAAAAGTAGGGATATAATATTTTGGCTAAAGTTTACTACAGGAAGGGCAAAACTGCCTCTCCTGTGTAAAACTATAACCTATGCTAGATGGCTTGAATACCATATCACAAGTGGTAAATTAAGATTTGCTTCTATAAAACATCCCGCCGTTATAAATAATAAACACAGTATTATAAATGGGAACTGGCAAAGTGCCAGTTTTCCTTTTTTTTGTTTTGAGTTATCATGAGTTGGATAACTTACACATGATATAAATTCATCATGAAAACTATTACAATGTGCAATTATCATTAAATATAGTGGTATAAATAACAGTACCTGTGGACAAATATAAAATAAAAATTGTATTATTCCAGATATTCCATTAAGTATAATATTAAATGATAAAAGCAGTCCATTAGTAAATCCTGTATAAAGTGCAAATGCACAGTAGTAATATGTCCAAAGATTAGTAAGTGCAAAAAGATATAAAAGTACAAAAAGTTTCAGGTTTCTTTTTAAGGCAAGGAGCAGTATATCCATTCTGTTTATATCAAGTTCTGGTATATTGTTTATAGTTTCATTGTAAATGGTTATAAGAGGTGAGTAAAGGCTCTCTTTTAATAGGTTTCCTGTTATTAAACCAACAATTAAACCTATAATAGCAAAAAACAATGTTATTTTACATGCCGCAGGAAGTTTTTTGTAGTTTTTTGAATTTTTCGGAATAGATTTCATTCAACTCTCCGTGGATTTTCAAGCAGAATCCAAAATTTATATTGATATATAAGTATGGGACAATCATGTAAATTATGTGTACAAAAACAGAAATTGTTTTGTCACACAAAGTAAATTTATGAAGATTTATAAAATATTTTGTCACAGTAATATAATTGAACATATCTGTATAGTAGTTTATTCTTGTAATAGCTGGTTGTAAACTGTTATTTTTTATTAAATCCAGAAAGGACTAGTTATTATGAAAAAAGTATTTGCTACAGGAATAATTTATATTGTTCTTTTTATACTGCTTATTATAAGTGTATATAATATTGGAAAAGAACTTAATGAAAGCGCTGTGCCAAGTGGCGAAGTTATTGCTGCAACAGAAGAATCTTCTTCTGAAAATAAAGAACCTGAAAAAGAGAATGAGAAGGAAGATGAAGAAAAATATAAAGAATCACAAAAAGAAAAAGACAAAATAGAGGATAAAGTTGTTGTTAAGGGTGATATATCTAAAAATGTCACGCCTTTTAATTATAAAACCACAGCAGACAAGTATCTTCTTGATTTGTGTTATGCAGGACTTTGTGAAATAAAGGACAGGCGGTGTATAAGCAGTAATGTGCAAAATTTTTATAATGAAAAAAGAGATATCACTACTTTTCGTATAACACTTAATGAAGATTGTGAAAATGTTTCTGGTCAAAAGATAACAGCAGATGATGTGTTGTTTAATTATTATCTGCGTGCTGATTCAAGTTATACAGCAGATGAAAGTATTACAAGTCTTCCTATTGTCGGTATGCAAGAGTATAAATATGGCATTAAAAATATTAAAAATATTAGAAAAAAGATATCTTATAAATTAAAAAATCCAGATAAAAAAACAGCAGCACTTATTAAAAAAAATATTATAAGACCTGTGCTTGAAGAAGAATATAAATGGGTGTGTTCGCTTTATGGGCAGGAAATGTATGACTATATTACAGAGAAATATCCACATAAAAAAGACTTGTTTGTGTATTTTTTTGCATATGGAACAGATTATAAAACTAAAGGGAAAAATGCTAAAAAAGTTATAAATGATATAATTAAGTCTTATGGCACTAATTATGTAAAACTTGGAAAAGTTACTGGTGAAAACTATAAGAAAAAAGCTGAAAATATTGCACTTTACTCTATACAAAACAATGGTAAGAAGTTTAAGTACCGTGTAAAAAGCATAAGTGGAATTAAAAAAGTTGATAACAATATAATTGAGATTGATGTAAATGGAAAAAGAAAAACTGGTTTTGCACAAAGACTTGGAAGTATGTACATAGTGTCAATGCAGTCATGGGGCAATGAAAAGCTTTTTAATGGCGTAAGTCAATTTGGATTTAAACGTGGCAGAGCAGATGTAATTCTTAAAAAAGAATCTATTGTAGGAGATGAAACAGGCAATTATGCAATAAAGGAAATAAAGGACAATGTGTATACGCTCGAAAAAAGGAATTGTTGACTTATTAGAATGGTAGTATTATAATAGCAAAAAAACTTAAGGAGGTTATTATGAATCCAACCATAACTTTTGAAACAACAGCAGGTGTTATTAAAGCAGAATTATATCCTGATATAGCACCAAATACAGTAAATAATTTTATTTCACTTGTAAATAAGAATTTTTATAATGGACTTACATTTCACAGAGTAATTAATGGTTTTATGATACAGGGCGGAGACCCTGACGGAAATGGAATGGGTGGTCCTGGCTATTCTATCAAAGGTGAATTTACAAGAAATGGCTTTACAAATAACTTAAAACACACAGAGGGTGTACTGTCAATGGCACGTTCTGCAATGCCTGATTCTGCTGGTTCACAGTTTTTTATTATGCATAAAACTTCACCACATCTTGATGGTTCATATGCTGCATTTGGCAAAGTGACAGAAGGCATGGACGTAGTAAATGCCATTGCAGAGACAGCTACAGATATGCAGGATATGCCACTTGAACCACAGGTAATGATTAAAGTGACAACAGATATGGCTGGAAAAGAATATCCAGAACCAGAAAAATGCTAAATATTAGGTAAGAAAAATTTTGGAGAAAGGATATGAAAAAATTAAAATTATTATTGGCATTATCTGTACTTTGTCTTATCTGTGTAGTATTAGAGGCATATTTTAAAGGATATATCACATTTAATGATACAAAAAAAACCAGCGAAACTATTGTAGAACAGGAAAATATAGAAAAGCCAACAGTTACACAAAAGCCAATAGCTACACAAAAGCCAGCAGTTACACAAAAGCCAGCAGTTACACAAAAACCAGCAGTTACACAAGCACCAGTACGTACAAAAGCACCTAAAGAAACAAAGCAGCCAATAAAAGTTCTTAAACCTGGCACTTCTCGTAATGTAAGAGTTCTTATTATGTCAAATGATTTTGAAAGTTATTATCATGACAATATAAAACTTACCTGTGACAATGAATTTAAAGTGACATCAAGAAACAAAACAACAAATTATAGTGCAGGTAAGAAAATTTCTTTTGATATGTCCAAAAAAAATTTAAAGAGAGGCAAATTTATCATTAGTTCTAAAGGTGGACATGGTATTAAAATATTATCTTTTAAACGGAGAGATATAAATCCTGTATATCGTGGAACTATGGAGATAAAATGGACAAAGAACGGATTTCTTATGGTTAATGAACTGCCGCTTGAGAAGTACCTTTATGCTGTAGTGCCAAGTGAAATGCCGACAGAAAGTGATATGGAGGCACTTAAAGCACAGGCGGTTTGCGCAAGGAGTTATGCTTATAATCAGATAAAAGAGAAAAGCTATAAAACTTATGGTGCTGATTTAGATGACAGTGTGGCTTGTCAGGTATATAATAATATACCTGAAAATGAACGTTCAAGGAAAGCAGTAGATGAAACTTATGGCAGAGTGGCAACAAAGAATGGACAAATTATTGTTACATATTATTTTTCAACATCTTGGGGCTATACTGCGGATGGACAGGACGTGTGGAATACAGAAGAAGAAGTACCATATCTTCTTGGCTCGCTGCAGACATTAAGAAAAAATTCTGTCAAAGGAGCTAGTACAGATTTGTCAGATGAAAATGCTTTCAGAGATTTTATTAATTCTGAAAATTATAAAACATATGACAGTGGTGACGACTGGTACAGATGGAGTGTAACACTAAATGCTTCTAAGTTAAGTGAAAGAATTGATTCTGCATTGTACAACTGCTATCTTTCTGATAAATCACTTATACTTACACAGAGAAAAAATGGTACATATGTGTCAAAACCATTAAAGAGTATTGGAAAAGTTAAAAAACTGCGTGTTGAAAAGAGAGAAGATAGTGGACTTGTTACAGAACTTGTGATTGTTGGTACAAATAACGTAGTAAAAGTGTGCACACAGTACAATATACGGAAAGTCCTTGCACCCGTTTATGAAAAAATAAATAGAAAAAGTGGTACAAGCGTACCTTCGTATTCAATGCTCCCTAGTGCAGCATTTTATATTGATATAGTACAGTCTAAGAAAAACACTTTTTTTAAGATAATAGGTGGCGGATTTGGTCATGGTGCAGGTCTTAGCCAGACTGGTGCAGTGGCAATGGCAGAGTCTGGTAAAAACTATGTCACAATCCTTAAACACTATTTTAATGGAATAAAAGTACAAGATGTAAAGACAGCACTAAAATAGTGTCTAGTTTTTAAATATTCTTCTATCAAGCATCTTATTTATAAGACCACCAAAGAAAAGTATATACATACATGCATAAAGCCATACCATAAGAAGAGCAATAACTGTCATAGTGCCATAAAATGTTGCGTAATTATTAAGGTGGTCTACATAAAATGAATAAAGCCATGAAAAAACAAGCCAGCCGCATGTTGCAACAAGTGTTCCTGGAACTTGGCTTTTAAAATTGCTTGTTCTATTTGGTATGGCTTTATACATTATTATAAAAAAACAAAACATTATAAAAAAACTTACAACTGACCTAAGACTTATAACTGACAGAATTATATCCTGTAAAAATGGGAAATAGATGTGCTTTCGTATAAATAAATATATACTATTTCCAAAGACTATAACAGTAAGGCTTGCAATAATAAGCAGTGCAAATATTATAGTGTAAATAACGGCGTAGATTCGTATTAGTATAAAATTCCTAGTTTCATCAATTTCATACACAAAATTTAATCCATTAGCAAGCGAAAGAAATGATTTTGACGCAAGCCATACTGAAGTAATAATTGTCACAGGCAGAAGTGTGGCAGATTGGCTGTTGTATATACCAGATATAAGTGTCTTTAAAAACTCATGAAATGATGTTGGTACAAATGCTTCTAATACACTTATTAATGCATCTTCTGTAAATGGCATAAATCTGAGAAGAGCTAACAAAAACATAATAAATGGAAAAAATGACAACATCATAAAAAAAGCTGACTGACCAGCAAATGCTGAGATAGCAGTTTTTTTCATTTCCTCTGAAAATACCTGTATTATGTTATATATTTTTAAAAAAGAGCGTACTAATATATTGCGTTTCATATACAAATTCCTTTCCTTGCAATTAAACTAAGATAATTCCATATTTACCCATTTTTAATATTTCTGTAAGCTCATGTATAGAATTAAAATCATCTTCTGTAATTATTCCACCCCTTGCAAGGTCCTCTTCTTCATGAAAATCGCTTCCTGAAGTCATAATAAGCCCATTTTCTTCTGCCAATTTGTAAGCTTTATTATTATTACTATTATGGCGTGGATTGCCATTATATACCTCTATACCATCAAGAAAATGTGCATCTGCTGGAGTACAATAAGCTCTGCATGGATGTGCTTGTACAAGTAGTATTCCATTTTTATGACACAGCTTGTAAAGTTTTTTAAGCGGCATTTTGAAAAGTAATGGATTTTGATTAAAAAATTCCTCATCTGTGCCATAGAGCAAATAGTCATTTGGGCTTTCTAATAAACTCACTTCTGCTCCAAGAAGTATTTTTATATTGCATTTATGGCTTTGTGCATAATTTAGTGCAGAGTGGTATCCATTAAGGAAAAATTCGGTAAACTCCCATGGTTTTGTAATATGGTTACTATCCATTACCCATTTGCTGTAATGGTCTGTAATAACAACAGCGTCATATCCTTTTTCTTCATACATCATTACAAGTTTTCTTGCGCTAATATTGCCACATGGACTTGTCTCACTTGTGTGTGCATGTAATTCAACTTTCATAAAAAAACCTCCAATTCAATATAGACAAAATAATACCATATATTTATATAGACTTGCAATCAAAATTTGCCAATGAGAATCTGTATCATTAATTTTTTATTAAAATATAATAAACATATTT
>DESG01000060.1:4034-69165 GCA_002361175.1 Lachnoclostridium sp. UBA3320 | reverse complement strand
AATTAGACCCGAAGAGATTAAAACATATTTTGAAACACAGTAGGGTAAAATGTTCAAAATAGAAAGAAGTTATAAATTTATATTATAATTTTTATATATGAAAAAAGGAGGAATGAAATAATATGTATAGGCTTAGAGAAGTACGAGAGGAATATAACGACATAAATGCTGATATAGGAGAACAAATAACACTGAAATATATGGCTAGTCTTTGTAATGTAAGTCTTGCAAAACTCAGCAGGATAGAAACAGGAAAAGCTGAACCTACAGCGGATATATTGATTAAATATGCAGATACCTTTAAAGTTCCCATGGATTATCTTTTAGGGTGTAGTAATGCCAAAGATGTGAAAAATTGCACAATCAGCAGTGAATTAGGATTGTCAGATAATGCAATAAAAACATTAAAAGAGATAAAAAGTTTCTCTGATAATGATTTATTGGCTGTTGTTAATGCTTTTATTGGAAGTAACGAGTATACGGTTCAATACTTTTTTAATTTATTAAATAACTTGGTTAGTGAACACGCATCATCAAAGATTGATTACAAGGCATCAGGTATTAAACCCGAAGTACTAGAAATGCGGAATAATCGTCTAATCGAGCAAATGATAGCTAATGATACAATAAACTACATAAAATGGGTTGTCGAGCTACAACTTACAAAGGTCATTGAGGATTGTTATAAGAAAAGAGAAGAACTAGAGGCATTAGCTGAATCATGCAGACAACAAGAAATCGAAGAAATGGAATCTCAGATAGAGGAATGAATCAAAAATGAGAAAATGACCGAAGAATTATCAATAAAGAAATCTTATTTATATAATTAATATGAATAGGTATCAGCCTACACTACTACAGAAAAGTATTGTATATTATTTCAAGTGTAATACATATTTAACCATTATATAACCCTGTTTTTAAGCCGTATATCTCCTAAGAAACATAATTTAATATTTCATTATGTTACATTTATAAGGATAAGTGTTACTGTAGAGACAATAAGAGCCGCTGTGCCGACAGGCACAATAGCGGCGGAACTTAAAAAGAGATACACCCTTTTTAATAGGAAGTGTATCTCTCTATAAGCAAATATAATAATTATCTGGCATAAGCCTTTTGATATTATATACTAGATTCCTTTACTGATTTTATAGCCTTTTTATTTTTCTTTACCTTAACTTTAGTGGAGAAAGCTTTAGACATCTTATTTTCAAAAGTAACTACAGTGGTTATATCAACAGAGCCTTTCTTCTTAGCTTTAATCTTGCCTTTTTTGTTTATAGTGGCAACACCTGTATCACTGGTATAATACTTAACTTGTACTTCACCATCTTTGCCGCTAAATTTCTTTACAACAGTTACATCATCTGGAAATGAAAGCTTTACTTTCTTACTTTTGCCTTTTTTAATAGAAAGCTTTTTACTAACTTTCATTTTCTTAAACAGAGCCTTATTTTTCTGGATTGTTGAAAGCGGACGGCTTGTGCTTGCTGGCTCTTTTGTTGGTTTTGCTGTTGGGGCAGCAGTTGGAGTTTGTGTATTTTCTGGCTTAACAGTATTTACAGGCTTTACTGTGCTGTCTGGAACATCTGCACTGGCTACAGGAGTTACAGTTGCCACTGGTGTTTGTGATGGCTGTGCTGTAATAGTTGGTGTAGGAGTAGCCGTTGGAATAGGTGTAGGACTTGGCACAGGAGTTACTGTAGGTATTGGTGTCTGTATTACTGGTGGAAAAATAACAGGGGATGAAGTTCTAATTGGCTGTGGTGTCGGACTAGCTGTAATCATAGGGCTTATTGATGAACCTGTACTTGGTGCTACTGTTGAGGATGTGTCATCAATAGGTACAAATGTGACTGAATTAAATGCATAGATTTCCTTATGTTTGTCTAAATAGTCAGCAAGAGTTTCTGCTGTAGAATTTTTGTAACCTTTGATAACAAGGTCATTATTGTTGAAAACAGGTTTTGCGTATGGAACTTCTTGCAGACCTGGACCTTGCTGAGAGTCAATATTATCAAAAATATGGTCTAGTGTTATATGTGGGTTTAAAATAGTAATTTCCTTTAATTCATCACAATAATAAAAAGTACACCAACCTATGCTTTCTGTAGATTTTGGAATTGTTATCTTAGTTATAGATGTTCCATAAAAAGCGTAATCACCTATTTTTTCTATTGTATCGGGTAATATAATATCATTTAAAGAATAACAATTCGCAAAAGCATAATCACCTATTTTTGTTAATTCCTCTGGGATTATGATATTAGTCAAACAATCATATTCATAATCACTATCATATTCAAAAGCTCTACTGTTAATTTTCGTTATTCCCTTTGGAATTGTGACCACATTCCCTGCTTTACGTCCATCTATAAGAACATTATTTATAATTACTAGATTGTTTGTATTTTCCCCTCTTTTTTTATCTAACCATGGTGTACCCTCAAAAGCATAGTTTCCAATTTCCTTTACAGTGCTTGGTATTGTAATATTTGTTAAATTTTTGCAATCTTTAAAAGCACTATCACTTATCATCATTATTTCGTCTGGAATAATAATATTGTTTTCTACTTTCTGTCCATCTATTAAAATATTATTGTTTATAATTGCAAGATGGTCTTTACGTTCCCCTCTTTTTTTATCTAACCATGGTGTACCCTCAAAAGCATAGCCTCCAATTTCCTTTACAGTGCTTGGTATTGTAATATTTGTTAAACTAGATGCATTACTGAAAGCGTAATTACCAATTTCTGTTATGCTATTTGGTAATACGATACTTGTTAAACTATCACAATATTCAAAAGCTTCATCATCAATCTTTGTTATTCCATCTGGTATTATAACATTAGTTAAATGATGGCAACCCTCAAAAAGATGTTTGCTGATTTCTGATAAGTTTTTTGGCAGATTAATACTTATCAACCCACAATCAAAAAAAGCACCATAATCTATTTCAGTTACGCTATCTGGTATCAAAATATTTTCTAAATTTTCACAACATGAAAAACTTTCACTGCCAATTTTTGTTACACTGTTTGGCATTTTAACCTCTATTAGATTTTCACACATTCTAAAAGTATCATACTTTATTTCTTTTATACCATCTGGAATTGTAATACTTGTCAGATTGCTACCTAAAAAAGCACCATAATCTATTTCAGTTACACTATTTGGGATTGTAATGCTTTTCATATTTCCCCACATAAAAGCATGAGAACCAATTTTTGTAACTCCCATTGGAATGGTAACATGATTGTCGTTACCTAAATATTCCATCAATACTCCATCCTTAATAATAAAATCACTGTCAGCAGCATTAGTTTTGTTTGGTATCAGTGCAGAACCCCCTATCAGTACAAAGAACATAATAAATACTGTGGCTACTCGTTTTACTGTTTTCTTCATTATAAATTACCTCCTTAATATCTGTTTTTATTGCAAGTATAGCATAAAACATTAGTTATTACTAGTGTTATTTTGTATTAGCTCCTTATCCCTTTACCAATAGTATATTAGAATTAGAACATATTATTGAGAGAGGGGCAAAGCTTATGAAAGACCTTGATTTTAAAGCAATCGGTTTAAAAATAAAAGAACGCCGTAAATCCCTTGGTATCACACAGGAAACAATAGCAGAATATTTAAATGTCAATGCAAGCCATATCAGCAATATTGAGTGTGGTCATGCAAACCCATCACTTACTGCCCTCGTCAATATTGCAAATATACTCCAATGCAGTATTGATTACTTCATAAGTGGAGAATATACATATGATACTGACAAGGGCATTGATAAATCTTTAGATGATAAAATAATTGATAAAATCAAATATTGTGATACCGATAAGAAAAACCGTATACTGCAAATTATAGACTTACTTTAAATTATCATCCATCAAGGCATAAAGCATTTTCAGTGTATATCTTACACCAAGCAGAAACCCCTCACGCTCTGCGGTTGCAGAGATACAACCCATAAGGTCTTTCAACTTATCCAGTTCATCATCTGACAACTTCCCTTTGTATGGCTCTATAAGGTCAAGAAGTTCTTCATCAACCCTTTTGCACATTTCAATAGTGTCTTCTTCATAACAGATAACAGTATCATAAATCTTTCTTAATAAATCCATCATGTTTATTCTCCTCTCTTTCAGTGACAATAATTGTAAAAAGTTAATATATGTATCAGCTCATACATCTGCTGATAATCTAACTGCTTCCAGTCCTTGATTCCATACAATTCAACAAGTATATACTCAAAAAATCCTTTATGTATCTTCTTTCTCAATACAAGATTATACAGGATTTTATACTGTGCATGAGTATATTTTCCTTTAACTGCTGGTACTGGGCGATAAGGACGGTTCTCTCTTAAATGCATTGTTATTAGTGTTCTTCCATCATAATTAATAAACTTCATATAATTGCTCCTTTCAAGCTGTGTTGACAGTAATAAGCCCTTTACTGGATTGCTCATAACCAGTAAAAAGGGCAAAAAAAATAAGCCATAAGGCTTTATAAAATACTTTTATACAGGCTCGGAAGAGCCGCCTGTTAGCTTAAATAGATACCATTGCTTATAAATTTACAGCAATCCATTCTCTTTAAAACTGTAATAAGAACTGCCTATTACAATGTGGTCTGTAAGTGGCACTCCCATTAAACCAGCACACCTTTTCAACCTGTCTGTCATTTCTATATCTTCTTTTGATGGTGTGCATACACCAGATGGGTGGTTATGACATATTACAAAGCTTGCTGCTCCTGATAATAATAAACGTATGAAAACTTCACGTGGGCTTATAAGAGAAGCGTGTACATTACCATGTGATATCTCAAAGACACCAAGCACTTTAAAAGCAGATGAAAATGCTGTCATATACACATATTCCTCTGCCATGCGGTTTAATCCGAATACACTGTTAAACATACCAGTAATAGCAGATGGGCTGTCAAGCCTGTCACACGCATAATTTACAGCAGATTCTTTTACAAGTATATTATGCCTGTTCGCATCTAATTCTGTCCTATATTTAGTAATCCTCATATATATTCTCCTCTCTTAGCTCAAATGGTATTGCATACTGCTTTTGCGATAAACTCTCTGTGAACCATACTTTGCACGGATATCATCAATATCTTTTTCCTTGCCATAACGCTTGTACTCTCCATAATGCCAAGTCCACGCACGTTTTTTAGGTGCATACTTAAAGCCAAGTGCTTTCAGTCGGTCTTTATATGGATAGCTGTTAAAGCACCATATCCATGAGCCTATAATCTCAATCTCCATATTGAAACTGATAATCTCATTTAAAACTGCTCTTAAAGCTGTATCTTCCTCGCTTTCTTCTCTAGTGGAAGATTCACTACTTGCCGTGTTCTGTTGCTTTAAAATAGCAAAGACAACTTCATATTCTGCATTTATCTCTTGCATAATATGTAAATCACCACCATTATCTGGGTGGTGCTGTCTTAACAGCACCTTGTACTCTGACCTTAACTCCTCAATCGTTGTTACGTTTTTGAACCATTTCCTCATGTTCTGTATTCTCCTTTCCTTGACCATATTCTTTTTCGTACCATTCATCAAACCACTGTGAGAAATACTCGTCTTCCTGTTTCTGTGATATCAGATAGTACCAAGGGCATTTTTTAAACAGCCATTCTTCAAATTCTTTTAACATGACAATCATCCTTTCTATGTTTAGATTTACGTGCAACAAAAAAAGACAGTTTAACGACTTGTCTAGGTCGTGATGCCTTTGATTGCATCATATAAATGGGGTAGGGTTCGCAACGATTAATTGCTTTTGAAAGATATAACGTGGAAACCTCCAAAAAAATATATAGAAAAATCTTCTATACTGGCGGCTTATATAAGACTTTAAATGATATATAAATACCCCTTGATTTTGATATCAAGGGGTAAATGTTATTAGATATACAAGAAAAATCCTTAAAAAATAAGGGTTTATAAAGAATTTTAGTACACAACTTTGTACACAATTCTAACTGATTAAAACTATTCCAAACTGCATATACAAAAAATATGCAATGTTGAAAATGACCGAAACTACATCATTTTAACCTAAATGTAACTATGATACAAGTAATCTGTTTTTTTCAGATTTTATGCACCACTGCGTGCTTCGTCTAAGCAAGAGCATTAATTTAGCAAATTATAGCCCCTGCTGGCATATCTTTCTCAGGTGTCACAAGTGCAAGTCCACCTTTGTCATCTTCCGCACAAAGAAGCATACCTTCTGACAACACTCCAGCAAGTTTTGCAGGCTTAAGATTTACAAGCACCATTACTTTCTTGCCAACCATTTCTTCTGCTGTATAATACTGCTTTATCCCAGATACAATCTGTTTTACTTCACTGCCAATTTTAACTTGAGAGCAAAGGAGTTTTCTTGATTTTTTAACTTCTTCACACGCAATGATTTCTCCCACTTGAAACTGCATTTTTTCAAAATCTTCAAATGTTATTTCAGGTTTAGACTCAATATTTATTACGCTTTCTTTAGTATCATCTGTATTGTCTACTGTTATCTGTGAAGCAATAATTTCTTCTGCTTTAGCAAGCACATCTTTTACGTCTTGTCTCATAAATAGTATTTCAGGTTTATCTGTAACTTTTGTACCTGATATATAGCCTCCAAATGTCCTCATATCTTCGAGGCTTTTCTTCTGTGCATTAAGCTGTGTAAGTATTTTTTCTGTAGTTTCTGGCATAAATGCTTCAAGAAGACTTGCGCCTGTTGTAATGCTTTCTATAAGATTATAAAGAACTGTTGAAAGTCTGTCTTTTTTGCTTTCGTCTTTACCAAGTATCCATGGCTCTGTTTCATCTATATATTTATTGCATCTTTTAAATATAGAAAATACCTCTGAAATTGCATCGGCAACACGCAGTGCATCCATTTTGGCAATAACTTTGTCAGGGGCAGCAGTTACAAGTGCTTTAAGTTCTTCATCTACAGATTCTGTTACACCTTTGTCTTCTGCTATTCCAAAAAGGTATTTATTTGTCATTGAAATTGTCCTGTTTACAAGGTTACCAAGTGTGTTGGCAAGGTCAGAATTTACTCTTTCTGTTATAAGTTCCCATGAAATTACACCATCATTATCAAATGGCATTTCATGAAGTACAAAATAACGTACTGCATCTACTCCAAATATTTTTACAAGGTCATCTGCATATATTACATTTCCTTTGGATTTGCTCATCTTGCCATCATTCTGTAAAAGCCACGGATGTCCAAATATTTGTTTTGGCAATGGCAATCCAAGAGCCATAAGCATTATTGGCCAGTAAATTGTGTGGAAACGCAGTATGTCTTTTCCTATAAGATGTAGGTCGGCTGGCCAGTATTTTGAGAAGAGGTCTTGGCCATTTTCAAGTATACTGTTGCCATCTGTATCATATCCAAGCCCTGTAATATAGTTGCTAAGTGCATCTATCCACACATATATAATATGTCCTTCGTCAAAGTCAACAGGAATGCCCCACTTAAATGAAGTGCGTGATACACATAAATCCTGTAGCCCTGGAAGCAAGAAATTGTTCATCATCTCATTTTTACGTGACTCTGGCTGAATAAATTCAGGATGTGTGTTAATATGTTCTATAAGTTTGTCTGCATATTTACTTAATTTAAGGAAATATGCTTCTTCTTTTGCTGGCTGACACTCTCTTCCACAGTCAGGGCATTTGCCATCAACAAGCTGAGATGGTGTAAAAAATGCTTCACACGGAGTACAGTACATACCTTCATAAAATCCTTTGTATATATCGCCTTGCTCATACAATTTTTTGAAAATCTTCTGTACTTGTCTTTCGTGGTATTCGTCTGTAGTGCGTATAAATTTATCATATGATGTATTCATTAAATCCCATATGTTTTTTATCTGACCTGATACATCATCCACAAATTTTTTAGGAGTTACACCTGCTTCTTTTGACTTTATCTCAATTTTTTGTCCATGTTCATCTGTGCCAGTCTGGAAGCGCACATCATAACCCTGTTGCCTTTTAAACCTTACAATACTGTCTGCAAGAACTGCTTCATATGTGTTGCCAATATGCGGTTTACCTGAAGTATATGCAATCGCTGTAGTTAAATAAAATTTTTTCTTTTCTGTCATTATCCTGCCTCACTTTCAATTTTAAGATAAACAGTTTATACAATTTTTACTTTTTTGATCATTTGAGTAAATTCCTGATTGTTTCTCGTTTTTCTAAAAACTTCGATAATACGTTCAACTGCCTCTTCTGTTTTATTACTATTAAATGCCTTTCTTATAAGGAAATTAGCTTCTATTTCATCTTGTGTTAAAAGCAAGTCATCACGCCTTGTGCTGGACTTTGGTAAATCAATAGCTGGAAATACTCTCTTTTCAGACAATTTTCTGTCAAGTACAATCTCCATATTACCAGTACCCTTAAACTCTTCAAATACAACATCATCCATTTTGCTTCCTGTGTCAACAAGTGCTGTTGCCAATATTGTAAGACTTCCGCCTTCACGCATATTTCTTGCTGCACCAAAAAATCTCTTTGGCATATGAAGCGCTGCTGGGTCAAGCCCGCCTGACAATGTGCGTCCACTAGGCTGTACAGTAAGATTGTATGCTCTTGCAAGTCTTGTAATGCTGTCAAGCAATACCATAACATCTTCTCCATGTTCAACAAGACGTTTTGCCCTTTCAATAACCATTTCAGATACTCTTTTGTGATTTTCGGGAAGTTCATCAAATGTCGAATATATTACATCAACATTATGCCCCATAATTGACTCTTTTATATCAGTCACTTCTTCAGGTCTTTCATCAATAAGCAGTACAATCAAATGCATCTTAGGGTGGTTTGTTTTAACAGCTTTAGCAACTTGCTTTAATAGAGTGGTCTTTCCAGTTTTGGGCTGTGATACAATCATGCCACGCTGCCCCTTTCCAATCGGTGATATTAAATCCATCATACGCATAGATATAGGTCCTCCTTGCATCTCAAGACGGATTCTGCTGTTTGGAAAGATAGGAGTAAGTTGTTCAAATTTAATTCTATGTATAATCTTATCTGGTGCTATGCCATTGACGGAACGTATATAAAGGAGTGCTGCAAACTTTTCATTCTGATTGCGTACTCTGACATTTCCCTTAAGTATATCACCTGTACGCAGATGATATTTTCTAATAAGTGCTGGTGAAACATACACGTCCTCATCACCTGGAAGATAATTGTCACATCTTATAAATCCATAACCTTCCTGCATAACCTCAAGTATACCTTCTCTCACCTCTCCACTGTCAAGCTGTTCCATATCGCTTGGAAGCTGCTGCTCTACACTTGTTGTGCTATTTACAGTTTTATTATTACTGCTGTTGTTATTGTTATTGCTTTTTACAACGTTTTTAGGCTTTTTTGCCTTATTATCTACACCTTCTGTTTTGTTGTCTTTAGTTACATTCTCTACAATTCTGTTTTTGCCAGAATCTGTTTTCCCACCAACAAGATTATCCGCATCAGCACTTTTTGTCATATCAAGAAGCTTATCAAGAAGTTCTTGCTTCTTATATGTGGTTATATTCTTTACGCCCAGTTTTCTACCCTCAATACGCAATTCTACAAGTGACATTTTTTCAAGTTCTGACATAATTAACCTCTTTCTTTTTTTATGTAAATTATTGTTTACCATTGCTTTTGCGACAACGGGAATTGTGTAACATCGTGAAAATTAAAATATTTATATTAGAAATAAAAGAAATACTCTCTAACAAACAGATTCATTCTAATAATTAATATACACAATAAATGCTGGATTGTAAAGTAAATTCTTGTTTTAAAAATAAATCTATGATATCATTTTATTAAAAATAGAAAAAAATTAAAATTAGTAAAGCAGGAATGGGCTAAATAATAGTCCCAGTAATGTAGAAATGAGGTAAAATATGACAAATAACGAAAAATCAATAGAACTGCACAGAAAATGGAATGGAAAGATTTGCACAACACCAAAATGTCATGTCGATTCAAGAGAAGACCTTGCAATAGCATATACACCAGGTGTTGCAGAACCATGTAAAATTATAGCACAAAATAAAGATGAGGTGTATAATTACACTATTAAATCCAATACTGTGGCAGTTGTTTCTGATGGAAGTGCAGTTCTTGGACTTGGCAATATTGGACCAGAAGCTGCAATGCCTGTAATGGAAGGAAAAGCAGTACTGTTTAAAGAATTTGGCGGTGTCAATGCATTTCCAATATGCCTTGCCACACAAGATACTGAAGAAATTATAAAAACAGTTATAAATATTGCACCTGCATTTGGTGGAATAAATCTTGAGGACATATCAGCACCAAGGTGTTTTGAAATAGAAGAACGTCTTAAAAAGGAGCTTGATATCCCTGTTTTTCATGATGACCAGCACGGAACAGCTATTGTTGTGCTTGCAGGTATAATTAATGCACTCAAAGTAACTAAAAAAACAAAAGAAGAGTGTCATGTGGTTGTAAATGGTGCAGGTTCAGCAGGCATTGCTATAACTAAACTTCTTTTAAGATATGGTTTTAAAGATATTGTAATGTGTGACAAAGCAGGTATAATTTCTCCTTCTTATCCTGAACTTAACTGGATGCAAAAAGAGATGGCAAAAGTTACAAATCTTACTAAAAAAACAGGTTCTCTTGCAGATGCATTAAATGGTGCAGATATTTTTGTTGGTGTATCAGCACCAGGTATAGTTACAGAAGAAATGGCAGCTTCGATGAATAAGGATGCTATAATATTTGCTATGGCAAATCCTGTTCCTGAGATTATGCCTAATATTGCAAAAAAAGCTGGTGTAAAGGTTGTAGGCACAGGTCGTTCTGACTTTCCAAATCAAGTAAATAATGTAGTTGCTTTCCCAGGTATATTTAAAGGAGCACTAGAAGGACGTGCCACTCAAATTACTGAAGAGATGAAACTTGCTGCAGCTCTTGCAATATCATCTCTTGTAGATGATAAAGACTTAAACGAAAACAATATTATGCCTGAAGCATTTGACCCACGTGTTGCCCTTGCTGTTGCTAATGCAGTTAAAGAATATATCAAGTAAATATATAAGCATAATTGGGAGGGGTTTTATGACATCAGAATCATTAAAACTGTACAAATTAATAATTTTATATTTTCTAAGCCAAACAAAACAGCCAATGCCTAACGCCATTATTTCTGACTTTATATTAACAAACGGCTACACCGACTACTTTTCCATACAACAAACACTGGCAAGCCTTACAGAAGATAAAATGATTGAAGCGGAGCAGACTCATTCTACTTCTTATTATGTAATTGCGCCGTCAGGCTTAGAAACTCTTGGTTTCTTTGGAAATCAACTTCCTGATGATACTAAGATACAGATTGATAATTACCTTAGTGAAAACAAAGTAAATATTGTAAAAAGGACAACAATACATACTGATTTTACGCAGACAAAGATAAATGAATATCTGGCAAAGGTATCTATTATAGAAAGAGGAAGTACCATCTTGGAACTTTCTTTAAATGTTGCAACCGAAGATGACGCAATACAGGTATGTAAAAGATTTAAGGAAAAAAACGAAACTATATATAATTATCTTTTAAAAGAGCTTACCATGGATTAGCAAAAAATAGACAATCTTCCTTTAAGTAAAGTTATACTATACAAAATTTATGATAAAGAATATTTCCTGTAATATATGGGAAATACTAAAAAAAAGGAGGAGGCTATTATGAGAAAAAAATTATTATCTTTTGTTTTGGCAAGTGTTATGCTTTTTAACCTTACAGCTTGTGGTTTAGGAAATGAAACAGAAAATAACCAAACAGCAGACAATGCACAAAATAATAATCAAACAGATGATAACCAAAATGAAAACTCTAATAATTCTAAAGATTCTGATACAATTACAGTATGGGCATGGGATGAATCTTTTAATATTCCTGCAGCAAATGCAGCGGCAGAGGTTTATAAGAAAGACAATCCAGATGTAAATGTGAATGTGGTAACTATGGCACAAGATGATATTGTAGCAAAATTAAATACGGCATTGTCATCAGGAACATATGACGGATTGCCAAATATTGCATTAATTGAGGATTATCGTATTCAGGGTTATTTGAATGCATACCCAGATGAGTTTGCAGATCTTTCTTCTGTAATTAGTGCAGGTGATTTTGCAGCTTATAAGACAGGAGTAAATCAGATTAATGGCAAGATATATGGTGTGCCGTTTGACTCTGGTGTAGCGGCATTATTTTATCGCAAAGATATAATTGAAGAAGCTGGTTATAAAGAAAAAGATATGCAAGATTTAACATGGGATAAATATATTGAGATTGGTAAAACTGTAAAAGAAAAGTGTGGTGTTGACTGGTTGACTCTTGACCCAAGTGATTTAGGGCAGCTTCGTATGATGATGCAGAGTGCAGGTGCATGGTATACAGACGAAGACGGCAATGTAAACATTAAAGATAATGAGGCACTTGCTTGTGCAATCGGTGTATATAAAAAGCTTATGGATTCAGGTTTTGTAAAGCAGGTATCAGATTGGGACCAATTTGTAGGTGCTTTTAACAATGGTGATGTGGCTACTGTATTTACAGGATGTTGGATTGCACCTTCTATAAGAAATGCACAAGACCAGAGCGGTAAATGGGCAGTTGCATCTTTTCCTAAGATGTCTGAAATAAAAGACTCTGTAAATGCATCTTCTATTGGCGGTGCTGGCTGGTATGTACTCAAAAATGTAGGACATGAAAAAACTGCTGTAGATTTTCTTGGTAAAACATTTGGTTCAAATGCAGATTTGATGTATAAATTGGGTGATGAAATCAGTTTAATTCCAACTTTAAATGCTGCCTCAGACTATTCTAAAAATGATGAATATTTCGGTGGACAAGATGTAGTTTCTGATTTAATAGACTGGACTGCAAAAGTTCCAACTGTAAATTATGGACAAAACACTTATGCAATAGAGGATATAATGACAGAAGCGTTGCAAGAAATTTTAAATGGTGCAGATATTAAAGAAACACTTGCTGCATATCAAGGTACTATAGAGGCAGCAGTTGCACAATAATGCCAGGGTCAAAAGAATGATAAAAACGGTTCAAGTAGTTGATACAGTTATAAGTAAGTGTATACTTGAACCGTTTTTTAAAATATAGAACAATAAATGGAAAGGAGCAAATCTATGAAAGGAAAAGCGCAAAGAAGAGCATGGGCTTTTATTATACCAGCTGTAGTTTTAATTATTGTTTTTGTCTTTTATCCAATGATTCAGGCATTTATTACGTCGTTTCAAACTGGTATTGGCAGCAATCTCAAATTTGATGGAATTGCCAATTACAAAAGGTTACTGACAGATGGAACATTTAAAAAAGCGTTGTTTAATACATTTATTTTCTTAATTGTACAAGTTCCTATTATGATTATATTGGCACTTGTTATTTCTTCAATGTTAAATGACAAAAACCTCAAATTTAAAGGACTATTTCGGACAGCAATTTTTCTGCCATGTGTAACTAGCTTAGTTTCATATTCTATTATTTTTAAATCGCTGTTTGCTACAGATGGATTTATAAATGCATTGCTGATAAAACTAAATATAATAAATAGTCCTATAACATGGGTTACAGACCCATTTTGGGCAAAGGTATTGATTATTATAGCTATAACATGGAGATGGACAGGTTATAATATGGTCTTTTATCTAGCAGGACTTCAGGGAATTGATAAATCGGTTTATGAAGCAGCAGATTTAGACGGTGCTAATGCTTTTCAAAGATTTAATTATATTACATTGCCACTGCTAAAACCGATTATTTTATTTACAACAATAAATTCTACTATTGGTACACTGCAATTATTTGATGAACCAATGAATATTACAAATGGTGGACCAGCTAATTCGACAATTACTATTTCAATGTATATTTATAACTTGTTGTTTAAGTATCAGCCAAACTTTGGTTATGCAGCAGCCGTTTCATATGTAATTGTGGTATTAATAGTAATTTTGTCTATTGTTCAATTAAAGGTAGGTGAAGATAAAGATGGGAAATAAAGCAGGAAGATTTTTTATGTATTTATTTTTGACAATAGCAGCATTTGTGTCAGTATTTCCACTTTTGTGGATGATAATTGCATCAACAAACAAGTCTGTGGATGTGACAAAGGGAACTCTTATTCCAGGGAGTTATTTTATGGAAAATTTAAATGCTGTGCTAACTTCTAATCTAAGATATACAAATGCTTTTAAAAATTCTCTGTTTGTTGCCGTTGTTACAACTGTGCTTGCAATGTTAATTTCTTCAGCCGCTGGCTATGCATTTGGCATTTATAAATCAAAATTTAAAAATATGACATTTAATATTATACTGCTTTCTATGATGGTTCCATTTGCTGCACTTATGGTACCACTGTTTAGATTGTTTAGTAAGTTTAGCTCTGTTTTAGGATTAAACTGGATTGCACTAAATACTCATGGTTCGGTTATAGTTATTTCAGTAGCAACTGCATTTTTAATTTTTTTCTTTAGACAAAATACTGCAATGTTTCCGCATGACTTAATTGAAGCTGCAAGATTAGATGGTCTTTCAGAATATGGAATTTTTTTTAGAATTTATATGCCCTCTATGAAATCTACTTACGCAGCTGCCATCGTTGTAACCTTTATGTCAAGCTGGAACAATTACTTGTGGCCATTAATTGCTTTGCAGTCAGAAGAAAAGAGAACTTTACCATTAATTATTTCAGCAATGGGATCGTCTTATACGCCAGATTATGGTATGATAATGACAGCTATCGTTATATCAACGATACCAACAGCATTAATTTTCTTCTTTATGCAGAAGCAGTTTGTCGCAGGTATGACAGGCTCTGTAAAGGGATAAAACAAGTATGGAAAGGGGAAATATTATGAAGCCTGAATTAGAATGGTTAGAAAATCCTAAAGTGTTTGCAGTAAATAGAGAACCTGCACATTCAGACCACAATTTTTACAAAAGCTATGAAGACATAGAAGAAAAGCCAGAAGGCTCTTTTAAACAGTCCTTAAATGGAATATGGAAGTTTTGTTATGCAGTCAATGCAGAAAGCCGCAATGCAGATTTTTATAAAATGGAACAGTCAGATACTGCATTTGATTCTATCCAAGTACCAGGCCATATTCAGATGCAGGGATATGATAGATGTCAGTATATTAATACAATGTATCCATGGGATGGACAAGAGAACTTACGACCACCCTTTATTTCAAAGGAATACAACCCTGTAGGCAGTTATATAAAGCATTTTGATTTAGATGAGGATTTAGTAGGCAAAGAAATATTTCTTTCATTTCAAGGAGTAGAAACTGCATTTTATGTGTGGCTTAATGGAGAATTTATAGGTTATAGTGAAGATTCATTTACTCCGTCTGAATTTTGTATTACACAATATGTACAAGAAATAGGCAATAAATTAGCAGTTGAAGTATATAAAAGAAGCAGTGCAAGCTGGCTTGAAGACCAAGATTTTTGGAGGTTTTCTGGTATTTTCAGAGAAGTTTTTTTATATGCAGTGCCCAAAATTCATGTAAGAGATTTAGCTGTAACAGCAGATTACAATACTAAATTGGGTAAAGGCAAATTAGATATATCACTTAAACTTATGGGGGATAAAATTTCTGAAAACAGTGGCAAGATGCAGTCCTATATAAGACTTGTTATTGAAAATATGAATAAAGAGCTTGTACTTGAATACAATATGACCCCTCTTTGTGAGCATATGAATACACAGCTAGAGCTTCCAGATGTGTCTCCTTGGAGTGCAGAATCCCCATATTTATATACAATGTTTATAGAAGTTATTGATAAAGATGAAAGACTTATTGAACTTAATACTACAAAAGTTGGTTTTCGTACATTTGAACTAAAAGATGGCATAATGTGCTTAAACGGCAAAAGAATTATTTTTAATGGTGTAAATCGTCATGAATTTAGTGTTAAAAATGGACGTGCTATCACAAAAGAAGAAATGCTTTGGGACATCCATTTTATGAAACAGAATAATATAAATGCTGTCCGTACAAGCCATTATCCAAATCAGTCCTTATGGTATGAACTTTGTGATAAATATGGTATTTATGTTATTGATGAAACTAATCTTGAAACACATGGTTCATGGCAAAAACTTGGTCAGTGTGAACCCTCATGGAATATTCCAGGCTCTTTGCCTGAGTGGAAAGAAACTGTTTTAGACCGTGTCAGTTCTATGTATGAGCGTGATAAAAACCATCCAAGTGTGCTAATTTGGTCATGCGGCAATGAATCTTATGTAGGAGACGATATTGCGGCAATGGCAAAATATTTCCATGAAAAAGATAAACGCCGCCTTGTACATTATGAAGGAGTTTTCTGGAATCGCAAATATAACAATATTACTGACATGGAAAGCAGAATGTATGCAAAACCTGATGAAATTGTAAAGTATCTGGAAGAAAATACAGGCAAACCATATATTAGCTGTGAATATATGCATGCCATGGGCAATTCTTGTGGTGGAATGCATCTGTATACAGAATTAGCAGATAAATATCAGAGTTATCAGGGAGGATTTATATGGGACTATATAGACCAAGCACTTTATCGCACCAACGAATATGGAAAACGTGTATATGCATATGGCGGTGATTTTGATGATAGAGCAACGGACTACGGATTCTGTACTAATGGCATTGTATATGCAGACAGAAGTCCATCACCTAAAGTGCAGGAAGTTAAGGCATTATATGCCACACTTCGTCTAAAAATTGAAAATGGAAATCTTGTTGTAGAAAATCACAACTTATTTATAGATACCAGTATATATGATTTTCGTGTTACATTAGAAAAAGAGGGAAAAGTTTTAGATACAGAATGGCATTATATAATAGTAAAACCTGGTGAAAGTAAATCAGAACCTATTAATATAGCAATGCCAGTAAAGCAAGGAGAATATATCTTTCAGGCATCAGCACTACTAAAAGAAGACACAATATGGGCTAAAAAAGGACATGAGGTAGCATTTGGACAGCATATTTTTAATATTACAAACAATAGTCAAGACCAGACTGTAATTAAAAAAACATCTGCCCAAATTATCTATGGCGATGTGTGCATAGGTGTACGTGGAGAAGGTTTTTCTATGCAATTTGATAGAGCACAGGGCGGACTTAGTTCACTGAAATATAATAATGTGGAATATATTACAAGAGTTCCAAAAGTAAGTTTTTGGCGTGCTATGACAGATAATGATATAGGAGCAAAACAGCAGTTTACCTTGGCACAATGGCTGCTTGCCAGTAAGTATGCCATACAAGAGCCAAGTGGTTTTAAGACAGAGAAAAAAGACAATGCTTTAGAACTGACATTTTCTTATATTGCGCCAAGTGTTCCCACAGTCTGCTACAAAGTAATTTATACAGCGTACTTTGATGGAAAAGTTGCTGTAAAAGTAGATTATTCAGGTGTTGAAGGTATGCCTGATATGCCGCTTATGGCGATGGACTTTAAAATGAAACAAAAATATCACAACTTTACTTACTATGGCATGGGACCAGATGAAAATTATATTGACCGCAGAAAAGGCGCAAGGCTTGGCTACTTTAAAACTACTGCGGCTAAAAATTTATCAGGATATCTAAATCCACAAGAATGTGGCAATCGTACTGATATTCGTTATATGATGGTTACGGATAATAATGGTGAAGGACTTTGCTTTCAGGCAAAGACAGAGCCATTTGAATCAAGTGTATTGCCATATAGTGCCTATGAGTTGGAAGAAGCAACACATATAGAAGAACTTCCAGAAATACATTATACATGGGTGCGCATAATTGCAAAGCAAATGGGCGTAGGCGGTGATGATTCTTGGGGAGCACCAGTTCATAAAGAGTATAAAATATCAGGAAATGCACAAAGGACATTGGAGTTTGTTATTTCGGCTGTTTAAAATAGGTTGATAACTTAGAAATTACAGAGTGTTAGATTACATTGGCATTCTGTAATTTTTTAATCTACAAATTTACAAAAGTTTTTTAACTTGTGTAAAAAGTAATAAAAGTGTGCTATAATTAGAACTTGTCAGACTATGTTATTATTGTTTTAAATTGGAGGAGAATTTATATGTACCGTTTAATTTCAAAACTTGTAATTTATAGAAATGCAGGAGAGGACAGTATTTTATTCAAGCTTGCAGGTATATGCCAGAGGTTTTCTTCTGGGAAATATATTAAAGAGAATCTTATAACAGATATTTATATTGAGATAAACAGACTTTTAGATGTTGCGACAAGCTATGGCTTTGATAAGAATTTATGGCATAATTATCTTGCATTTATATTGGCGATGAGTGAAAATCCATTTACACTTGTTTCTGAAAAAGTTGGAGCTAATGAGGGAACTGTGAATGAATTTGCAAGAGGAGATTTTCTGATATTTAAGAAACTTTTTGATTACGACTTTTCTGAGATGGAGAGTGTACTTGGCATAAACTGTTTTAGTATAATATTGGATTATAAAGCAGTTGTAAAAAGTGGACAAATTTCTAATAAAAGTGTAGGTGAAAAGGTACAGGAACTTAGTGCATACATAGAAAACGCTGCTGATGAGAAGCAGATGTACGATATTATCACAGAATTTTACAAAAAATACGGTGTTGGTAAGTTTGGTCTTAACAAGGCTTTTAGAGTTTCACATAATAAAAATACAGATAAAGTTTTGATTCCTATAACATCTACCGGAAATATGACACTGAATGATATTATTGGATATGAGGCGCAGAAACAGAAACTTATTGAGAATACAGAGGCATTTTTAGACAGGCGATGTGCTAATAATGTACTTCTTTTTGGCGATGCGGGTACTGGAAAATCCACAAGCATTAAAGCTATACTAAATATGTATTACAATAGGGGTCTTAGAATGATAGAAGTCTATAAGCATGAATTTAAGGATTTGTCTCGCATAATTTCAGAGATTAAGAACAGAAATTATCGCTTTATCATTTATATGGATGATTTATCATTTGAAGAATTTGAAATAGAGTATAAATATTTAAAGGCTGTTATAGAGGGCGGACTTGAGGCTAAACCTGAAAACGTGCTTATATATGCCACTTCAAATAGAAGGCATCTTATACGTGAAACATGGAGTGACCGTTCTGATATGTCAAAAGACGAGCTTCACCGCTCTGATACTATGCAGGAGAAGTTGTCACTTGCAGCACGTTTTGGAGTGTCCATAGGGTTTTATAAACCTTCGCAGCAGGAGTATTTTAATATTGTAAAAGGACTTGCTGCAAAATATCCCGAAATTAAGTTGACGGATGAAGAACTTTGTATGGAGGCAAACCGATGGGAGTTAAGTCATGGTGGAATATCAGGGCGAACTGCACAGCAATTTATAAATCATCTTGCAGGAATAAAAGAAACACTTAAATTTTAACTATGTTTTTTGCACAATTTCTAATCTTTAACCAGCGATAATCTAAAACAGCATATTTTTACTGTAAATATTAATAAGAGGGGAAGTATTTGGATAATAGCTCTCGGATATTCTGATTGACACATGGAAAAATTGAAGGTAAGATAAAAGAGAGAAGGAATTATGTTAGAATATCAGCGATATGGTCGAAATAAAAACACAGTAGTGAACAGAACCTATATAAATAGTGGGGAATACAGAAGAAAATTCGACAAAATTACACAAAATGATTATATAAACCGTATACTATATTTAAAAGCAAAAGAAATGTTATTTCATCGTAGTGGTACATTACTTGAAGATATGTATTGGATTGATGGGAATACAGGGAAAATTGTGGCAAGTGCTTTGAATGAAAAAGTAACAGAGGAAATTAATTATACAAAATCTATATTTAATGCAATTAATAGAAGAAATAATCTTATCACATTGCATACTCATCCTAATAGCATGCCACCAAGCATGGCAGATTTTAATTCGTGTTTTGAACATAATTATGCATCATGTTTTGTTATTTGTCATGACGGAACGATTTATCAATATATTTCCAACCAGAAAGTTCCATCAACATTACAATACCTATATTTGCAAGATTTTTTAAAAATAACACATAATGAAAGAAATGCCCAAATAATGGCATTGGAAAAAATCAAAAAAAGCTATGACATTAATTTCAGGGAGGTGATATGATGGATGTAGTTTATATTTTAGATGACCATTTTGAAATTCCAGACGAAATCAAAAAAATGTCAGATGAAGAAAAGCATCAGCTTGCCAAGAGATTAGAAGAAGAAGGAAAAAAAGAAAAAGAGAAAATCATGGCAAATGGAAACAGAAAAACTTTACTTGCAATCTAATCAAAAAAATCCTATGGTTTTAATTAAAGCATAAATAATAGACATTCCTTAATGAGATTTGTGTCTGTTTGCTATATCGCTATAAAACTGTAACAGCTCTGACGATTAAAATTTTTTTCGCAAAAAAACCTCTCCTTTATACTGAAATGTGTGGTAATATAATTAGGTAAAAAGTATTTCTTCACACATTTATGGATAAAAAGGGAGGGTTTATTTATGAAAAAGAAAATAACACGAAGAGAATCACGTAAGCATTTGGAGCAATTTAACCTTTTTATAAAATGGCAAAATTGGAGGTAAAAATGGCAAGAGATTATATAGAAGTGAAGTCATTTGGAAAAGTATTTCCTAAAAAGGGTGCAAATACAAGAATGCCATATGAACACCAAAGAGATGCAATGGAAAATCTTGATATCATCAACAAAAGTAATAAATTCAGTACTATGATTGTGTTGCCTACTGGTGGAGGAAAGACATATACTGCATCTATGTGGCTTTTGAGAAATGCGATTGATAAGAAAAAGAAAATTTTATGGATTGCACATCGTCAGATACTGCTTGACCAAGCTGCAGAGTCTTTTCAGAAGTTTGCTTATTCAGAGGTAATACCACATATCCCATTTTTTCAATATCGTATTGTATCTGGTGCATCTTGTCATGATAGGGTAATAAATATTCAAGCTTTAGATAATCTGCTGATTATCAGTAAAGATAGTATTGGAAGAAATTTGAACGGTTTAGATGTGTGGTTGAAAGACGAAAAGGAAATTTTTATTATTGTTGATGAAGCTCATCATTCGACCGCTAAGACATATCGCAAAGTCATTGAGTATGTGAAGTCAAAAGTTTCGAATGTTAAATTGATTGGGTTGACAGCTACACCTTTTCGTACTGCTAGTGATGAGCAGGGACTTTTAGCTAAAATTTATGAAGACGGCGTAGAAAATGGAAAAGCAATTCATGGGAATATTGGTATTACATATCAGATTGGACTTAAAGAACTGATTAACCATCGCATTTTATCAAAACCGATTTTTGAAAGTTATTATACAGATGAAATGTATGGGGAATCTTTGGGGTTGAACAGTTGGAAGAGCATACAGCATTTAGATAATTTGCCAGAGGATGTAGCTGAACAAATGGCAGATAGTGCAGCACGAAATAAATTGATTGTCAATACATATAAAGCTAAACAGAAGGAATATGGACAGACAATAGTATTTGCAATTAATATGGTTCATGCAGTTCATTTGAGTGCGTTGTTTAATAAAGAAGGGATTAAATCAGAATTTATTGTATCAGATGTGAGAGATTCTGTGACTGGGGTGCGTATCAGTCGTGAGGAAAATGAAAGGAAGTTAGAAGAATATAGGTCGGGTAATGTAAAGGTTCTTGTAAATGTTAATATACTGACAGAAGGGGTTGATTTGCCGCAGACAAAAACTGTGTTTTTGGCAAGACCTACTGTTTCTACAGTTCTTATGACGCAGATGATTGGGCGTGCGCTACGAGGAGAAGCAGCAGGAGGAACAACGTTAGCATATATTGTTTCCTTTGTAGATAATTGGAATGAACATATTGCATGGGTAAATCCAGATAGTTTGTTCAGTGGAAATAATGAATTTACGGATAATCCTGTGGAGCATGTAAAGCATGAATTGCGAATGATTGCTATATCCAAGATTGAAGAATTTGCTTCTGTATTAGATGATTCGGTTGACACTACTATGTTGGAGAAAGTACCATTTATACAAAGGATTCCTATAGGTATGTATGCGTTTACCTATTTGGAAGAAAATGGTGTAGATTTTTCCTATCAGGTTATGGTATATGATAGCACAAGAAAAGCATATGAGGATTTAATGGCATCGTTACCTCAATTATTTAAAATCTTTGATTGCAAAGATGAATATCCATCAGAAGAATTATTGGAGGAGATTGCAGAGCATTGTAGAGACACTTTTTTCTTAGGCGATATGATACCTCCATATGAAGAAAAGGATTGTTTGCGAATTTTAAAATATTATGCTCAATATGAAATTCCGCCTCAATTTTATCTGTTTGATGATATAGACAGAAATAAATTAGATGTTGCTGTAATTGCAAAATATATTTGGGATGAAGATATGGGGCAGCGCAGGAAAACGGAATACATAAATTCTATTTGGGAAAACAGTGATGAAAATTTGCTGAGGTTGTTTTTCGGAAGAAAATTGTACTTTTGGAGGCAGTTAGATATTGAACTGACAAAGTTATCCAATCCAAATATCTATAAAAAGGAAGAAAATGTGCAGCTTGGTATAAGGAAACTAGAGGATTTATCCTTATTTGAAATTGGGAAAGTGAATCCAGAGATGGAAAAGAATCTTCGTGATACAGCGTTTGAAAAAGCTAAAGATTCAGAAGGAAATTATATATGCGCCTGTTGCGGACAAAAGAGAACAGACCGTATCTTTTTTCATGTAGACCATATAATACCTATGAATAAAGGCGGAAAAACTGTACCAGAGAATTTACAAATACTTTGCCGACAGTGTAATGGAATGAAAGGTGATAAATTTGCTTAATTTGTATTATGATTCATTTGACCTTGCCTGTATTATCAATAGCCAAGACATTGGAACTAGGACCGCAAGCATTATGTTAGAAAAGATATGGAAACAAGATAATTATTACTTGATTCCATATTATCGGGAGAATTTGCGAGAATTGTATTTAGATGTTTATTATTGGACGAATTATCTATGTGATAAGCCAGTGATAGACAAGGAATTTCCATCTATCCAGAAAGATTTTCAAGCTTTGGGAAAAGAAGTGGAAGAAGAGGCATTTGTGACGGATTATTTTGATATTGATTTGTTCTTTAAAATGAAACGAGTGCAAATTCTTTATTTAGATGGACAAGATTATGTGAGAATGAAGTTGCGGACATTGCTAAGGGCATATGGATATAAACGACGGTCACAGACATTGCTAAAATATCTTCATGAATGTATGCTGTTTTACCATATGCAGACATATCTTCGTGGAAAAGAGAAATGTGATATTGGAGAAATTGGACTAGATGAGATGATAATTATTCGAGTGGTTTAAACATTATAGTTATATGCCTAGAATTTATATGATTGAAGATTTTTAATTTTATCTAAGGGGTTGACAGTGTAAATATATGTCTATACAAAATGCACAAAAAGCCATTTTAAAAATAGCGAATATCGCCTTTAAAATTTGGAAAAACTGCTTTTTTGACTTAAAAAACGCTCACATGGTAATTTTATATTTTTTCAATGTAAAATTTTTGTGCAAAATCATAACCATGCGTTTACCGTGGAACAATGGCAATATTCCTTGACAAAAAGACAGCATATTGTTAAAATCTAACATAGTGTAAGAATAGTTAATAAGAAAGAGCAGGGAATAGTTATGAGAAAAAAGGTTTTATCAATTCTTGTAGATAATACATCTGGAGTTCTTAGCCGCATTGCTGGGCTTTTTAGTAGGCGTGGGTATAACATAGACAGCCTTACAGTTGGAGAGACAGAAAATCCTGCATTTTCACGTATGACAGTTGTTGTCAGAGGTGATGACCACATACTTGACCAGATAGAGAAACAGGTTGCTAAGCTTGAAGATGTAAGATGCGTAAAGGAACTTAAAAGCGGTCATTCGGTGTGCCGTGAGCTTGTTCTTGTTACAGTAGGTGTAAGTCCAGAGGAAAGACCAGCAGTTGTTGCGATTGCTGATATATTTCGTGCTAAAATCGTTGATGTAGGTATAGACAGCATGATGATTGAGCTTACAGGCAATCAAGCAAAGTTAAATGCATTTATTAAACTTCTTAATGGATATGAGATTAAAGAATTGGTACGTACAGGAATTGCAGGCCTTAGCCGTGGTGCAGAAACCCTTTTAGAAGAATAGAGCTTTTGTAGGCTTAGTGCTTTGTATATATAAATTTTGTTTTTTTACAGGAGGGACATAGAAATGTCAGAAGCAAGGATTTTTTATCAGGAGGATTGTAACTTATCCTTATTGGAAGGCAAGACGATTGCTATAATAGGTTATGGAAGTCAGGGACATGCACATGCTTTGAATCTAAAGGATTCAGGCTGCCATGTAATAATTGGTCTTTATGAAGGTTCAAAGTCATGGGACAAGGCTGTTAAGCAGGGCTTTGAAGTATTTACAGCAGCAGAGGCTGCAAAGCAGGCAGATATCATTATGATTCTTATTAATGATGAGAAACAGGCTGCTATGTACAACAAAGATATTGCACCAAACCTTGAAGCAGGTAATATGTTAATGTTTGCTCATGGTTTTGCAATTCATTTTAATCAGATTATTCCTCCAAAGGATGTCGATGTTACAATGATTGCTCCAAAAGGCCCAGGACATACAGTACGCTCAGAGTATCAGGAAGGCAAAGGTGTTCCTTGTCTTGTTGCTGTACATCAGGATGCTACAGGCAAAGCACAGGAATTAGCACTTGCATATGCTTTAGGTATTGGCGGTGCAAGAGCTGGTGTTCTTGAAACAACATTCCGTACAGAGACAGAAACAGACCTTTTTGGTGAGCAAGCAGTGCTTTGTGGTGGTGTATGTGCACTTATGCAGGCAGGTTTTGAAACTCTTTGTGAGGCAGGTTACGACCCAAGAAATGCTTACTTTGAGTGTATACATGAAATGAAACTTATAGTTGACCTTATTTATCAGTCAGGTTTTGCTGGTATGAGATATTCTATCTCTAATACAGCAGAATATGGTGATTATGTAACAGGTCCAAAGATTATTACAGAAGAGACTAAAAAGACTATGAAAAAGATTCTTTCTGATATACAGGATGGAACATTTGCAAAGGATTTCCTTTTAGATATGTCACCAGCAGGCGGACAGGCACACTTTAAGGCATTAAGAAAAGTTGCTTCTGAGCATCCATCTGAGAAAATCGGTGAGGAAGTACGTAAACTTTACAGTTGGAATAATGAGGATGAGAAACTTATTAATAACTAATACTTGTTTTATTTAATATCTTGAAGTATAATTTGTCTTTGACAGTTGAATAAAGTAAAAATCCCTAAAAGTTCTTTGTTTATAAGGCTTGCAGGGATTTTTTTGATTTCACAGAGTATGGTAGTTCACTTAGGACATTAAAAGATTTAAAAAATCTTCTGGTAAAATAGCTGGAATAACTGAACAATAAAAATCTTTTATATTTCTTGTAATAATATAATCTGCCAGAACAGATGCGGCACATTCATATTGTAAACAATCCTCCATATCTTTAAATTTTTTATTTTGTAATGCAGAAATTATTTTTTCTGAATCAACTTTCTCTATAAACAGGATATCACATAAATTTAACAATAATTCCCGTCTTTGGTTTTCTGTCCAGTCTTTCCTTAAAAAGCACTTTCATATTTTTCCTCCCATGCATTTTCCAGTTCAGCTTTGTAATTCCTGTCTGTTATACCAGGCTTACGAAAATGTTGAAGATTTTCATATGCTGCCTGTGACTTTTCAATACCATATACTTCTTTAGTTGGATATAAACCATCAATCCCCTTTAATATATTTATTACATAATATATTTTTTCATCTGGCATATTCTTGATTATTTCAATAGCTTGTTCCTGTATTACTGTCATGTTAACCTCCTTTATTTTATATTTTTTTATTATGTCATAAAACCTTTGTTTTTTCAATCTCCAAATTTTAGGCGGGCATACCAAATATGTCCGTTTTTTGCATTAAATACTTGTTTTATTAGACATCTTGAAGTATAATTAAACAAAAAATAATAAAATCTTAATATTTGGAGGTGGTTATGATGGTTTTATTAGCAGGAGTAATAGCGGGAGTAGTTATTGTGGCAGTTGTGGTAGCTGGCATAGTAACAGCAATAACAGCAGCGGCAAAGGATTGTTTGAAAGATGAATAATATAATAAAAGTTGGCAGTCTGCTTATTGGAGATAAAATACCAAAGATATGTGTTCCAGTTGTTGAAAATAATCATGATGACATACTTAAAATGGCAGAGGCTATATATAAAAGTACTGCTGATATGGCAGAGTGGCGTGTTGACTTTTATAAAGATTTCCACGATATAGATGCAGTTAATAAAACTCTTATGTGTATTAAAGAAATTCTCAGAGAAAAACCTTTGTTGTTTACGTTTAGAACTGCACATGAAGGTGGAAAAGAAGATATAAGTTGTGAAGAATATTCTATTTTATTAAAAGAGGCAGCGGTAAATGTAGATATGGTAGATATTGAAGTTTACCGTTTTGCAGATATTGACAAGCTTATAAGTTTTGTTAAAAAGTCTGCTATAGTTGTGGGTTCTTATCATGATTTTAATAAGACACCTGAAACAGATGAGATTATAAACAGGCTTAAATATATGGATAGTGTAGGAGTTGATATTCCAAAGATTGCAGTGATGCCTAATTGCAAGATGGATGTTATAAGGCTTATGGAGGCATCTTTAAGAGCAAAGGAAATACTTAATAAACCTGTTATTACTATGTCGATGTCTAACATAGGACTTATTAGCAGAGTGGCAGCAGAAATTACAGGTTCGTCAGTGACATTTGGGTGTATAGGTACACCAAGCGCACCAGGACAGATAGAGGTTTCTACTCTTAGAGAAATTATGGATATAGTGCACTTTGAGTAAGAAAGGAATAAAAAATGGCTAATCTTAAAGGACATGTTTTTTTAACTGGTTTTATGGGGGTGGGTAAAAGTAGCACTTCAAAGGCTCTTAGTCGTATGCTTGGCGTAAGTGAGAAAGATACTGATGTTATGATTGTAGAAAAAGAAGGCTGTGCCATTGCTAAGATTTTTGAAAAAAAAGGTGAGGAGTATTTTCGCAGTTTAGAGACAGGAATACTTGATGATATTAAAAAACTTAGACCATGTGTAATATCATGTGGCGGAGGATTAGTTTTACGTGAAGAAAATGTCAAGAAAATGAAAGAATCAGGCAAAATTGTACTTCTTTCTGCTACACCTGAAACAATATATTCGCACGTAAAAGACAGTCAAAGCAGACCTCTTTTAAATGGAAATATGAACATACCTTATATAAAAAAGCTTATGAGTCAAAGAATGCCTAAGTATATTGCGGCAGCAGATGTTATTATTGAGACAGATGGGTTTAATCCAAAAGAGGTAGCAGATAAAATAGTAGATACATACTTGAAATATATTCTAAAATAAGATACACTGTAAAAAGGTTAGTAACCACCAGTACATTAAGGAGGATTTTAATATATGGTATCAGCAGGTGATTTTAGAAATGGTTTAACTATTGAGCTTGAGGGAAATGTATATCAGGTAATTGAGTTTCAGCATGTAAAACCTGGTAAAGGAGCAGCATTTGTCAGGACTAAGCTTAAAAATATCAAGAGTGGAGGCGTAGTTGAGAAAACTTTCCGTCCTACTGAAAAATGTCCGCAAGCTCATATAGAACGCTCTGATATGCAGTATTTATACAGTGATGATATGTATCATTTCATGAATACAGAGACATATGACCAGATTGATATGACAGCAGACCAAGTTGGAGATGCTCTTAAATTTGTAAAAGAGAATGAAATGGTAAAGATGCTTTCACACAATGGAGAGGTATTTGCTATTGAGCCTCCTCTATTTGTAGAGTTAGAAGTTACAGAGACTGAGCCTGGCTTTAAAGGTGATACAGCACAGGGAGCAAGTAAGCCAGCTATTGTAGAGACAGGTGCACAGGTTTCTGTACCACTTTTTGTAGAGACAGGCGATCGTATCAGTATTGATACACGTACAGGTGAGTATCTTAAAAGAGTATAATTATCTATTAGTTTGAAAGTGCATAAGAAAGCGGGACTGTAAATAGTTCCGCTTTTTTGAAAATATTAACGCAAAATAAGACGAAGGGAATATTATTATGTATAAGATAACAGAGGTTTTTAAATACTGGAGTCAGCTCTTTTTACTGCCGCTTTACTGGCTGTCTTTTCTTTTTCCACGAAATAAAAGAATATGGCTGTTTGGCAGTACTTTTGGAAGAAGATTTGCTGATAATCCTAAATATTTGTATTTATATATGAGCCAGCATAAGGACAAACTCAAAATACGTCCAATATGGATTTCACACAATAAAAAATTAGTAAGATTTTTAAATAAAAATGGATATGAGGCATATTATTATAAATCTTTAAAAGGTATATTATTGGCGCTTAGAGGAAAAGTATATCTGTTTGACAATTATTCAAAGGACATTAATTTTTGGCAAAGTGGTGGTGCGCTAAAAGTTAATATGTGGCATGGAATACCTTTAAAAAAGATACAGGCAGATAATAGTTTTGACAAGTTTCGCCATCCAAAAAATAAATGGGAAAAATTTAAAAATTTTCCTAGAAATTTATCAGACGAAAAACCAAACCACTATATACTTGCTACATCAAAATTTCTTCGTCGGGTATTTTCATCTGCATTTAATACAGATAATGTATTAATAGCAGGATATCCAAGAAATGATGTGCTTATTGAAGATAAAAGAAAACAAAAGAATATAAAAAATCTTCTTACTTTAGAGGAGAAAAAAGCAGTTGCAAAGATAAAGAAGTTTTTAAGTAATGGATTTAATAATAAAATGGCATTATATATGCCAACTTTTAGAGAAAGTGAACTAAAGTTTTTTGATATAGTTGATATATGCGAGTTTCGCAAATTTCTGGAGGATAATAATATTTTATTTTGTATAAAACTTCACCCAAAGTCAAAGCTTAGAGAACATTTTTCAAAGATACAGTCAGATAATATATTGATTATAGATGCTGACGCTGACCCATATATCTTTTTAAATTTGTCAGATATGCTTATAACTGATTATTCATCTATCTATTTTGATTATCTTATTTTGGATAAACCTATTATATTTTTTAACTATGATTTGGAAGAGTATTTAAGTAATTCTAGACAGATGTATTTTGCATATGATGAATTTACGCCTGGAGAAAAGGTAAATAATCAGACTGAGTTAAAACAGGCAATATGTAATGCGGCTGCTTTTGGAAACAGTTCTGATAATTATAAAGCGTTTAGAGATAAGATATTTGGAAAAGTATTTGATAACAGAGATAAGATATCATGTCCTATTATTATAAATAAAATAATACATGTATTGAATAATAATTAGTTATATTCCAAAAATATTAAAGTAATCAATTATAAGATACATCAAAATAATATCAGAGCTGTAAAAATTTAATAAATCTTGACTAAAGTATGTTTAAGGCTTATAATAAAATTTAATAGTCGGCTTATATCAAAGGGGGATGTTTTTTTGGAAAAGGAGAAGAAAATATGGCAAAAAAAAATAATAATGAGACACATGTTATGGGGCAAGGAGAAACTTTGACAATGCGTGTAAAACGCACTTTATTTGCAGTAATAATAGGAGCTTTTTTTTTACTTATATCTATAATTGTCAATCTATTTTCATCTAATGCACAGACAGAACAACTTAAAGCAACTGAAGCACTAAGTCAATATCGAAATGGTTCTAAAATTCTTACATATTCAGTACAATCATATGCCGTGACTGCTGACAAGGGTTATTATGATGACTATATGAAAGAACTTAATGAAGATAAGTCAAGGGATAACGCAATAGAAGTATTAAATAGTATAAATTTATCTGATAGCGAATGGGAAGAGTTAAACAGAATTATGTCATTATCAGAGGGACTTGTACCTTTAGAGGAAGAATCAATGGATTATGCATCTGCTGGAGATACAGATAAGGCGTGCGATTATGTTTTTAGTGATGAGTATAGAAATACAGTAGATGAGATTAATGCGCTTACTGATGATATTATTGTTCAGATACAGTCTTCTAAAGATAATAAAAGAAAAATTTTAAGTGTATTAATGATTGTGATACAGTTACTTCTTATAGGTTCATTTTTATTTATATCTTATGAAATAATACAGATAATAAAATTTGCAAGGAAAGAACTGCTTGACCCTATTAAGAAAGTATCTGCGCAAATGAGTGAGCTTGCAAATGGCAATTTTAGAGTAGATTTTGATATGTATGAAGATAGCAGCGAAGTTGGCTCTATGGTTTCATCAATTAATTTTATGAAACACAATATTACAGATATGGTACAGGAGATTTCTGATACTTTAGAACAGATGAGTAATGGAAATTACAATATAAATATACAAAAAGAATATGTTGGAGAATTTATACAAATTAAGGAATCTTTTATAAGTATTGGAAACAAGATGAAAGAAATGCTTCTTGCCATGCGTGAAGTTTCGGCAAGTGTAGATAAGGGTTCAGAACAGCTTTCATGTGCTGCAGAGGACCTTGCAGAGAGTTGTACTTCACAGGCACTGCAGGTTTCAGAGCTTGTAAAAATATTTAATAATATGGAAAAGAATATGGAAAGTAATGCAGTGGCTGCTAAAGAATCAGTTGAACTTGCATCAAGAGCAGGACAAACTTTGCAGACAGGCAATGAAAAGATGCAGGAATTAAAGGAAGCGATTACTGCAATTAGCAAGTGTTCAGAACAAATAGGAACTATTATTAGTGATATAGAAGATATAGCTTCTCAGACAAATTTATTGTCTTTAAATGCTGCAATCGAAGCTGCGAGGGCAGGAGAAGCTGGCAAAGGATTTGCTGTTGTTGCAGAGCAGGTAAAGAGTCTTTCTGATGAGTCTGCACAGGCAGTTGGAAGGACGACAACTCTTATTGAAACTACAATTGAAGCAGTTGACAAAGGCATATCTATTGCTAATGAAACTGTTGCAAATATGTCACAAGTCATGGTTGATGCTATGGACGCTACACAAAAGATGGGGCAGATTGCATCAATACTGGAAGATGAAGTGGAAGATATGCGTGAAGCAAATGAAAATATTACACAAGTATCTGCTGTAGTAGATAATAATTCTGCAACATCAGAGGAAACTGCAGCTATAAGTGAACAGCAGAAAGCACAAGTAGAATCCATGGTGTCTTTGATGGATAAATTTATTATATAGAATGCACTTTTATTGGATAAGAAAGTTACTGAAAGGAGAAAAACAATGACAGTAGAAGAGTGTTACGCAGCTTTACAAGGAGATTATAGTCAGGCATGTTCACGCCTGCACAGTGATGTTATAATTAAAAAATTTATGTTAAAATTTCCTAATCAGTGTGGATATGACAAACTTTGTCAGGCAATGGAGGAAGAAGATTATAAAGAGGCATTTGCCGCTGCACATACATTAAAAGGTGTATGTATGAATTTAAGTTTTACTATGCTTGGGGAATCAAGTTCACAACTTACAGAAGCATTGCGTAATGGATATTCTGATGGTGTTGATAAATTATATATGCAAGTACAAAAGGATTATAAACAGACAGTAGAAGCGATTGAGGCTTTGTAGTAAAGAAAGGAAATATTATGGTAAATCATGTTATTTTATGGAAACTTAAAGAAGATTTAAATGGAAAGAGCAAAAAGGAAGTTGTAGATGAAATAAAGAGTAATTTGGAAGCACTTTCTGGAAAAATTCCAGGACTTTTGGATATAAAAGTCGTCAATGAGCCGCTGCCATCTTCTAATGCTGATGTTATGCTTGACTGCAAACTGGAAGATGAAGAGGCACTTAAAAGATACCAGTCACATCCAGAACATGTAAAAGTAGCAGATACCTATGTACGTCCATATACAGAAGTTAGAATGTGTATGGATTATAAAGGATAAGATTTTGCTTGTATCAGGGCATTGTCAAACAACTTTATTGTCAATGTCCTGTTTTGTGTGCTAAAGTGGAGGAACTGGTATGTATGATAAACTTACAAAAAAAGATATAGAAAAGATGGAGCAGGAAATTGAGCACAGAAAACTTGTTATTAGAAAACAGGCGCTTGAAGATGTAAAAGAAGCGAGAGCACATGGAGATTTAAGTGAAAACTTTGAGTATAAGGCGGCAAAAAAATTTAAAAATGAAAATGAAAGCAGAATACGTTACCTTGAGAAAATGATTAAAACTGCAAAGATTATTGAAGATGAATCTGCTGGCGATGAAGTTGGTTTAAATGATACAGTGTTATTGTATATTGAAGATGACGACTGTGAGGAGGAATATAAAGTTGTCACAACTGTAAGATGTGATGTTCTTAATAATATGATAAGCATTGAGTCACCTATGGGCAAGGCACTGTTAAAGCATAAATCTGGTGATAGAGTATATATTGCAATAGATGATAAAAATGGCTATTATGCACAAATAAGAGAGATACGAAAAAGTGATGATGAATCAGAAAATATAAGCAAATTTTAAAAATTGTATTTATTAGAAAGGGGTGTATTTTTTGGAAAAAAGATTAAAAAGAGGAGCAGGAATACTTTTACCTGTAAGCAGTCTTCCATCTCCGTATGGCATAGGGACATTTGGAAAAGCTGCGTATGAATTTGTAGATAAGTTAAAAAAAGCAGGACAGACATATTGGCAAGTACTGCCTATAGGACCGACAAGCTATGGTGACAGCCCTTATCAGTCATTTTCAACATTTGCGGGCAATCCATATTTTATAGACCTTGACTTTCTTATAGAAGAGAATATTTTAAAAAAAGAAGATGTAGAGGCGTATGACTGGGGGAGTGCATTAGATAGCGTTGACTATGGCAAGATATATGAAAGCAGATTTAAAGTACTAAAAAAAGCTTTTAATAATACGAAAGAACGTGAGAGTGGAAAGTATAAGAAGTTTGTATCAGACAATAAAGAATGGCTTGACGATTATGCGCTTTTTATGGCATGTAAAGAGCATTTTGGACAGAAAGAATGGCTTTTGTGGAATGAAGACATAAAGAAAAGAAAACCGCAGGCAGTTGCACATTATAAGAATTTACTTAAAGAAAATGTTGAGTTTTGGAAATATGTGCAGTTTAAGTTTTATAGTCAATGGAAAAAACTTAAAAAATATGCTAATGATAATAATATAAGTATTATTGGGGACATACCTATTTACGTTGCTCTTGACAGTTCAGATGTGTGGGCTAATCCTTTACAGTATCAGATTGATGAAAATCTTATGCCTGTAGATGTAGCAGGTTGTCCTCCTGATATATTTTCAGACTATGGACAGAAATGGGGCAATCCACTTTATGACTGGGATGTTATGGAAAAAGATGGATTTGCTTGGTGGAAAAAGAGAATGGCATCAGCAGCAAGTATGTATGATGTTATAAGGATAGACCATTTTATTGGAATAGCAAAATATTATGCAATTCCTGTGGATAAAACTCCGTCAGACGGTGAATACAGGCTAGGTCCTGGAAAGAAACTTACAGACGCAATAGATGAGGCAATAGGCGATGCACAAATTATAGCAGAAGACCTTGGAGTATCAATGCCAGAGGCAAAGAAACTTTTGCAAGAAACTGATTATCCAGGCATGAAAGTACTACAATTTGCATTTGATGGACACTGTTCTAATGAATATCTTCCTCATAATCATAATAAAAATTGTGTTGTTTATACAGGGACACATGATAATGACACACTTATAGGATATCTTGATACACTTGATAGTAAAGGATATAAATATCTTAAAGCATATACAGGCTGTACAGATAAAAAAGCACTTGCATTAGCTATTATAAGACTTGCTTATGTAAGTGTTGCAGATACATCAGTTATACAGATGCAAGATGCACTTATGCTTGATAATTCAGCAAGAATGAACCTGCCTTCAACCATTGGACAAAATTGGAAATGGAGATTAAAAGAGAATGAATTTGGAGAAAAAGAGATACAGAAACTCTTTGAAATGGCAGATGTGTATTCAAGACTTCCAGAGGTAATTTATAAAGAAAGATTTCTTGAAGAGAGTAAAGCAGAATTATCTTCATCAGATTGCAGTAAAGATATCGAAAAATTTGTAGAACCTGTAAATAGTCCAGTAATTTGAAACTTTAAGAAAGGTTTAAAATTTGTGCTTTTTAACGAAATGCGTATTTATGCCTTAAAAGCCCATTTTATAAGGCTTTGCAGAGATTTTAAAGTTAGATAAAATTGAGGAAAAATCATTGAAATTAAGTACGGTTAGTAACAATTAGTAACAAATTTTATACCTTTATTTTGTTTATTTCAGTCCGCAGTTCGTCAATGGTTCTGTGACCATAAACAGATTTTTCTACATCTCCACCAAGGCTATGTCCCATTATTAAATGCTTGGATAATTCATCTACTTTATATTTATCGCATAGCCATGAAAATGTATGGCGGCAGTCATGTGGTGTGTGTTTTTTACCAGATAATGTTACAGCAATGCCAAGCTTCTGTAACGTAGGATAGAATTTTTTAACCCTGAAAGTAGTAACCCTAAACTTGTCAGGGTTAAAATTAAAAGCATAATCAAGTATAGCGTTATGTATTGGCACAATCCTGTTTTTCCCAGCTTTCGTCTTTACTCCACCTTTAAAATATTGTTCTTCTTTGTTTATCTCTATAGTTTCAAATGCCTTTATACGGAATCCACTATAAATCATTACAAGGATAAACTGTACTGTTTCATCATCTTTATTTTTCCAGAGGATATCAAGTTCTTCCTGTGAGAACGGTTCTCCATTTTCGTCATCATCAGGTATATTGATTCTAACAAATTCAGAATAATCTTTATCTGTAATGTCATTTTCTTTCGCAAATTTATACATTTGTTTGAATAAAGTAACAATAAGTTCAAGACTTGCATGTTTTAATGTACAATTATCTATTATATTCTGTAGGTCATATTTGCGTAAGTCTTTAAATTTTTTCTGGTGAAGTGGAGCGCAATTCTTAAACGCAGCTTTCGTTGAATCCATAGATGCCCTAGAATATTGTTTCTTTTTGTTGTTTGTATATTTAGCTTTAAAATACAGTTCAAACAATTCTGCAAATGTTATATTCTCATGCGCTATATCATATGGGTTTGCATTAAAAGAACGCAACGCATCAAACGCCTGATACCAGTCCTTATAATATCCTATAGCAGGTTGTGATACTGGCGAACCATTAAGGTTAAATGCCTTTACAGGTGGATATGCTGCAAACGGTCTGGAACGATTGCCAGAAAGCTGCCTTATGCATCCAAAACCGTTAGGCAGCTTTTTATGCTTCTTGCGTTTTCTTGTTTTCCTTTTCTTTGGCTCAGGTTTGCTGGCTTCGGTTTCAGCAGAAATAACAGCTTCAATCGAAAAACTAACAGGGCATCCACAGTTAGGACATGCAGATGCCTTGTCAGATACTACGTGATTACATTCAATGCATTTTATTAATGCCATGGATATACTCCTTCTTCTTTTCAGAGCTGATAAACTTCGCCCATAAAAGTAAATCGTCACGGTTTTCTTTTTTTTAGATAAGTATTTATTATTTGCGTTTTTAATAGCATTTACTACATGGTTCATATCCAGCATTTTTAGCTTCCTCAAGTGACACTTTACTAGGATTTTTCATATTACCACAGGTGCTATCTTTGTGATACTTACTGCCAGTGTTAGGAATCCACACATAACCAGACGTTGGTGCATTTGTACTGCTACCGCTACTTCCACCTGAGTGGGAATTATGAGAACCAGAACCACCAGAATTAGATTTACTAGGTCTTGAATTAGTGCTGTATTTTGGTTTAGTTACTTTAATTTTACACTTTGCCTGAACGCCAGACTGCATCTTAAGTGTGATGGTAGCAGTTCCTACTTGCTTTCCGGTTACTTTGCCACTAGAGTCCACGGTCGCAACTTTTTTATTACTGGATGTCCATTTCTTAACTTTATCACCATATGTTTTTGATTTAATTTTAATTTTATGATTTTTGCCACTCTCTACAGTAGCAGTTTTTTCTTCTAAAGTAATTTTTGCTTTTAATCTAGGAATAGATTTTTTTTCTTTTTTATAGCAATAATCGCAAACACGACTTTTCGTTCCCTCTGAAAAAACAGTTGCTCTTTTTGTAACTTCCCATTCGTCCCAGTCATGTTCATTAGTTACTGGTATTTCTTTCTTCTCGTTCTCATGGCAGATAGCACACTCTCTGCATTCAGAACCTGTATACTCACAATCTGGTTCTTCGTCAACTATCCATTCACTCCATAGATGTTCTTCCGTTGCAGGTATTGTTTCCTGTTCACTTTGATTGCATATGACACACTCTTTTACTTTATATCCAGCTTCTCCACAGGTTGGCTCTTCCCTTGTTTCCCATTCACCCCACTGGTGACCAGTTGCTGGTATTTTTCTATATTCTTCTTCGTAACAAATCTCACAATGTCTACGCTCAGAACCAGCAAAAATACAAGTTGGCTCATTTATTTCATACCATTCACTCCATTGGTGCTCAGTACACTCTTCTGCACTTGTATAAACAGGCAAAGTAGTTATAAGTAAAGTGATTGCAAGAAACATAGTTGTTAATTTCTTTTTCATATGAATTTCCCCCTTTATATTTATATAAGCTTATCTTTAAAAATTATGATATAATAGCATTGTGTTTAAGTTCTTACTTTACTTTTTAAAGCTAATCGAAATTGCTTGTCATTTATTATTGTATGTAAATTTTATTAACTATTATAATTATTCAATTCATATTTAAGGCGATAAATATGTTTGCATGGTAGTCTTCTAACGAAAAAGTCACGGCAAGTACAGGTTGTGGGGGTAGTAATATAAGGAGATTTACTAGAACCGCTAAAAAGGGCAGTTTCATTTTCGTAATCAATCTCTATAGGTTTGCATTTAGAACTCATACCACTTTTTTGACGTTTTATTTGGTCAGGCTCGTTGTCAATATCAGGAGAATTTCTAACATATTCAAGCTTTTCCCTATTAAAAGAAGGTCGCCTTACTATTTCAAGGATATCTAGCTCTACTGCAAGTCTGTAAATATGCTTACAAGGAAGCTTTCTTTCTTCAAAATCAGCGCAGGTGCAAGAAGACAATGTCGTGTCATAGTAAGGAAGACTACTTGTACTTGAAAATCGGGCAGTTTTAGTATGCTCATTCACTTTAAAAGTGAAAGGGTAAGTCATTGCTCGTCCCTGTCTATCTATTTGAGATTTATCACAATGTATAGAGTAATCCCAATCAGACCAATTTTTAATAATGTGACATCTGCCATAAAGTGTTTTTTTTAAACTACTCATAAAATAACCTCCTTTTTTATTTAGAAGCCTGGCATTGAATTTGTCAGGCTTTGTTACTGATTAGCTGCTTTTTCAGCATTGTTTTCAGAATCAGTGGTGTCTTCGGTAGAACTCAAAGCATATTGTTCCATTTTCTTTGCAGGTTTGGAGCGACTTTTTATATACTCTGCTTCTGCAATTTCTGTAGGTGATAGTTTTTCAGGCTCATTTTTGTTTTTAACAAATACTGAACTGAAATGTTGTATCAGCTTTTGACGAACATCAGGCTCAAGTTCAAAATATGCTTTCATAATTTCAAGCTCTAACTCCGTGCCATTGTGCTGTTTCACAAAATCATCAAGACTGAAAGTGTCTGGCTCAATAATCATAGGTTCTGTACCATTCAATATCCAGTCTTCGCTAACAGAAAATTCCTTACATATTAATTTTATTAATGAAAGTTTCTGTTCTGGACGTGCAAGTGCGTTTAATTCAATGTTTTTTATCACATCACGGCTAACACCTAATTTTTCACCGAATACAGTTTGAGATAAATGAAGATAGTTTTTTCTTAAATATCTTATTCTTTCATACATTTCCATTAGATAATTCCTCCTTTCTTAGATAGTACAATTTTAGTATACATTCTTATCATGTACAAGTCAACCCAAAAAAAATAATAAATATCAAAATTTTGGGTTGACAATTACAATATATATATTTATAATGTGAGCATAGGCACAAAAAACAGTAAATGCTTTAAAATAATATTGATGGTTATTAAAAACTACAGGAGGCGAAGCGCAATGGCAGATATAAAAGAAACAAGCATTGTACTCATAAAAGAAAATAAACAAGAAGCAGCAAAACTTCTGGAGCTTTTGAACGGATTTAGCAAGAAAGAACTGGCAGATTTGTTAATGTTTATGCAAGGAGTTAAATTTTCAAAACAGCTGGATATTCAGCCGAATAAAGCAAAATGCTAAAAGGGGATAATTTTGTGATGGAAGATAGCAAGAAAGAAAAAACACAAACAACAATCCGCCTCCCAACAGAATTAAAAGAAACGTTGCAAAAAGAGGCGGATAAGAAAGGTATTAGTTTAAATGCATATATTTTGTTGCTTATTGATATAGGGCGTCAGTATCAACATTTATAGTTCCATGTTCAGTTTCGTATTTTTCTACATATGATTTGAGAATATGAACAGCTTCTTGATTATATGAGCGTGAGTCTTTAGAAGCAAGGTATTTTAGTTTCAAGTATAGTTCGTCTTCCATTCTTAGACCACGCATAGGGACTGATGAAGGCATATTAATCACTCCTTTCATTTGGGTGTTATCATAATGTTATCATAATGTATTCCAAATTAATATATCCAAAGTGTTGACAAAGTGTATTCACTTTGATATATTGTAGGTGTTATCGAAGTGAATACACTTAAAGGAGGATATATGCAAATATTAATTCGTGGAACAGCAGAAATGAAACACATTCTACAAACAGAATCAAAGCGAATAGGAATTACTTTAAATGCCTTAATCTTACAAATTTTATGGAACTGGATTAAAGAAAACTTGGATTCGGTAAAACATGGCAATCAAGGTGAAACAGTTGGATATGGAAATACCAAAAATCCATAAGAATTAAACAGGAGGTTTGGCAATGCAAAAAGATATTAGCAACAGAGTTTCTTTGCCAGAGGCAGCAAAAGAACTAGGAATGTCACAACAGGCAGTGCGTGAGCACATGAAGCGCAAGGTTATTGACATAGGATATGTGCTTCCAGGAATAGAGGGTAAGAGAAAAAATTATCTGATATACAGGGACAAGCTAGATAAATTTTTAGGCAAAGTCCAATCATGAAACGTGGATGCAGAACTGTAATGAAAGATAATTGAACCAAAAGCCAAATGGTGGCAGCAGGGTAACATATAGTCCTTGCACAGCGGGTTCGATTCCCGCTGGTTCAATTTAACAGTAGGATAGCGATAGCTACGCAACAAGCAGTTTCCTGTGACTGTTTCCTACTGTTTTAACAATACACAGGCAATTATCAAACAGGGGGTAATGGATATGCAAAAGAATCTTGACTATTACTATGGTACACAGACAATGCAAATTTCTTTCTATAAACTACCACGAGCATTGTTTAAAGATGATTATTTCAAAGACATTAGCAGCGATGCTAAACTTCTCTATGCATTAATGTTAGACAGAACATCTATTTCTATGAAGAATGGTTGGGTAGATGTTAAGAATAGAGTGTACATAATCTATAAACTAGAAGACATCATGGAAGAGTTAGGTTGTTCCAAGCCAACCAGTATTAAAATCGTTCGTGAATTAGATAGCGCTGGACTAATTGAAAAGGTACATAGCGGCGGTGGAAAACCAGATATCATCTATGTTAAAAATCTTTCTAGTTCTGGCGATGGGCAGAAAGAAGAGTCAGAGAAAAAAGTTAAGCCTGAAATAAAAATAAACAATGTTGTCTTAGAACAGCAGATAGACATTTCTAAGACAACAAAAAATTTTGACTTAAAAGGTAAAGATAATTCACCTAAAAAGGTAAAAGAAATTGACTTAAAAGGTCAAAATTGTTTACCTCAAGGGGTAAAAGAATTTGACCTTAATTATACTAATAATAATTATATTAACACTAGTTATACCAATCCTATCTATCAATCACAAGACATAGATAATCAAACATTTGATATGATTGATAAGATTGATATGCTAGACAGCGCAGCATACAGAGTATTAATCCGCAAAAATCTAGAATACGATAGTTTTGTTACATATGCCGATAAAGATAATCCAGATACGGAACTATACAAAGAAATTTATGAGTTGATTTGTGATGTAGTTTGCATAAACAAACAGACAGTACGCATAAACAAACAAGATTATCCATATCAGGTTGTAAAATCTCAGTTTTTAAAGCTTAACAATGAGCATGTGGAATATGTAATCGAACGCATGAAAACTAATACTGCTGACATTAAAAACATAAGGGCATATTTAATCACAGCACTATACAACGCCCCATCGACAATGAGCAATTACTATCAACAACTAGTGCAACATGATATGTATGCTATGTAAGAACCATTAAATTTATCTACAAGGAGGGCAAAGAAATGAAAAAATATGAATTTACAGAAGAAACAAAGATTATTACTGTTGGCGAAAGAAATATAACGCTATACAGAATTAAAGCAATAGCTAATTTTGGTACTGTTAGGGCAGGTGAACCAGGTGGCTGGATAGAAAAAAAACAGAATCTATCACATGACGGCAATGCATGGGTCGGTGGCAATGCATGGGTTTATGGTGATGCACAGGTCTATGATGATGCACAGGTCTGTGGCAATGTACAGGTCTATGATAATGCACAGGTCTATGACAATGCATGGGTCTGTAGCAATGCCAAAATTTGTGACAACGCTAAAATTTGTGACAACGCTAGAATTTGTGGCGATGTTAAGGTGTATGGTGATGCCGAAATTTGTGACAACGCTAAAATTCGTGGCAACGCTATAGCTTGTGATGGTGTTTATGGCAATGATGATAATATCAGCAATGTTATGATTTATAGAGATACCAAGACCTATGGCAATACCGAAGTATATGGCAATGCACAGGTCTATGGCAATGCATGGGTCGGTGGCAATGCCGAAATATTTTCACCGAACCATGTATTAGTAATTGGTGCGATTGGCAGCAGAAATGATTTTACAACGTTTTATAGGGGTAAGAATAAACAGATTATGGTTGACTGTGGCTGCTTTAATGGCACGCTGGATGAGTTCCTTAATAGGGTAGACAAGGTTCACGGAAACAACCATCATGCAACAGTATATAGGGCAGCAGCTGAGATTGCTAGGTTGCAGATTGACTTAGAAAATGAAAGTGAGGAATGAGTATGGGAACATTTCTGACAAGACAGCCAAATGGTTTATTATGCAGATTTTCAACTGTCACTCACACAGTATATTATAATATGACGGATGAAGAATATATAGAAATGTGTGCAGAAGAAGCAAGGCAGGAAGCAAGAAATATACTTAAAAGCAATCTTAAACCACTTAGCAGTATCGGAGACACTGCACAAAATTATGCTGTTAAACTTTGCAGCTACTGCAAGTATTATAAACTAGACAAAAATACATATATCTGCACAAATGAAAAGTCAGAAAATTTTAATATTAACACTGCACCATTTCAACATTGTAGTTGTTTTTCAGAAAATAAGAAACACGTAGCAAAGGAAGTGATGAAAAATGAAAGCAGCAATTAAATATCCAGGTAGCAAATGGTCACTGGCAAACTGGATTATAAACTGTTTCCCTGAACACCACAGTTATCTTGAACCATTCTTCGGAAGTGGTGCAGTCCTGTTTAACAAGCCACGGTCAAATATTGAAACAGTCAATGATTTGGATAACAATGTGGTAAACCTGTTTGAATGCATAAGGGAGAATCCACAAAAACTAGCAAACATGATTTATATGACACCATATGCAAGAGAAGTATACGAAAGGGCATACAGAGAGATTCCAGAAGATAAGTTTGAATCTGCATTATATTTTTATATACGTTTAAATATGGGACATGGTTTCCGCACTACAGGGGAAAAGGTTGGATGGAAAAATGATATACAGGGGCGTGAACGTTCCTACGCATCACAGGATTGGTGTAATCTTCCAGATAAAATCATGCAGGCAGCAGAAAGACTTCGAGGAGTACAGATTGAAAACAGACCAGCAGTGGAATTAATAAAAAAATTTAATTATAAAAATGTATTAATATACTGTGACCCGCCATATATGCTTAAAACAAGACACGGAAAGCAATACAGATGCGAAATGGATGACAAAGACCACGAAGAATTGTTAAAGGTTTTACTGCAACATAACGGATTAGTCCTAATAAGCGGATATGACACAGAACTGTATCATGACATGCTTAGCGGGTGGACAAAGCTAGAAAACACATCTTATTCGCAGACACATTCAAAGAAGTGCGAAATACTATGGATGAATTTTAAACCATCTGGAAGACAGATGTCGTTTGAAGATATTTGAATATGGAGGTTAAAAGCGTGAAACCAATACACGATTTATGTAGTGCGGCAGCAGAGTTTGAATACTGGATTGAAAGAGGTCTAAACATCTTAAAAACACACAGAAAAAGGATGCGCAGTAAAAAAGATGCTGGAGTAATCATGGATATCTTAGAAACACTTAACAAATTAGAGTATGACATAGCAAAGTATAAGGAATGGGCAGAAATAGAAGCAGAGGCAATAGAGAAAACATGAAAATTAAGATGGAAGATGGGTATATATACATCATTGAAGCTAACATAACACAGACTGAAATTTTAAAATCATGGACCCAGTTAAAGTGGGATAAAAAGATGCGGTGGTGGAAAGGAGCTGTAAACCTTGAACTTTTAGACAAACTTTCTTCGACATTTCAGATGCCACCGTCTATTAAAGCGGAACATGATAGGCTAAATGCTATACAAGATGCAGTGGATGCAGAAAGGATTAAGGCAACAGAGGATATAAAACCGCTAGTAAAATATCCTGTAAAAAAGAAACTGTATACACATCAGGTTAGAGCGGCAAATATGGCACTTATGGTTTTTGGGCTGGTAGAACCAAAGAAAGGAAAAAGTACATGAATTTATCTGATATGACATTGCCACAATTTAAGATAGACAAGCACATACGTTTGATAGAATTATTTGCAGGAATTGGAAGCCAAGCAATGGCACTTAAAGATTTGGATGTAGAATTTGAGCATTACAGAGCTATTGAACTTGATAAGTTTGCTATCAAAAGTTATAACGCTATTCATGATACAGATTTTGAAACAACGGATATCTGTAATATAAATGGTACGGATTTGGGAATATGTGATACAGATAAATTTTGCTACATAATGACTTACAGCTTCCCCTGTCAAGACCTTTCTGTGGCAGGAAAACAAAAAGGAATGACAAAAGGCAGTGGTACAAGGTCAGGTTTGTTGTGGGAGGTTGAAAGAATATTAAATGAATGTTCCGAGCTTCCACAAGTACTACTAATGGAAAATGTGCCACAGGTTCATGGAAAAAAGAACATGTTAGATTTTCAGAAGTGGATTGATTTTCTTGAGAGCAAAGGCTATTCCAATTATTGGTAGGATTTGAACGCTAAAGATTATGGTGTGGCGCAGAATAGGAACAGATGCTTTATGGTTAGCATTTTAGGCAAATGGAATTACAAGTTTCCAGAGCCTATACCTCTTGAAAAGACCATGAAAGACTACTTGGAAGATGATGTAGATGAGAAATATTACATTAATACGGAAAAGTCACAGAAATTGATAAGACAGTTAATCAGAAATGGCACGTTAAAAGGGGATAATGCAGAAAAAATACCAGTTGACTTCTCTATAAAAAATCCGCAGGAAAAAGTAACCAGTAACTGCATTACATCCAAAGATTACAGTATAAGCAAAAAGCAATCATTAGGAAATGGAGTAGTGGAATGGAAGAAAGACGATTATGGTTTTGATGGCGGGAATTATGCAGGAAATGTGTATGATGAAAAAATGTTGTCTCCGACTGTACTGACATATCAAGGTGGCAACCAGCAACCTATGATTGTTGCCATGCGTGGCAGAAATCCTGATAATCCATCAGACCGAACCGCAGGAAGTCCAACGGAACAGAGGTTAGAGCCGAATAGTCAAGGAATTTGTAATACGCTTACGAGCATACAGAAAGATAATTTGTTACTTGAAAAATCAAGGCAATATCGAATACGCAAATTAACTCCTCTTGAGTGCTGGAGGCTTATGGATTTTTCAGATATGGATTTTTATAAGGCAGCAGCAGTGAATAGTAATACACAGCTATATAAACAGGCAGGAAACGCAATTTGTCGTAATGTTCTTGTCGCCATTTTAGGGCAGCTGATAGAGGGAAAAGAGAATTATTATAAAGAAGGTGATAAAAATGTCTCAGATAAATAAAGGATTCGGATTTTTATTTGAGATGGGTTAGGATGTGGAAAAACATTAACAGCCATAGCAGTAATGGGAGTAGCTTATCAGATGGGTAAAGTTACAAAGGTGCTTATAGTCTCTCCTACGTCAGTATGCTCTGTATGGGAGAAAGAACTTGAAGAAACTGCTGCCTTTCCTTATGTGTGCAAGGTAATGCTTGGGGATAAGAGAGCAAGGCTTAAGGTTTTATCAGATTTAAAAAAGAACTGCCAAAAATTAAAAGTGGCAGTAATCAATTATGAATCGGTATGGCGTGATGACATCTTTGAAGCTTTGCAAAGCTACGATGCAGACATGATTATCTGTGACGAGAGCCAGCGTATAAAAACGCATAATTCTAAACAGTCAAAGGCAATGCATAAACTTGGAGACATGGCAATGTATAAACTTATCTTGTCTGGTACACCAGTGCAGAATAATGCCATGGACATATGGAGTCAATACAGGTTTTTAGACAGGACAATATTCGGTGACAGTTATTATGCATTCAGAGGGCGTTATGCTGTGATGGGTGGTTTTGAATGCAAACAAATTACTGGTTACAAAAATCTGGATGAATTAGTAAAAAAGGAACACAGCATTGCTTTTCGTGTTACAAAGGAAGAGGCTATTGACCTACCTGAACAAACGTTTGAAACAAGGTATATAGAACTATCGAGAAAAGAAAGAAAGCTTTATGACATGCTTAGAAAAAATTCCTATGCAGAACTGGCAAATGGCGGTCAAATAACGGCAGCAACAGTGCTTACAAAGCTTTTAAGGCTTCAACAGCTTACAGGTGGATTTTTAGTAAAAGATGATGCAACTAAGCCTGAGCAGATAAGTACAGCGAAACTAGATGCACTTAAAGATATTATTCTTGATTACGTGGTAGATGGTGGCAAAAAGCTTGTTATCTTTGCAAGGTTTCTAGCGGAGGTTAAGGCAATTATAAAGCTTGCAGAAAAAGTTCTTCCAGCTGACATGACATTTGTTTCTATATATGGTGATGTTAAAAAAGAAGAGCGAGGAAGTATTGTAGAACAGTTCCAGACAGATAAAAACACAGTTTTATTTATTGGTCAGATAGATACTGCAGGAACTGGTATAACGCTAACGGCAGCAGACACGTGTGTATATTACAGCAAGAATTTTAACTATGCCACGTATGAGCAGAGTCTTTCAAGAATACACAGGCTAGGGCAAAGGAATAAATGTACTTACATGGACCTTGTTGTAAGTGACAGCGTGGATGAAACGATTACTAAGGCTCTTAGAGAAAAAGAAAACCTTGCTAAGACAGTAGTTGATAATTGGCAGCAGTATTTCTAAGGAAGGGGTGAGAAAGATGGAATTGACAAAAGATACTATTAGCATGGAATTTGAAAACTGGATATCAGTCAGTTTACCAGAGAATTGTCCGAATGTCTGCATTTCATTTAAGCGTGAAATCGCAGACATTCAGATAAAACAATTTGGAGCTAGACCTCTTTATGGTTTTAACAACGAGAAAGAGAACTGGCTTCCTATAGAGGTTTTTATAACCTATGGGGGCGATTTAGCCCCAAATCAGAAACATCTGGAAGTGTAAATGGTTCTTCATTGCACCATTTGAATTGCAATTCAATCACATTGCTTCCACTGCCTCGGAGATATATTTCACCCCAGCCAAGAGAAAAGTAACGTTCTCGGACAACGGTAACAGTTTCATTAGTAACAGGTTGGCAAAAAATAATATCCATAGTTTTCTCCTTTCTATGTACTCGGCATTGGCAGATGCCTGTACATAGATTATAAGGCAGAAGCTAGAAACATGTAAACAATTAATTAAGAAAGGAGAGTTTTAAACATGGCAGATATTTTTATATTGATTGATGAGTACAAGAACCTGTTAGATGAAAAGGACAGGCTTAAGGATGAAACTACAGCCAACAATAAGGCGATTGAAGCAAAGAAGAAAGAGCTGTCACAGGCAATGATTGATGCGGAAAGTCCGAAGGTAAGCAGAAATGGATTTTTATACAGTCTTCAGGACAAAACCAAGTACAACAAGATTGGTGGCTGTGATGAAGATGCATTCTTTGATGCGCTTGAAGGGTATGGGCTTGGCAGCATCATCAAACGCACTGTTAATGCCCAGACATTAAATGGAGCTATGGCAGAGATTGTCACAGAAAATGATGGTAATCTTCCAGATGACCTGGCAGAGTTCATCAATCCATACCAGTATTATGATGTAGCAAAAAGAAAAGAAACAAACAAGGCGGCAAGAAACGCCAAAGAAAGGAGATAACAGAAATGGCAGAATTAGCAGTAATTGATAATTTTAATTTACAAACAATAAGCGGTGACCTGGCACAGGCAATAGCGGAGGAAATGAATGGGCTTGGTACTCTTCCGTTTGACAGGGTAAAAATCCCTTCTGGTGGTGGCATAGCTTTTGAGCTTCCAGGTGAAGATGAAAACAATCCTGAAACCACAACTGAAATAGCTGGCATCATCCTTGACCATCATCCAGTAAATGCATACTGGCAAAACAAATTTGCAGGAAACAATGAATCACCAGATTGTTCAAGCTATGACGGAAAGGAGGGTATAGACAGAGTTACAGGAGATATCAGGGAGTGTGTAAATTGTCCTTACAATCAATTTGGCAGTGATGGCAAAGGAAAAGCATGTAAAAATACGCACAGATTATTTATTCTTCGTGAGGGTAATCCTATACCACTGATTCTTTCTCTACCACCGACTAGCATTAAATACATGAGGGATTACATAGCTAAAAGGATAGTTTTGAAAAAGTTACGTTGTTGGCAAGTATTGACTAGGATTACTCTAAAAAAAGAAAAGAGTGCAACAGGGATTGTATATAGTCATGCGGTATTTACATTTGCGGGCAAATTAAATCCTGAACAGATAAAAAAGGCAGAGACAATGAAAGATTGTGTTACGAAACAGTATCGCCAGATAGATGCGGAGAATACAGACTACGACATAGGTGACAGTTTTAATAATGAACCAGTGCCACAACAACCAGCTACAGATGGTTTTATGAATATACCAGATGGCGATGTACCGCAGTTTGATAGTTAAGTATTTTTCTGTAAAAGAAAGGATTAGATGTAATGGAAAAATATTCTGAATATCACATTGAAACAGATGGTTTTGAAAAAGTTCTTATAGGAATATTTCACATGGTTCAGACAGTTCCTATTGGCAAAAAATGTCGGGTTATTTTGGACTATGACCCGACACTTCCGAAAGCTAAGATTGAAACTTTCATTGATAAGTCAGATGCGGAGCAAGTTCAGGAAAAACCTTTTCAATGGTGTCCTTATGACTCCACGCAAGAACCAGCAAATATTAAAGAGGAAACTGCTGCTTCTGCTGTAAAGGTGCAAAAGCAGCAGGATTGTGAAAAATGTAACTATATTTCACAAGAACAATTTTGTAGGCTTATTCAGAAATATCAAGAACGCCCAAATCGATTAAAGTTTTAATAGCTGTTAATGCACCATACTCTACAGCAGATGCAAAAGAATTAGCAATGATTTCCTTAAAGTCAGGTTCAACATTGATATTCTTCAAAATAGAATCTAGTTCCGAAGAAACTAAATCACCGTTAATTCGCAATATACTAGCTGTATTGGTATGTATTAATTCGCTTAATTCTTCCTTGGTCATTAGGGTTTCTCCTTTCTATGTACTCGGCATTGGCAGATGCCTGTACATAGATTATAGGACAAAAAAATTAAGAAAGCAAAGAGGTTAAACAGATGAGAAAGAATTTAAAAGAAGCCCGCCAAAAGGCGGGCATGACACAGAAACAAGTTGCGGAGTATCTTGGGATAAGTGATAAAGCTTATCAACAAATAGAGTATGGTGCAATTCTTGGAAAGATAAAACATTGGGATAAATTAGAAGATTTGTTTGGTATTAATCAAAGGGTTTTGCGTTCTCTTTCATCAGAACAGAATGTCCAACAAGATAGTCAATAGAGATACCAAACATATCAGCTAAAATAATGAGTTTTTCAATGTTAGGCTCATTTTTACCAGCTTCATAATACTGATAAGCTGAAACAGAAATATTAAGCTTTTGCGCAATATCTTTTTGTGTATAAGGGGATGTAAGTCGAAGTTCCTTCAATCGTTCTTTAAATAGCATAAAATTACCTCCAAAAATATATTGACACCAAGCAAAAGTTGGTGTATATTAAGTATCATACCAAGTAAAAGTTGGTATTTGGTTTTAATGATTATTAATACTTCATTTTACCACGAACAAAAAGGGGGTTGCAATATGATATCAGAAAAAGTGCAAGAACTAGAACTTGAGAACAAACGGCTGGCAGTAATTATAGCAGATATAACTAAGTCAGATGTTCCTAAGCTGAAAGACTGTGAACACTGCAAACACTATAGACAACATTACTGTAGGAATGAATTTGGTACATATTACAAGGTTTATTCAGGATTTTGTGTCTGCGGAGTTCCAGCAGGGAAGCGAAAGGGAAAAGGTAAGCCAACACCAGAAGACACATGTTTGTGCTTTGAGGACAAGCATGTGAGATAGAAAGGAGTAAATTATATGGATAAATATTTAGAAACAATGGTTGGAAAGAAGAAGGCAGCAGAAATTATGAGTGCTGTAAAGACTGGAAAGCCAATTATGATTACTGGCGAACAGCAGACAGGAAGGACAACGTTGTGCAACTACATAAACAGCATTGGAGGCAATGCAGTCGAAGATTTTAATACATGTGTAGTGACATTAGAAAAACCTTTAAACTGCATGATACCTAATTTCCTTGAAACACTGCCTTAAAAAATTATCGTTTCAAAGCAGGGGATTTCTTAGAAATATTGAACACCCAATTTGTAGCATCTGGATTTTTGACAGAGAAACCGCAATCGGTCATAGCAGTTTTAAAGTCGTCATTGTCAACATAAAAGCCAATGTCCGTTTTTTCAAAGATATGCTTTAAAACATAGGAATTACTGTTATCATTGAATGATTTAATTGGTATAAGGTTGTTTTTAATCCAGTCGCACAAAATGTCATGTTCAGCTTTTGTTAGACTCATAATAATACCCCTTTCCATATACTCGGCTACGGCAATAGCCTGTACATAAATTATAAAGGGAAAATAAGTTAAAAACAAGAGCAAAACAGAACCAGAAGCCATAGGGGCAGCAAGGTAAAACTTGCGGAGCAGGTTCAAGTCCTGCCTGGTTTAATCAGGGAATAAATCCCTATAAAAAAGAAAGGAAGGTAAAAAGTTATGGAGAATAATTTACAGATTTTTAGCAATGAGGAGTTTGGCTATATAAGGACAATCGAAATTGACGGTGAGCCTTGGATAGTGGGTAAGGATGTGGCAGCAGCGTTAGGGTATGCAGATACAGCAGATGCTTTAAAAAAGCATGTTGATGATGAAGATAAGCGACTTGTCAAGGTCGGCGAAATACCGACCTTGAAAGTATCAAACTTTGGAGCATACATCATCAACGAATCAGGTATGTATTCTTTAGTCTTTGGTAGCAAATTACCATCTGCAAAACGCTTTAAGCGTTGGGTAACTTCGGAAGTACTTCCATCTGTAAGAAAAACTGGTAGATACATGGGAAATACAGCAGGAAGATTAAAGAACGCAACATTACCAGAGATTACAGCTTTCTTACATGAAACATCGAGTTTTTTACGTGAAATGGACAAAGTAATGCGAGAGCAAAACTCTAATCCATCTGATATTGCAAAAGAGTTCAAGCATATTTGTGACCAGTTCGGGGTTATACAGCTTTCAGATGATTTTGTCAAAGAGGTTGTTGTTGATGATGACAGATATCGTTTTTACACATTAGAGGAAATGGGCATAGCTTCAAGGGATTAAGAAGCTACACCCATAGAAAGGGTGGTTGGACAGGTGACATCCAGCCGCTTTGTACTATACAAATGCAATATCATATATCGTTTATATTATACAGGATAAACGTTATAAAAGCAAGAGAAAATTTGGAAAAATGGAGGTCGGGCAATGGACAGACCAGATATTGATAGTTTTATTGACTACAAGGCAGAATACCAGGCTTATATAAAAAAGCCACATATAAGTGGGGACAACTTAACAGGGCTTTGTCCTTTCCATGCAGACAGCCATCCCAGTTTTTCTGTGGATTTAAAAACTGGGAAATGGAATTGTCATGCGGAAGGCATAGGCGGCAATTTTATTACTTTTTATGCAAAAATACACAATATAGACACTGATGCAGCGTACAAGGAAATTTTAAAAAAGTACGACAAGTACAAAGAGTCAGAGAAAAAGCAGCACAAGGAAGAAAAGCCCAAGAGCTATACGCTTGAGAAGTATGCCTTAGATAAAAAGCTACCAGCGGACTTTTTAAGAGATACATGCAAGGCAAGCACTAACAAAGACAGGGACGGCACGTGTTATCTAAAAATACTCTATGAAAATGAGGATGGCAAAGCAGATGCATATCGGAAAAGGTATGGTGACAAGGAATTTAGGTGGAGTTATAAAAGTACTGGCAAGCTTATTTTGTATGGTGAGTGGCAGCTTACCAAAGTCCGTGAAGCTGGATGGGCGGTTCTGGTTGAGGGTGAAAGCGATACACAAACATTGTGGTATCTAAAATTTTCAGCTCTTGGAATACCAGGCGCATCAACTTTTAATGCAAAGATGGCGGCAAAGCTGCAAGGATTAAAGCTGTACATTCACAAAGAGCCAGACAAGGGCGGGGAAACGTTTGTCAATAAAGTATGTACGATTTTGGCAGAGACAAAGTTTACAGGGGAAGTTTACATATGGAACTGTGACCAGTTTGGTGTCAAAGACCCATCGGAATTATATTTAAGAGATGGGGAAAAGGCAGCAGAAAAGATACAGGAGGCAATAGGTAAAGCTGAGGAAGTGGATATAAGTACATATAAAGAAGAAAAGTCACTTGACCTTACAAGATTCCACCGCCTGAACAAAGAAGGTGCTCCTATAGGTGTCTTTGACTACGAAATTTTTAAATATATCAAGGAAAACTATCCATTATTTATATGTGGATTCCCTTATATATATGAAAATGGGGTATATGTTGCTGATTCCAGGGGAACAAAGCTTAAGCAGATTATCAGAGGCCTTTTATATCCGCAATTTGTAAAAAGCAGAAACATTAATCAAGTATACAATTTAATTGTTGATGCAGAGGAGCTTCAAAGAGATTTTGCAAGTCTTAAATGCCATCCGAAAAGTTATATTAATTTTTTGGATTGTATGCTAGACGCAAAGACTATGCAAAAAATACCACATAGCCCAAAGTACTATTCTGTCAATCAGATACCATACAAATTTGAAGAGATTATAAAGGCAGCAGAAGGGCAGCAGATAGAAGATTTTTTTTCCTCTATTTTCAGTAATGTAGAAGACAGGGAAATGTTTCTTGAGTATGCAGGACTATGCTTTACAGTAGACACATCACAGCAAAAATTTTTAACGTTATGCGGACTAGGCGGAACTGGTAAAAGTATCTTAATACGATTAGTGGAAGTTGCTACTGGGGATTCAAATGTTTCAAACGTAGCATTACATGAACTGGAAAGACGGTTTTCTACATCTATGCTTTTAGGCAAAACCTTAAATGCCTGTGCAGATTTACCTATTGATGCACTAAAAGATACAAGTACGCTGAAAAAGTTATTAGGCGAAGATAGTATGATGGCAGAATTTAAGGGCGAAAACGCTTTTATGTTTAAAAGCTATAGTAAATTACTTTTTTCGACTAATACACTTCCAGCAATACCATCTGAAAGAACAAATGGCTTTTACAGGAGATTGCTTGTACTTGCAATTAACAAGAAACCAGAAAAGCCAGATACAGACCTTGCAAGCAATTTGATTAAGGAAATAGAATATTTTATTAGGATTGCCACCGAAGCACTACATAGGATGTATCAAAGAGGTAATATACTGGAATCTGAAAACAGTAAAAATGCAATATCCCAGATGAGGAAAGATTCTGATGTAGTACAAGCATGGATTGACGACTGTACCACCTTGGATGAAAAATGCAAAATAGAGAGGTCTGAAGCTTATAAAAGCTTTAAGGATTATTGCGAAGAAGAGGAACGACAGTTACTTACAAAAAATGGTTTTTTTAAGGCTTTGCGTATAAAAAACTTTGAAGAAACTAGGACTAGGAATAGTAAACGCTATTTTAATGGTTTGGCTCTTAATATTAAAGCAGATGACTTTATAGAAGCAACACAAGAAGAATTAAAAGATTTGCCTTTTACTATCTAAGCCGTGTGTCACTTTTTTTAGCTTGTGTGTCACTTCCGTGTCATGTTTGTGTCACATTTTTTTTCCGCAAACCCTTATATATTCTATATTGTGTCACTTGTGTCACTTTTTAGAAGCTATATAGGAAAGTAATAAATATATATAGAATATATGTATAAAAAATACAGACATAGTAAAAATAATATTCATGATTATAAAACTTTAGAGGTATAGGAAAAAAAGTGACACATCTGACACAAGCCCCATTTTATAAGGGTTTCAGAAGAAAAAAAGTGGCACAAAGGTGACACAAAGGTGACACGCAACTTAAAAAAGTGACACACCCTTTAAGGATAAGATAAATCCCGAATAAATATTTATTATTATAACATATATGAGAGAAAGAGGGAAGAGAAAAAAATAAAAAAAGGAGGCAACACGATATGGAGCAGAAACACGATATATACTGGCAGATGTATTGTGATATTTGGGTATATCACAAGAAGTACATAAACAATTTACAAGATGACAATGAGTTCTGGAAAAAGCTTATAGATGATGGTAAGGCAGTTGCAAGAAAGTATAATAATGCTAGATTCATTTTAAGCCTTGTATATAACGAGTTTGAAGAGTTTAACCAGAAATATAAAGAACAGACAGGGAAAAGGGAGGAGTGATAATAATGTTTAATGTTGTGGTAAAAAATAACAACAATGTTAAAAGAACTGTGTATGCAGTCAGACAAACCAAAGATGGAAAGATAGAATTTTTGATTTATGAAAATGCTGCCATGCGATGGCTCTGGATGAATGCACAGCTTTATAGACCAGAAGGAGGTAATTCTAATGATTAATTTTAAACTATTTGAAACCAAAGAAGAAATTATAAAATACCTTAAGGAAACTAAAGATATTCCATGCCAGACAAGCAAAGAGGCAGAAAAGTATCTTAGAGAGCATCTTCCAAAGGAAAGCTATTATCAGAATAAGATTATAAGACATATTAAAGAACTTATTCCTTCGGCTTTCGTCTGGAAAGCGGCAGCTGGTCCATACAGCCGAGGAGGCATTCCAGACATCTGCGCTGTAATAGATGGTCAGTATTTTGGATTTGAGGTAAAACGTCCGTTTATCGGAGTTTTAAGTGACCTTCAACAACGAACCATAAGTCAAATTCAATGTGCAGGAGGCAAAGCCTATGTTGTTACATATCCAGAGGAAGTGACAGAAATATTAAGAAATGAAACTGAGATAATGATAAGTGTAAGTATGGACCAAAGTTTCTATCGGGAGCTTATGGAGAAAGAGCAAAAACAGGTTCAAAAAGATTATGGAAATGCTTTTACAGTGTTAGACCCACGGTATATGTATGAATGGTAAAAATTATTAGCAAATCTGGAGGTATGCGTTTTGGGAATTATATTAACGTATTTAAAAAGTGAAAAAAATAAAGATAAAAGCAATAGGAAGTACGATTAATTTACTAGCTTTGTTTATGGCTGTAGGTAAATATCTAGCAGAAAGAATATCAGTAGAGAATGGTATCAGTTTGGAAGCTGCAGAAAGTATAGTAATTGATTGTGTTAAAGATGGTATGAAGACAATCAATTAAAAATTATTAGCAAATGGGGGAATAGGATAATGGAGCAGAAAATCAAACAGCAGACAAAGGGAACAAATGAAGATAAAAAACTGCTTAAAGAATATTTGAATCAGTATTACATTAGCCGTATAAAAAGAGTACAGCTTGAGAAACGACTTAGAAGTATATGCGAAGAAATAAATGCACCTATAGGCGGTTATGGATATTCCCCTGTAAACTATGGTGGCACAAATAAGGTTAGCGATGGTGCGGCTTCTTTTGTTTATCGTATAAGCACGATTGAGACCCGAATAGAAGAGCAGAAAAAGAGGGTAGAAACAGCTCTTTTAAATGTCATGGATATTATAGACCTTTTAGATGAAGACAGTACAGAACGTATGATATTAGAACTTCGATTTATTGACTGTAAGAGTTGGAAAGCTATAGGAAAAGAAATACACTTGAGTAAGAGAAGTTGTTTTAATTATCAGAACAGGGCTTTGGAAAAGCTTTTAGAATGTGGTGTACTTTCGTCACTTTAGTTGTGATTACCCACCCAATGTCATCAACTTAAGAATTTTTATCTAATATAATTTTCATGAAGTTTCTGAAAAATACAGATTTTAGAATATATTGTTATTTATTCAGCTATAAATGTTTAGCTTAAGCTGATGACATTGATTATCATACAAATACTATAAAAGAATATGCTATTTTTAATTATTTTGTTTCTTTTAGCATAGAGGGTTCTATTCTATGTTGTAAAAGATTTATATATTCCAACAGAAAGTATCTGTCTGCTAACTCTAGCACATTAAAATCCATGTCATCTTCGTGTTGCTCTAAATACAGTATTCTGCATATGATTTTATCGTATGGTGTATTGCATGCGAGGGCAACAGGAAAATAATATTGTCTAATATGTTTATGAATTTTCTTAGCCTGTAACAAATCATTTAGGCACTGCAACATATAAGATAATCCAACATTAATTGCTATTATCTGTGGAATAATACATAACTCATCACCCTTATTTTGTAATTGTTCTGGATACTCAACAATATTTAGTTGTAAACAACATATGGTTAAAAGAGCAGCTTGTTTATGGGAATCAAGAATATTGGTATCATCGGTCATGAATCTATTCATAATATCCCTATATTTTTTTTGATATAATGAATTGAATTGTTCTTTCATTTCATCATGAAAAATTAGTTCAGGATAAGTTTTTTTATAATTTTTATAACCTTCTGAAATAATTGGCCATACACTATCTATAATTTTCCAGTTATTATTACTCACTTTGTATTTCTCCTTTCTGATGCCAAGTAATCTAATCTATAGTATCAAAATGGTTAACATATAATATACTTTTATTATATGTTTCAGGATCAGGACCACTATTCTTTTGTTTTTCTGGTACTGTTGCCTCATTATTGCCTTGTGCATATTTCATTGCATCAAATAAACCATGTTCTTTTCTATAGTTTATTCCTTTTACTGCAATTATCTGTTTTTTGTAATTCATTTTAGACCACACAACTGACATAATACAAACAGCCAATCCTATTGTCACAATAGCAACAATTAAAGAGTATTCCATATTATACCTCCCCTTTCATATTTATTTCTGCACCATATGCACAGATAATTATATCCTCACAATCATTTATAAATACAACTGCAATAAAAAGTGATGCAAAGGTTTTAATTATACAATCTGATGGTTCTTTTAGCAATAGTATTAAAAGCAACATAGCCATGAAAAATATCGTACCTAATAGAGTAACTTTGTTGTGATAATGGCTATTTCCTTCATGTTTTTTGTATGTTTCAACATCAACATCAATATTTGAATCTGTCACTTTAGAAGCATTTATTATATTATTCATTAATGCTCTAAATAAACATAAAATATTCAATAAATACACTATTGTGCTAGCTTCCTGTTTCCAAATTAAGATAATGGAAACAGCTGTATATAAAAATGCTGCTAAAAAATCAACCAACAATGGTATTTGATATTTAGGGGTTGTATTTCTTATAATATTAAAATTAGCCCATTCAAGGTATCTTCTTAATTTTTCTTTCATACGTATGATAAAAAGTCGTTAAATAAATTCTTACGACCTGCCTCCATTTTTGTAATATATTTCTTTATACTTTTATCTATTATGTATTTTTTTATAATTTATGCCAATATACGCTGAGTGTGTTCGTTAAATTTGTTCAATACTGATACACAAATACACTGCTTAATGTGTATAAGAAAATATTTTTAAAATTATCAAGTAAGTTTAATTATACACAACTTGTCCATATATTGCAATAATTTTTTAATATAATAAATAAATTAAATAATTATTGTCTTAGTACCATGATATGAATATGTAAGTACTGTATTGGTTGTATTTATCCAAATAGTTGCAGCAATACATTGGTTCAGTAGGTACAGCTTGTCGCAGATTTTACTGCTTATGGCATTTGGGTATTAAAGTTAAAAGTCTGCACTCCATTGCACTTTTAGATGTGGTAATATAGTATCATCGAAAGAAAAGCAAATAGCAACACAGTAAATAAAGCCTGCAACACCCTGCTACATAGACCATATAGCAGGGCATACAACAGGCTTATTATATTGCATACATACAAGACATGACATCAGAGATAAAAGAGTTAAAACAAGTACAGAACAAAGCATCTGTTAGACTGCTTTGTAGACTATTTATAAAGCTTTTTACATTTGTGATATAGAATTATTAGCACAGCAGAAAAAAACGCCTATATGGAGCGCATACGAGCGTACAAAGGTACTTCCAGTCTATATAGGGTACTGCGGGACAAACGAAGCGCAGCCTTTTTGGTGATAAAATCAAAAAAAATTTTTGCTTTTCGTTACGTAAGAGTAAAAAGGAGTAATTAAATTAATATGGCAAGAAGCAAAATTAAGAATGAAGAAAATAGTAACAGTCAATTTGTCAGGACAGAAGTTATAGCACGAATTTTTGGCGTTACAGTTCGCAGGGTACAACAGCTTACACAGGAGGGAATAATTAAAACAACAGAAATACCTGGGGAAGGTAGACGCTATGAGTTTGAACAAACTATCAAAACATATATTCAGTATCTATCTAATAAGGCATATGGCAAAAGCAAGTCTGAAAGGGAAAGTGAATTAAAGCAACAGAAACTTGAAGCAGAGATTGCTCTCAAGGAAAGCCAAGGTGAAATACACAGGATTAAAGCAGATATTGCAGCTGGCAGATATGTAGATGTTGATGAGGTAGCTTTAGATTACAAGAAATTCTTTGTTATTTTTAAAAGATTTGCTTTGGGAATACCAGCTCGCCTTGTAAGCATGGCAAGTGACAGCTTAGAGCCACTTGAGGCTAGAAGAATAGAAAAGGAAATGGGTGCAGAGGTTAAGCGCATGTTGCATTCTTTTGTTATTTCAGGATATACACAAGAAGAGCAGGAAAGAAAGGCAGGGAAAAAACATGCAAAAACCAAAGCAACTAAGAATGAGAAAGTATCTATGTAAGGCATATCAGAAGGCGGCACTTGAATGTTTAGACCCGCCAGAGGATATGAAAGTGTCAGAATGGGCAGAAAGATACAGGATACTTGACAGCAAGACCAGTGCAGAGCCTGGGCTTTGGAATAACAGCAGGACACCATACCTTGTAGAGATTATGGATGAGCTTTTAAACTACGAAACAGAAGAAATTATCTTTTGCAAATGTACGCAGATAGGTGGAACGGAAGTAGAGCTTAATATGTTAGGATATGCCACACAGCAAGACCCATCCCCTATAGAAATTGTATATCCTACAGAAAACCTAGCAAATAGTGTATCAGAAAAACGTATAAAACCCATGATTGAGAATACACCAACGCTTTATCAGAAGTACGATAAAAACAGTGGCAATCTTGAACTTGATTTTGATGATATGTTTATAAAACTTGTGTGGAGTAATAGCCCATCGGGGCTTGCATCATTTGCTATGAAATACCTTTTTCTTGATGAGGTGGATAAATATCCAGGAGCTAGTAAGAAAGAGTCAGACCCAATCAGTCTTGCAAAAGAGCGTACAAAAACTTTTAGAAACAGTAAAGTCTATATAACCAGTACTCCTACTATCAGAACAAACCATATTTGGAAAGCCAAAGAAGGAGCAGATGTGGAAAAACATTATTTTGTTCCTTGTCCACATTGTGGCGAATTCATAGAGCTTTGCTTTGATAATCTCAAATGGCCTGGAAAAAATAAGGATCTTGTAGAAGCTTATGGTGAGGATGCTATAAAAGAAAAATTGGAAACATTAGAACAAACAGACGATGCAGAGGGATTAAGCGATGCTGATAGAGCAGAGTTTGCCTTTTATGTTTGTCAGGAGTGCGGATGCGTTATCACCGATGCGCAGAAGCAGCAGGCAGTAAAAAAAGGACATTGGAAAATTGTAAGGCAAGAAACACGATTTGTAAAAAGGGTTTGCTTTTGGATAAATACACTTTACAGCCCATTTGTTCGATTTTCTGAAATTGCGAAGAAGTTTATGGACAGCAAGACGGACCCAGAGGAATTACAGAACTTTGTAAATTCTTGGCTTGCCGAACCTTGGGAAGATACAAGACTAAAGACAAGTGCTAATCTTGTTTTAAAACGTCAAACAGAGTTGCCAGAGTTTGTTGTACCAAACTGGGCAAAACTTCTTACAGGTGGAGTTGATGTGCAACAAGATTGTCTGTACTGGACAATACGAGCATGGGGTGATTTTATTACTAGCCAGAATATTGCACATGGACAGGTATATTCTTTTGAAGATATTGAAAATGTAATGAACCTACAGTATGTAACAGAAAACGGTACGCCAATGGTTGTAAATCTTTGTCTAATTGATTCAGGATTTGATACAGATAATGTGTATGATTTTTGTGCATATAATTCAGACTGGGCATTGCCTTGTAAGGGTTCTAGTAATCCAATGCAAAATCATTTCATGTTAAAAACTGTGAATAAAGATTATTCTAAAGCATATGGAATGAATCTAGTAATGCTTGATGGCGGAAAATACAAAGATATGATTGCAGGAAGACTTCATAGACCGAATGGACGTGGCAGCTGGATGGTGTATAAAGGTTGCGATTCTGAATATGCGCAACAGGTCACATCAGAACATAAGGTAAATGTGAAAACAGGAAATGGTAAGACAAAGTTAGAATGGACACTAAAACATAGTCATGCTAGAAACCATTATCTTGACTGTGAGTGCTATGCCATGGCGGCGGCAGATACACTTGGTCTACGTGGACTTTACCTTCAGAATGTGCAAAGCGAACAAGAGCCAAAGAAAGAACAATATACGCCAGAAGAAGACTGGATAAACCAAAATGAAAACTGGATATAGGAGGAGCAAGCTTGTATGGAAAATATGACTGCACAAGAACTTCTGGAACAGATAGATAAAGCTATTATTAATATTACAGTGGGTGGTCAAAGTTATAAGATAGGTTCACGCCAACTTACTCGGGCAGACCTTAAGACGTTATATGATATTAAAAATGACCTAACAGCACAGATTGTAGGAAGTACACCTGGATTCTTAGATGATTGTTATGTTGCGGTATTTGACCAGCGTTAGGAGGCATGCTTATGAGAAATATATTAGACAGCATAATAGGGTTTATTTCTCCTGCGGCAGGAGTTCGGCGTGAAACATGGCGGCAAAATCTAGAGGAAATAAGAAATTATGATGCAGGGGATTATAGCCGTGTTAATGCAAACTGGACAGCTTATAACCAAAGTGCGGAACAGACAGACCGTTACAGCAGGAACACAGTAAGAGCAAGGGCAAGAGACCTAGAACGCAATAGTGACATGGCTAATAGTGTAATCGGAGCTTATAAACGTAATGTAATAGGACTTGGTTGGACCTTGCAGGCAAGGACTGGTAACAGCAGTCTTGACCAAAAAATAGAAGATGCTTGGGCTGAATGGTGCAAACGTAAAAACTGTGACATAACAGAAACACAAAGCTTTAATCAGATGTTAAGAATGGCTGTAAAAAGAAAGAAAGTAGATGGAGGAATCCTTTTTAAGAAATGTTATACAAGTGATGGAATTGTGCCATTTAAACTACAGGCACTTGAAGTAGATGAACTGGATACAGGACGTGCTTCTCCAAAAAATAAAAATTGCCGTATTGCTGGTGGTATAGAATTTAATAAATACAATAAAGCAATCGGATATTGGATAAAACAATACAGCATAGATGGCTTCGGGCAAATGGATTCTGTATATGTTCCTGCAAAAGATATAATCTATTATTTTACAAAGCACCGTCCTTCACAGGTACGTGAAATGAGTGACCTTGCTCCAACAGTTACTAGGGTAAGGGATGCAAACGAATTTATGACGGCAGTAAGCGTTAAAGAACGTATAGCCGCATGTCTTGCTGTCTTTGTAAAAAAGATTATTCCTACAAATGGAGGTTTTGGCAGAGGCACAAACAATAGCATAAATGACCACCGTCCACATGAAGATTATGAGGGAAAAAGAATAAGTCCTGGAATGATTAAAGAACTTAATGCTGGAGATGAAATACAAGTAGTAAATCCGTCAGGACAGGCTACAGACGCTGCCAGTTATATTAAATTGCAACAGCGTCTTATAGGTGCAGGGCAAGGCTTAAGTTATGAAGCGACAAGCCGTGATATGAGCCAGAGCAATTACAGCAGTGCTAGGCAAGGAATTATTGAAGATGGTCAGACGTACATAGAAGATATAGAGCTTGTACAAGAAGTAATTATGGATGAGGTATATGAAACCTTTATTATTTCTGGGGTGCTTTCTGGTTTATTTAATATTCCTGGCTTTTGGGAGAATAAAAATAAATATCTTAAACATGAATGGGTTGCAGCACCTAAGAAATGGATTGACCCACTTAAAGAAACTACAGCAACAAAGATAGCATTGCAGACTGGACAAAAAACGTTTCAACAAATAGCAGCGGAAAATGGTAAAGATTGGAAAGAGCAGATTGATGAAACCATTGCTGTTTTAGATTATGCGAGAAAAAAAGGATTAGAGATGGGAGGCGTTATTTTTGATAGGACTGGAGCAGAGCTTACCCCTGCAGATGGAAATCATGAATCAGCAGACCAAGCGGCAGTATTTAGTACACCAAGTCAGAGCGGAGGAAAACAGCCAATCACAGAAAACGGACAGGGACAGCAGGAATAAAAATCAAACTAGGGCATCTGGTCAAGCACATATACGCACAGTTGAAGGTGAAGGGAATGAGCGAAAGTTCATTCTTTCTTTTTCTTCAGAAGAACCTTACAGCCGTTACTGGGGCAATGAAATTTTAGACCACAGTCCTGATGCCGCAGACTTTACAAGGCTCAATACGATAGGAGTACTACTTTTTAACCATAATCGGGATAATGTTTTAGGAAAAGTAAATAGGGCATGGATTGAAAACCAACGTGGAATGGCTGAAGTTGAATTTGACGAAGATGAGAAAAGTGAGCTTATTTTTCAGAAAGTAAAAAATGGAACGCTTAAAGGCGTTTCTGTTGGATATAAGATTGGCATTATTGAAGAAGTAACACAGGGAAAAGTGTCTTCTGACGGGCGTTTTGTAGGACCTTGTGAAGTTGCAAGACAGTGGATGCCGTATGAGATAAGCATAGTGAGTGTGCCAGCAGATGCTACTGTAGGAGTAGGACGCAAACTAGAACAACAGGAAAATATACCACAAGAAACATTATCATACTTTGAAGCACAGCTTCAAGTAAATAGAAATAAAAAATAGGAGGTACAAATAATGACACCAAAACAAAGACGAGAAGCCGCAATGAGGAAACAACAGGCTATCATAGATGCCGCTAAGGCAGATGGAAACCGTGTGCTGACAGCAGAGGAGCAGGCACAATTTAATAGTTATCAACGTGAAATTGAACAGGCAGATGCAGAGATTGAAGCACAGGAAAGAGGACTTTCAGGAAATACAGGAGCATCTGTTGCGCCGCCAGATGGGTTTACACATACATCTATTTCACAACCAACACAATTTTCTGTAATACCAGATGAAAACCAGAGAGATGCAGCGATAGCAGAGCGTAACCGCATAACAGAGATTATGGCACTTTGCCGTGATTTTGATACTGAGCCATCAGAGTATATTCGTAATGGTTCTACACTAGAACAGGTCAGGACAGCAATCCTTGATAGTCTTAAAACTACAGGAACACCTGTAAATGTACAGGTAACTAGGGATGAAGAGGACACTTTCAGACATAGGGCTTCTGATGCTCTTATGATGCGTGCAGGTTTGCCAGTTGAATCACCAGCAGAAGGAGCTGGTGAATTGAGAGCATTAAGTTTAAGAGACCTAGGCATTGAATGTTTAAGCAGGGAAGGACAAGACATATCAAGGCTTTTAAGAATGCATCCTGATGAAATGTATTCAGAGTTATGTCGTCAGTTTTATAATCCGACAGCAGCGTTTCCATCAATACTTGATAATACAATTAGAAAAAGTATTGTACATATTTATAACCATGTACCTACAACATTTCAAGCATGGACAGCAAAAGGTAGTTTAAAAGATTTTAAAGCAACAGCAGATTACGAGTATGTAATTGGCGGCATGGGCGATTTTTTGCTTGTGCCAGAAAATGGTGAGCTTAAACCAGATATACCAAAAACAGGGCTTTTGCCAAATCGCAAGCTTGATACATATGGTAGGTCATTTAGTATGACACGTCAGGCGTTTATTAATGATGATATCGGATTTTTAACAGAAGTTCCAGGGCTTTATGCAGCTGCGGCAAAGAAAACTATTGATAAAGAGGTGTACAAGTTACTTTACAACAATGGCAAAGATGGAAAAATATTTGATGGAACTGGTCTCTTTACTGCAGAGCATAACAATTTAATGAAGACAGGTTCAAAACCATCACAGGCATCTATACAGGCTATTATTTTACAGATGCAGCGTCAGAAAGACCAATTTGGAGAGGCAATCTATATTACACCACAGCACATTATTGTACCTGTTGGTTATGAGTTTGACCTTGCAGTTATTTTGCACAGTACCCAGGTTACAGGCAGTAACAATAATGATATTAACCCATTATATAACTACCCAATTAATATTATTCAAACTCCCGTGCTTAATACCTTAGCAGGCAAAAATGCCGTGCCATGGTTTATGGTTGCAAATACTGCCAGTGCTAGGCATATACAGGTAGATTATCTGAACGGACAGGAAACGCCAACTGTAAGACGTATGGAAACACCAGGTGTATTAGGATTCCAGTGGGACATTTACCTTGACTGGGGAATTGCTGTAAGAGATTTTAGGGGAATTGCAAAGAACCCTGGAGAAAAAATTGCAACAGAATAAAGGAGAATTTAAATTATGAGTAAAGCATCATATTGGCAGAGAGGGGAATCTCTTGACTATAAAAATATCACAGATACTAAAATTGAAGCAAATACAGTTATTTCTTTTGGCAGTCATATTGGTATAGCTGGGACAGATATTCTTCCTGGTGAAACAGGTTCAATTCACGTCACTGGAGTATTTGAAATGCCTAAGACATCAACTGAAGCTATTGAAATGGGGACAGATGTATATTTTGATGGTACAGGTATCACAACTGCATCAGATAATGGAGAAACAACAAACACTATTGCATATCCATTAGTTGGTTATACAGTAGGGACAGCGGCAGCATCTGACACTATTATCCTTGTAAAGCTTGCTGGATAATGAAACAACTTATAGCTATTTCTCCCATACTTTTTGAGAATATAAATTACGAGCCAGGCGATGAGCTGCCAATACATAATACTGAGCTTATAACGATATGGGTAGAAAATAAAGCAGCGGTATGGAAAGACATAAGCGAACCAGTGAAAACAGTGAAAGCAAAGTCTGTAACTGCACCTATGGGGCTTTCTGGTGACGCTTATCCGTGTGCAGGACTAAATCAAGATTTAATAGGGAAACCACCAGAAAGAAAAGCACGAGGCATTATACCAGAACCTTGCAAAGGAAGGAGAAAATCAAGTGCATAGACCAAGTTTTAAAGAACTTCTCCGTAGCGATGTGAAAAATGTTTTTTTTAATCCATCGGAATTTGGAGAGGAGCATATAGTAGATGGAAAAAAGATGTTAATTATTATTGATGATAACGAACTTACAGAGCGTGAAAAGCGAATACAGAGCCATATGGATGGCATATATAAAAAGCAAATGCTTGTATATGTAAGTGCTTTAGATTTTGGACCTCTTCCGAAACAAGGGAAGAGTTGCTTCATTGATGGAATAAAGTTTATAGTCGCTGACAGCATAAATGAGGGTGGCATTTATTCTTTGCAGTTGGAGGGTAATAGAAGCTAATGAGTATAACTATAGAACCCATAAATATAGAACAAGTTGAACGCAGGCTTGGGGCAATGAAACAAAAAGCTCCAAAGGCACTAAAACTAGCGGTAAATGACACAGCAAGAAAAGCTAGGTCACGACTAGCAAAGGAAGCAAAGAAAAAATATTTAGTAAAAGTTGGCGGATTTAACAAAGCCATGTATATTACACTAGCAAAAGTAAGCAATCCTACAGCCGTTATCCATACCAAAGG
>DESG01000060.1:0-3792 GCA_002361175.1 Lachnoclostridium sp. UBA3320 | reverse complement strand
GCAAAACTAAAGTGGTTTGTTGCTAATATGGGAAGTGGACATAAAGGTATATTTCAGCGAAACGAAGGGAAAAAACGTGGCGATAAAAAAGAAATATCCGAGAAAATGGGTTTATCTATTCCACAAATGATAGGTAGTGAAAGACATGTATATGGCATAGTTAAACCATATATACAAAGTGATTTAAAAGAAGCTGTAAATAGACATGTTATGCGAGCATTGAAAGGAGAAATTTAATTGTTTCCTGCAACATTACAAGATGATTTAGTAGCAGATTTACAAGAGTTATTTAAAGGATATAGTTTAGAAGCTCCAAACTCTGAAAGCGGAGTAAGGCAACTAAAAGTATTTCCGCAAGAATTACCAGAACCAGAATCCGTAAAACAAGAAAATATATCACAAGAACTTTTAGAAAATGGGCTTATAGAGGATATAACTGGAAATGACCCATACCCATACATCATTGTGCGGATTATAGATGGAGAAATAAAGGATATGCGAGAAGCACAAACTGTAGGGGTATTATTATTAATTGGGATTTATGACAGTGGAAAGAACAACCAAGGACACAGAAAAGTATTAGAAATTATAAAAATGATTTATGACAGATACGCAAAAAAACCTGTTGTAAATAAAAAACATAGATTGTTATGGCCTATTGAATGGACACTACAAGCTGAAGAATCACCACCTTACTATTTTGGTGGTCTTGAAACACAATGGGAAATAGCAGGAATAGAAGCGGAGGATAGATTTGCATGAGTAATAATAAAAATATAAAAACATCAGATGCTATCAGAACATCAGATGCAAAAAAACAACCAGAAAAGGTTATATATATGGGACCAACAATTAGGGGTGTGGCCAATCAAGGTACAGTATTTGATGGTGGCATCCCTTTAGAATTGGAAGAAAAAGCAAAAAAAATACCAGCAGTTAGAGCATTGATTATCCCATTAAAGAATCTTTCAAAAGCAAGTGCAGAACTAGCAGTTTCAGGAAGTGCGCTTAATACATTATATAAAAAAATTGAGAGTACTGTATGAATAGATTAAGAGGGAGGTTTTGATTATGGCATATAATCATGGAGTTAGAGTATTAGAAAACCCTACAAGTTTAGTCGCACCAATTCTTGGAACAGCAGGATTACAGGTAATTTTTGGCACATCACCAGTAAATCTGGCACAAGACCCATATGCATGTACAAATAAGCCTAAATTAGCATACAGTTTTGCAGAAGCTTCATCGGCAGTTGGGTATAGTGATGATTTTAAGAATTTTACGTTATGTCAAAGTATTGATGCATGTTTTAGGGTATTAAATGTTGCACCTATTATTCTTATTAATGTTTTAGACCCTAAAAAACATAAGGCAGATTTTGAAGTCAAAACATATAAGGTGCAAGATAGTCAAGTTACAATAGATATTCAAGGCGTGCTTTTAGACAAATTAACAGTAATGAATGAAAGTACAAAACTTACAGAAGACATTGATTATGTGGCTACTTTTGATGATAGCGGGTATGCAGTTATTACGCTTCTTCCCACAGGAGCAGGGGCTACAGCAACAGAACTTAAAATATCTGGTACAAAGATAGACCCAAGCATGGTAACTGAATCAGATGTTATAGGTGGTTATAACGTATCTACAGGAGAGGAGAAGGGACTTGAACTTATCCGTCAAGTATATCCTCTATTTGGTATGACACCAGGGATTATTGTTGCACCAGGTTTTTCTAAGTCACCAACAGTTGCAGCCGTAATTGCTGCAAAATGCGTAAACATTAATGGTGTATTTACTTGTGAGGCGATTGTAGATTTAGATAGTTCACCAGAAGGCGCATGTAAGTATACAGATGTAAAAACAGTAAAAGAAAAGTCAGGGCTTGTAAGTGTCCATTTAGCAGTTGCGTGGCCAATGGTAAGAATAGGCAGTAAAGTTTATTATTACAGTGCTATATTGGCAGCAATGACTGCATATACAGATGCAACAAATGATGATGTACCAAATTTAAGTCCATCAAATAAATTGTTTTCAGTTACTGGACTTTGCTTAGATGATGAAGAAAATAGCGAAATAGTAATAGACCAACAGCAAGCTAATCTTGTAAACAGCTTTAGTGTAATTACAGCTATCAACTGGAATGGTTATCGCACATGGGGCAATAATACGGCAGTTTATCCAGCTTCTACAGACCCAAAAGATAGATGGTTTTGCTGTAGGAGATTTTTTAGTTGGTGGGGAAATAGTTTCATCTTAACTTATTTCCAAAAAGTGGATAGTCCAGCAAATTTCAGACTTATTGAAGCTATATGTGATGCAGAAAATATTCGAGGTAATTCCTATGTTGCACAGGGTAAATGCGCAGGAGCAAGAATCGAATATATTAAAGATGAAAACCCTGTAACAGACGTTATGAATGGAAAATTACAATTTCATCAATACCTTGCACCTTATCCACCTGCGGAGGATATTTTAAATGTCCTAGAATTTGACCCAAGTATGCTTTCAGCAGCATTAGGAGGTGAATAAATATGTATATCATTCCAGAGAAAATACACCTATTTAACGTTTATCATGAAGGATATAAATTGATAGGTATTTCAGATGAAATAACACTGCCAGATTTTGAAGCAATTACAGATTCAATGGCAGGTCCAGGGATGCTTGGAGAAATGGAATCAGTTGCTATGGGACAGTTTGCATCTATTGAAATGGAAATTCCGTTCAGGCAGATGTATTCTGATATGTTTTTATTTATAGACCAGACAACAGCTTTAGATTTAACCATTCGTGGTTCAATACAGGTTATGGACAGTGATACAACTGGGCTTGATTTTGTTCCGATGCGCATTGTCACAAGGGGACGATGCAAAGGTATTACTGGTGGTAAGGCAAAACAAGGTACTGGTACTGCAAGTTCCATTAAGCTAGAGGTCTATTATATTCTGATTGAAATAAACGGAGTAACTGAATTAGAGCTTGATAAGCTTAATTTTGTTTATAAGGTACATGGAAAAGACTTATTAGAGAAAGTGGGGAAAATGTGTTAATGGAAGATAAAAAGAAAGAAATTGTAGAAGTTACAGACGATGGAGATGTATTAGATTCTCCAGAAGAAAATAATCTGCTCGTTACATTCACTCGTCCATATATTTTTGATGGGCAAAGCTATGACAGCATTGATTTGAAGGGACTGGACAAGCTAACAGCAAATGATATGATTGCAGTGAATAAAATCATGGAACGTAACGGCACAACAATGAGTATGTTGCCAGAAATGAGCCTAGAATATGCCTGCCTTATTTCTGCCAGAGCAACGAAAAAACCAGTAGAATTTTTCCGTCAGCTGCCACCTAAAGATGCTTTAAAATTAAAGAACCGTGTTATAAATTTTTTCTATGGCGGGGATTAAGTGCCTCTGATGGTGCACATTTGCGGAAATTGTGTATACATTTGTCTATTTTATTAAAAGAGAGTCTTTCAAAATTAGAAGGAGAGTATGCTATTTTTGATTTATTAGAAATAGCGCAGGAGGTGACAGAAGCCTATGGCAGCAAGTAAGGAAATGGAAATTGCAATTCGCATAGCAGGAAAAGTTGAAAGTTCCTTAAAAAACGCATTAGGTACAGCAACTAAAGGAATTGGCAAAGTTGCCAAAGTTGCCGCCAAAGCATCGTTTGCCGCTGGGGCAGGTGTTGCAGGGCTTGCAGTCGCTGGAATTAATGTTGGCAAAGAATTTGAAGCAGCTATGAGCCAGGTGTCTGCCACAATGCTGTTAGATAAATCTAC
>DESG01000009.1 GCA_002361175.1 Lachnoclostridium sp. UBA3320 | reverse complement strand
TTTAAAAAACTTGTAAAGTGGTGAATTTATTGTAACTGTTTTGTTACCCAAATCGTTGTTGCCCCTAATTCAATACAGTGCATCCAGCCTGGAAATTCTTTTTGTAAAAGAAAATAGAATGCTTCTTCCTCAAGATTATTATCAGCCATAACTTTGCACATAACTGGAGAGCCAACGAATCCTCCTTTTATCTTGTAACAGTCTTTATAAAGTCGTTTTTTAAATCCGTTAATTACTTTGTCTTTATCTATATATATACCAGAATATAAGGCAACAATATATCCTGTCTGTGTGTCAATACAAAGTCTTCCGCTCTCTGTGTAATATTCCTTTAAAACTGCCTGATAGATGTTTTGATAGAGATTGTTATAATAGTCGGCATCTTTAGAATAACCAAGAGTATGTGCTGCATCTGCAACCATTTTGGCAGACATAGCATAATAACAAGAGCCGATAAAATAGTCGTCTGTTCCGCCTTTCATACTCTGTTGTGTTCGTCCGTCCAGTGCCAGCCAGTCTCCCATTTGATTGCCATAGTCAAAAAGATAACGCTGTCCTCTGGCTTTATCTTCTTTTGTAATTTTGTCAACCCAATCTTTCATCATAGGATAATAACTCTCTAAAGCCTTTTTATCACCATAGTGTTCATAAAGAACTGTAGGCAAAAATGTTGCAATATCTCCCCAAACTGCTGCAAAAGCAGCAGTTGCAGGGTCAAATACTGGAATGACACCTAGCAAAATTCCATCAAGCTTTTTTTGTTCTATACGCAAATCATGAATAAATTTATTATAAAATGCAGCAGTATTCATATTGTAACTGGCAGTTCCAGCAAAAACTTGAGCATCGCCAGTCCAACCTAGCCTTTCATCACGCTGAGGACAGTCTGTAGGAAAATCTATGCTGTTAGATTTTTGTCCCCACATCACATTAGAAAATAATTTATTTACACTTTCTTCCCCTGTTTCTATATGTCCAGTAATTTCCATATCAGAATAAAGTGCCTTTGCCATAAAATCTGATGGATTAATCTCGCCCTCCCAGCCACTTACACGAACATAACGAAAACCAAAATAAGTAAACTTAGGTTTTACTAATTCTTCATTTCCACCAGAAATATAAGTAAACTGTGATTTTGCACGGCGGTAGTTTGCATTGTAAAAATTGCCTTTTTGCAATATTTCTCCAAAATCAAGTACAATTTTTGTTCCTTTTTTCAGTTTAGACTTAAATGTAACATATCCAGCAAAATTTTGCCCAAAATCAAGTACAGTTTCTCCTGCTGGTGTGTAAATTACTTCCTTAACTGGCATATCCTCGTGTTCTATCACTGGCAGACTATAACGCTCTACTAAAGCAGCTGGGGCAATATTACCAAGAACTGGCTGTTTTTTAGGATTTTCTTTCTCATTCCAAAGACACCTATTTATGATTTCTCCATTATAGATATCACTTTCCTCTGTATCAGAGCCAGAATAGAGCCAGCTTTCATCAGAAGCAATAACTTCTTCTGTATTATCGGCATAACAAAGATGAATTTCTGCAATCATTTGGAATTCATCTCCAAAATTTTTGTCTGTTCCTGCCAGCCCAAAATAACCTTTATACCAGCCATTGCCCAATTCAATCTGAATATGGTTTTTTGATTCAATTACATCTGTAATATCATATGTCTGGTACTGAACCTCTGTGCGATAGTCACTATAATATGGTGTTAAAATCTCATTACTTACTCTTTTTCCATTTATATAAGCAGCATAAAGACCAAGCCCAGAAATATACATACGTGCTTTAACTATATCTTTTTTGGCGATAAACTCCTTTTCAAACACTGGGTGAAATTCATCTTCTTTTATTGGTTTTATCCATTTAGCCTGCCATACTTCATCTATCTTTGCAGTTTCAAAATATGCTGTATTTTCAGCTTTTTCATTATTATCCCCAATTACTGTTATTCGAACATAATATCTAGTGCGAGGCTTTAAAGATATATCTAATACTTCACACGCAGAATTAAGCTCTTTACCCTCTTTTGAAAAAAGAATATTTTTAAAATCCTTATCACTTGCCACGTCAATTTTTACATTAGTTTTCTTTGCCTCTGTATCTGTAACAGTCCAAGCACAGCGTATATTGTCAAAAGAAAATCCAACTGGATTTTTCATTCCATTAATTTTAATCTTATTAATTTTCATATATTTTGCCCTATAATCCTTTTTAGTATCTCTTCTAGATTTTTTGTATAAGTCCATTATGATTGTGCTTTCTGTAACTTTTCCATATCACGTTCACATCTATAAAACAAAAAGAACAGAACAAATATAATACCTGCCATAACAGCTGGCATCCAACCATACATAATATTTATTGCTATACTAACACTTTCTGGCTGAGCAATTCCCTGTGCATCTAGTGCCCCGTCCATTCCAGCTGCTGCAAGTACCCAGCCAAATACAGCTTGACCAAGTCCCAAACCAATCTTTTGCGCTGCAGAAATACCTGCATTGCCCATGCCGACTGTATCAACGCCTGTCTTTAATTTGCCATATGTAACAGTATCAGCGACCATACCAAGTGCCATACCGCCAGCCATACCAACTCCACAGCCTTTAAGTACATTACTAATAATCATTACCGTAGCATTGCCACCTGCAAGACCAGATAAAACAAACCCAGATGTTGTCACCAGCATACCTATTGTATATACCTTTTCTTTACCAAATTTTTTCATAAAGAGCGGTGTCACAAACATAATTGCAAACTGTGATATAGAGATAGCATTTGATAACAAACTGTATTTAGTCATATCATACAATACATATTGGCAATAAAATACAGTACCCATAGAGTAGAAAATAATAATGAAAAATACTATAAAGTTTCCCAATGTCAGCAGTAGCCAGTATTTGTTGCTTAAAAGAGCTTTTACTGTTACCATTACATTTTCGTCTTTTTTCTTTTCAGTTTTTGTTTCAGTTTTTGGCGTTTCTGTATCTCTTACACGCTCTTTTGTACTAAACACACAGAACAGAGAAACAATAACCATAATACCACAGTAAATAATCATAGAAATTGTAAATGCACGTTGTGTATACAAAGTTTCTGTACTACTTGTAAATTTACCAAGTAATGTAATAAATGTAGAATTTATAACTACATTTCCAAGTGTCTGGAAAATTTGCTGGATATTGCCCAATAATCCACGTTCATATGGATTTGCTGTTACCAGTGACACCATAGAATAATAAGGAACCAGCATACCAGTTAAGCAAACTGCATTTACGATATTATACATTAAAAATACATATACATATTGTGCCATAGATGGAATATTTGCAGGCACATAAAACAAAAGTATTGTTGTTATTGCAAAAGGTATACACATTCGCATAAGCCAAGTACGCCCTTTGCCAAACTCCGATTTTGTCTTATCTACCAGACGTCCTACAATTAAGTCTGATATACCATCAAATACTTTTGATACCGCAAAAATAGTTGAAACAATTCCAGAGTTTAAACCTACTGCTGACGTAAAATAAATTGTCAAAAAAGAACCTATAATACCATTAATCATGTTAAAAGCAAATCCACCTGTACCATAACCGATGCGTTCGCCCCATCCCAATGAAGCATTGGGGTCATTGTGTTTTGTAACTAAACCAGCCATTTCTTTTCTCCTAGTATAATAATGATAT
>DESG01000016.1:79678-93983 GCA_002361175.1 Lachnoclostridium sp. UBA3320 | reverse complement strand
AAAAAGTAATAAGAAAAAAAGAACTGTTAAAGTATTAAAAGCAGTAAAGACAATTACAGAGGCAAAAATACCTAGCAATATTAAAATTAAGAGCTACAAATATAAAGTAATATCTATTGGAAAAAAAGCTTTTATAAAATGTAGTAAGTTAAAAAAAGCAGTTATTGGAAAAAATATTAAAAGTATTGGCAAAAAGGCTTTTTATAAAAATAAAGAACTTGGAAATATCAAAATAAAAAGCAAAAAGCTTAAAAGCATTGGAAAAAGTGCTTTTAAGCGTATAAAACCAAATTGTGCTGTTAAAATAGTAGGAAGTAAGAAATATGCTCAAAAGGTATTTGAGATGATGAATAAATAAAATTATAACTTATAATTTTAAGACAATATCCCTGTTAATAGATTTATATTGTCTGAATGAAACACCAGCGGATTTCATCATACGTTTAGCGGCAATTACTGATGGTGTGTCTGAATATTTATCAGAAAGATATATTACTTCGTGTATGCCTGACTGAATAATGGCTTTGGTACATTCATTACATGGAAAAAGTGTAGTGTATATTTTGGCATTACGCATATCTGTGCCTGTATAATTTAAAATTGCATTTAATTCAGCATGGCATACATACAGGTATTTTTCATCAAGTGGACTATCAGCACTGCGTTTCCAAGGATATTCATCGTCAGAACACCCAGTAGGCATACCATTGTAGCCTACAGAAAGTATCTTATTATTTTCACTGACTATACACGCACCTACACTTGTATGAGGGTCTTTACTGCGTTTGGCAGAAAGAAGTGCAATTCCTATAAAATATTCGTCCCATTTAAGATATTGTTGTTTTTTCACTTTGTATACCTCCAATAAGTTTCCAAATTTTTTACACTTTTCTTTCGCATCTCCAATAAATTATACAAAGCATTAGAGCAACTATAAATATTATGCAGCCCGTAGTAAATCCAGGTGACATATACGAAAATGATATTGTGTGTTCTCCTGGTGATGTTTCAAGTGCTATAAATGTACCAGCAAAAACTTGTGGCGTAATTTTTTTCCCATCAATTTTTACAGTCCAGCCTTCACTATAAGGAATTGAAGTTATAATTTTCTCTCCTTCTCCTACGTTTATAGTACCATAGAGTTTACCAGACTTGTGCTTTTCTATATTCATACCATTTTTTTGTAAGTCTAAAAGACTAGTTTCCAATAGAGATGTGGAAAGTTCTGCAATATTTACCATATTAAGGCTAAAAGTCTGGTTTGATTCTACTCTTACTGTAACTGTTTCACCCTGTGTAAATGTTCCAAGATATAGTGAGCACTTTGTTTCAGATGTAAAATAGTTGCCTATAAAATTTTCGTTTACATAGACATTTGCCCAGTAAGCTTCTGGTGAAGACATATAAATATAAACTGGATTGTCTGAGTTTGCAGTAAATGTCAAGTACCAGTTGTTGTCCTGTTGGCTTGTCTGATAAGGAATTTCTGTGTAATAAGCGGTTGTTTGATTAGTTATTGCATTTATAAAGTTGTTCTGGTTATTGTAGACATTTCCTGTATCAATATCAGGCTCTAGGTTTATAACTGGTGCACTGTAGGCAATGGACAATGCTGTATTATTAATATAAGAAGCTGAACCATGTACTGTATCTTCTATTTTTGTATAAGCTGGAGGCACGTTTTTATCAGCAAGAATATATTTTACTGCAAAAAGGCTGTCTAGTAATTGGTTTGAGCCATATCCTGAGTTCCAGATATATGCCTGTGCAATTCCAAGTTTTGATGTCAAAGTATTTATTGCATAGTTAAAAGTAGATGAATAGTGTGTCATGCCATTGTAACCAAGTAACATAGCATCGTTTTTAGAGTACTCATATCCTTGATTAATGCGATAAAAACCATTATCTTTTGCTTGAATACTTCTTACAAGTGGCTCTGTCTTTTCCAAAAAAGTCTCGTATTCTTCTACTGTACTATATGCAAATTCGTTATCTAACCCTGTGATAAGTGCTTTCCCATTGTGTTCCATATCATAAGCGTTTGCTACTAGAATAACTACTAGTGCGATATATATTGTATAAGTAGGTATGCTTTTTTGTACAAAAAATTTATTAATTTTTGCATTAGATACAATACAACACACAGCACAAACCGCCATATACAGTATTATAAAACTAAAAAGGAATGCATACCGATATGGAAACCAATTTGGATATTGAAATCCGTGCCATACCATATCAAGTTTTATATAGTAAAAACTAAGCCAGAAAATCATGATAAGAATAGTTGCACCGATTTTTTCACGTATTGATATTTTTGGCAATATAAAGAATATAACAGCAAAAATAAGTGCCAAATATCCACAATAAATGGCTGGCAGTCCACTGTTTGTAATGCTGTCGTATACACCATTTAAAAATTTACCAAATAAATCTGAAAGTTTCTCAAAATTGGTAACACTATCTGGAATATATGACTGGCTTGCAAGTTTACCATCAAGCAAATCTTTTAACACAGGAATAACTATTGGTGTTGAAAGCAGTATTGCAAGTAAAGATGATATTGTAAAATGTAGTGTATTATGCAGTAGCTCTTTTAGTGTTTCCTTGGAAAGTCTGCAAATAATGCGATATATAAAGTACAGGGCAGCAAAAATTCCTACCATATAACCTGTATAATAATTACAAATAAAAAGGGCAACAAGCATTGTACAGTAAAAAAGTCCTTTTTTGCCATGTAATATCTTTTCTATGCCAAGAATAATTAATGGAAGAAAGATTACTCCGTCCATCCACATAGGACAAAGAGAGTATACCATATTATATGAAATCAATGCATAGCTTGTTGAAAAAATCAGCATAACAAAGCCTGTGCCTTGACAACGTTTTTTCCACAAATAATTGGCAAATACAGAAAAGCTAAACCCACACAGTCCAAGTTTAGTTACTGTAAGTACAAGTATACCCATAGTTAAATTTTTAATTGAAAAAAAAATAGTGATAAAAGTCAAAGGACTTGCCATATAAAAGGCAAGTAGTCCTAAGTAATTACCACCCATTGAGCGTGACCATAAGAAAAAGAGAGAATTATCTGATGAAACAATATTTCTAAGAGAAGAATAAAATCCCAGATATTCGTCTTTCATATCCATAATAAGCAGTGATTTATCCCCAAATGGGTAAAACCCAAGCTTATACATAATAGTTAAAAATATTGCTGCTGGAATGCAGAAAGATAACAGATAAAGCATAACATCTGTTTTGTTTATTTTCTTTAACATAGCTTTTCTCATCCTTTTTCTTTTATAATTTCCTTATCTAATTACCATCTGCCTTTTTATGACTTAAAACATAGTCCCAGATATCATTCTTTAATTTGTTCCATGCTTTTTCATTATTTACATAGTAAAGTGGACACATCTTTCCAGTTATATCATAATGACGTATAATTGAATCTTTATCCAGTCCATATTTGACACACAACCATGCTGTAAGATGGACAAGCGATTTATATGTATCTGTTGAAAATTTTCCTTTTTTTCCAGGATGGCAGCATTCTATGGAAATAGTATCTGAATTTCTGTTATTAGACGCATAAGCAAGCTCATTTAATGGTATACACTGAATAATCGTACCGTCAAGCCCTATAATATAGTGGCTGCTTACTTTGTTGGCATAAGTGTCTGGCTCGTCTTTCCTGCTTTCAAAATAATTTCTATTAGCCTCTGCATCAGTTCCAGGATTTGCGGTATAATGTATAACTACTCCATTAATATTGCCAATTTCTATACCAGGTCTTGAATTGACATTTTGTGTCAAAAGCATCTCCTGAACTGGTGGACTGTCAATATCATATAGTGCATAGTCTAGTCTTTTTATATTGTCCTCATTTCTGCTGCCATTTAAACCTGTCATAATCTTTATAACTATGCTTAAAACTGCCATAAAGGCTACAAAAAATGCAGATACAAGTATTATAATCTTTTGTAGCCTATTTTTGTTAATCATCTGCTACACTGTAGTTAGGAGCTTCTTTAGTGATATGGATATCATGAGGATGGCTTTCTTTAAGTGAAGCAGCAGATATCTTTACAAACTGTCCTGTTTCTTGAAGAGCCTTTATATTAGCTGCCCCACAATAACCCATGCCTGAACGAATTCCTCCTATCAACTGGAATACTGTATCTTCTACAGTGCCTTTATAAGCAACACGTCCTTCAACACCTTCTGGCACGAGTTTCTTTGCATTTTCTTGGAAATAGCGGTCTTTACTTCCATTCTCCATAGCAGCTATTGAACCCATGCCACGGTAAACTTTATACTTACGTCCTTGGAATAGCTCAAATGTTCCTGGGCTTTCATCACATCCTGCAAATATACTTCCCATCATACAGACACTTGCACCAGCAGCGATTGCTTTGGTCATATCACCTGAGTACTTAATTCCTCCATCTGCTATAATTGGTATACCATATTTTTTCGCTGTTTCGTAGCAATTCATAATAGCTGTAATCTGTGGAACACCTATACCAGCTACAACACGTGTTGTACAGATTGAACCTGGTCCTATACCTACTTTTACGCAGTCTACTCCAGCCTCTATAAGGTCTTTGGTGGCAGCAGCCGTTGCAACATTGCCAGCAATAATCTGGAGGTCAGGATATGCATCACGCACCATCTTCACTACTTTAATTACATTGGCACTGTGTCCATGTGCAGTGTCTATTACAATACAATCTACATGCTTTTTAACAAGAGCATCTACACGTTCAAGAATATTTGCCGTTACACCCACACCAGCGCCACATAACAGTCTGCCCTGTGAATCTTTTGCTGCAAGTGGATATTTAATTTGTTTTTCAATATCTTTAATTGTAATAAGCCCTTTAAGATTGCCTTCATCGTCTACTAATGGCAGCTTTTCTTTTCTTGACTTTGCAAGTATCTGCTTTGCTTCTTCAAGCGTAATATCCTGCTTTGCAGTAATAAGCCCCTCAGAAGTCATAGATTCTTTTATTGGCTTTGTAAAGTCTGTCTCAAATTTTAAATCACGATTTGTTATAATGCCGACAAGTTTCTTTCCCTCAGTTATTGGAACACCTGAAATCCTAAACTTTGCCATAAGGTTATTGGCGTCTTCAAGCGTATGCTCTGGAGATAAATAAAATGGGTCTGAAATTACACCATTTTCTGAACGTTTAACTTTATCTACCTCGTCAGCCTGTGCCTCAATGGACATATTTTTGTGAATGATTCCTATACCACCCTGCCTCGCCATGGCAATCGCCATACGGTTCTCTGTTACTGTATCCATGCCAGCACTCATCATTGGAATATTAAGCTTGATAGTCTTTGTCAGGTTAGTCTCTAAAGAAACCTGACCAGGTATAACCTCTGAATACTGTGGAACCAATAATACGTCATCAAATGTAATTCCTTCACCGATAATCTTACCCATTTCAATTATCTCCCTTCATTGATTTGTGATGCTATTTACTTTTGACTCTGGCATCATTTTTGTATGTAAGTAAACACGCAGGAAACAGCATATGATAACACTTCTGCCATCAAAAAGCCCCTGCGTGCATTGGTAACTGATATATTGGTTTAGTATACACTACCATAGCTTAAATTGTCAACACTGAATTTTACTTCTGCCTTTAAATTTCATATTCTCAATAAGCTTTTCATCTGGGGTAAATTTAATTCTTTCATTGCCTTTATCAGTACGTGAAATTGCTATAAAATGTTTATCAGCACTGTTTCCAGATGAATAATCAAATAGAGGCAAGTTCTGGTATGGGTTTAAAGATGGTGAATTTTCTGGAGCTACTAAATCAATTTTTTCAAGGTCTGTCCTTTTTTTATTTTTACGCTTGTTGCCTCCTATTATACAATCAAAATCAATCTGTCCATCAACAAATACATATTCATATGCAATATCTTTTGACGGCATAAAATATATAATTAAAGCGTCAGCTATTACAACAAAACCTATTATTAAACTGCTTCTCAATATAAATAATGCAACAAGAGCTAAGAAAATGCAGCAAAATATAAGACCTGTCCTTGCAAGTACACGTTTGGATGATGGCTTTGCTTTTAAATACGTTTCTGAATACAATTCTTCCATTATTGTACTCCTTTCTTTTGAATAATTGGTTCATGATAGATTCGATTTTTACCGATAAGGAACGGAAACCATGTATTGATTATTTCTATTATACTATACTCTATCATAAGCAGTATTGCAAGCACTATAAGACATTCAAAAATATATTCAAAATCACCTGTCTCTGGTATAAATGCCACCTTTTTCCATCCTTCATATGCTATAGTTCTTACACCAAGCAGCGTATGTGTACACATCATAATCATTGAATTCTTGCCCCAGTAATCAAGAAAAGTCAATCTAACATATGACGATATTACATCAAGCAGCATAATTGCTCCAACAGAGCCTATTATACCACATATATAAAACATATATGGATATTTGCCTTCAGCCATTTGGTTAAAGTCTACTCCTATATTTATCTGTGAAAGAATTATGTTTATTATTGACATTACTGTACCCACTGCAAGTTTTATACGCATATCTTTTATTTTCTTATAATAAAGGTAAATAATATATCCCGCACCTAAAAACCACGCTGCTGAAAAACCTTTGCATACTGCATTAGTGAATCTTATAATATTGTCATAAATATTTCCTGGCGAAAGTTCAAATATCCCACCTGATGAAAATGCCGCTGTTATTATATGTGCAAGCTTTATTGAAAATAGTCCTGCAACTGCATACAGAAATTTTACTACTTTAGGGCTTCTTTTAATCCAATAAAATATTATCTCACCTATAAACAACGTTGGTATAAACCACATTGAATTTATCCCTTTTAAAAAAATGCTGTCATAAATATACCCTTCAAAGGTTTCATATACCATTTCAAAAGGTTTATGTTTAAGGCAGACACATAAAGTTTTAAACAGTATACCTATTATGCTGAAAGATAAATAGGGTATTCCAAGGCTTTTTAAAATTTTTAACATAAATTCTTTAAAAGTCTTTTTTCTGATTGAACCAGTATAACACATCAAAAAACCAGAAATTATATAAAATATTGACACTTTAAAAGAAGACATCCAACAGTCTACTGGGTTGCCAATCTTTGTGATATGTCCAAGTGCAATCATAAGTATACTAAGCCCTTTTGCTGCATCAACGTATGCAATCCGTTCCTTCATAAAAACCCCCATAAAAAGTAGTGTAAACCAGTAAAGAGATACTGCCAGCTAACAGTACCTCTCTACCATCAATTACATCATCACATTATTATATATATTACATCATGCCCATCTGTCCGCCGCCTGCTGGCATTGCAGGAGTATCTTCTTTAATTGTAGATACTACAGATTCTGTTGTAAGGAGTGTAGATGCTACACTTGTTGCATTCTGGAGTGCACTTCTTGTAACTTTTGCAGGGTCAACGATACCAGCCTGTACCATGTCTGTATAGTCCTCTTTTAATACGTCAAATCCAATACCTTTTTCTGATTCACGTACTTTGTTAATAATTACTGCGCCTTCAAGTCCTGCATTCTGTGCTATTATCATACTTGGTGCTTCAAGAGCCTTTAATAAGATGTTAGCACCTGTCTTTTCATCTCCTTCAAGTGTCTCTGCAAGCTTTTCAACTTCTTTTGCAGCATGAATATATGCAGAACCACCACCTGAGATAATACCTTCTTCAACAGCAGCTCTTGTAGCAGCAAGTGCATCTTCCATACGAAGTTTAGCTTCCTGCATCTCTGTTTCTGTAGCAGCGCCCACACGAATTACAGCTACACCACCAGCAAGTTTTGCAAGTCTTTCCTGAAGTTTCTCCTTGTCAAAGTCTGATGTTGTTTCTTCAATCTGTGCTCTTATCTGTGCAATTCTTGAGTCAATATCACTCTTCTCTCCTGCACCATCAACAATAACTGTATTTTCTTTCTGTACCTTAACTGATTTAGCACGTCCAAGCTGCTCTAATGTTGCATCTTTAAGCTCAAGACCAACTTCTTCTGAGATAACTGTTCCGCCTGTAAGTATTGCTATATCCTCAAGCATAGCCTTTCTTCTGTCTCCATATCCAGGAGCTTTTACAGCTACTACATTGAATGTGCCTCTTAATTTATTAATTACCAGTGTTGTAAGTGCTTCGCCTTCTACATCTTCTGCAATAATAAGAAGTTTTGCACTGCTTTGTACAACCTGCTCAAGCAGTGGAAGTATTTCCTGTATATTAGAAATCTTCTTATCTGTTATAAGAATATATGGATTATCAAGGTTTGCTTCCATCTTATCCATATCTGTAGCCATATAAGATGATACATAGCCTCTGTCAAATTGCATTCCTTCAACAAGGTCAAGCTCTGTTTTCATTGTCTTGGATTCTTCGATTGTAATTACTCCGTCATTAGATACTTTTTCCATTGCGTCAGCAACCATCTCACCAACAAAATCATCACCTGCGGAAATAGCAGCAACCTTAGCTATCTGGTCTTTACCTGTAACTTTTGAGCTCATTTTTGCGATTGCATCAACTGCACACTCACACGCTTTCTTCATACCTCTGCGAAGAATAATAGGATTAGCACCTGCTGCAAGGTTTTTAATACCTTCATTTACCATAGCCTGTGCAAGCACTGTAGCTGTTGTAGTACCATCACCTGCAACGTCATTTGTTTTTGTTGCAACTTCTTTAACAAGCTGTGCACCCATATTTTCAAAGCCATCTTCAAGTTCTATATCTTTTGCGATTGTAACACCATCATTTGTAATAAGAGGTGCACCAAAAGATTTGTCAAGAACTACATTTCTTCCTTTAGGTCCTAATGTTACTTTTACTGTATCTGCAAGTTTATTTACACCAGCTTCAAGTGCTGCTCTAGCTTCTGCTCCAAATTTAATCTCTTTTGCCATGATATAATTTTCCTCCATTCAAATATCTGATATTTATACAACTTATAATTGTGCTGTCGCTTTGCTGCTTATTCTTCAACTTTAGCAACTATGTCATTCTGGCGAACTACGATAAATTCTTCATCTTCAAGCTTAACTTCTGTTCCTGCATACTTAGAATAGATAACTTTATCTCCTACAGACACCTGCATTTCTACTTCTTTACCATCAACAATACCGCCAGGACCTACTGCAATAACTTCTGCCTGCTGTGGTTTTTCCTGAGCATTGCCTGGTAATACGATACCTGACTTTGTAGTCTCTTCTGCCTCTAACTGTTTTAAAACAACCCTATCTCCTAATGGTGATAATTTCATAAATATATCCTCCTTTTCAAATCCTGTTTACTAGCACTCGCTCATTTCGAGTGCTAACCATAAACATAATATATTTCATTTAGAAATTTTGTGCAATACAATGCAAAGTTATATTTTGGTAATTTTTAGTACTTTTCTTTTTTATATTCGTTATATCTAATTTTATCTCACTTTTTCTAGTTTTAAACATATATATTTGACAATTTGTTCATAGTGTATGACGGATTTATACAAGCAAATTGTGCAATACGAGAAAGAGCATAAATAGATACGTGATATTTTTTAAAATAGTCTATGGCATCTAATAGTATATGCTCTGGCATATTATATTCAAATCTTCTTAAATATAATTTTATCTTGGTATAATGCTTTATAAGCTTTTCTGGTTCACATTCAACACAAGAAAATATATCTTCTACATTGGCATGACGTTCTTCTTCCCATATGCGAAATAAAATATATAAAATTACAAAATATTCATTATTACTACACTTTTGAATATGTCTTTTTGTATAAGTACAAGCTTCTGATAAACGTCCATCAATTATCATTTGACAAAGTATATTAAGATATTTATTTTCCATAATAATATTAACTAAATCCCACTGCTTTTAGCTGTGGGATTTACTCTCCTAAACTTTTTTCTTCCATGAAATATTCTTTTACAAATATCTCTCTTTCATGATTATAATTAGAGAAATTTAAAAAACCACAATCATGAAGAACCCAAGGTATTTCTTGATATGGGACACCTATATTATATCCAGCTTTTCGAAATTCAAACGACTGTGAGACATCATAAAAATCCCAGCCATGAAACAAGTCTTTGCGCCAATCTATATCATATTGTGTCATCATGATAAGACCATCAATCGCTTCTACATTTTCCCAGTTTCCTCTGCCACAAGTCATTGGTATATCAAAAAAGTCATCTACTGTAGCTAAAGAGCAGCTTCTAAGTGCGCCAATTCTATTTTTATTATCCCACATAATTCCACTTTTAGGCATTTTTTTGCTGCCAACCATTCCAAGCATTCCTAAATTTTTATTATGCAAAAAAATATTTAGTGTATCTGATAAAAAAGAGCGGTTTAAAATAAATACATCCTGATGCAGATAAATTTTGTACTTTGCATTACTAGCTTCCATGCCCGCCTGATATCCCTCTGTCATTGAATCAGCTTCTGCAACTGTTATTATATCAGTTGTGTATCCTTCTGGAATATTAAGCTGGTCAATATAAAGTAAACATTCTTCCAAGAAAATAATATCGTTATAGCAAATAATAAAGCAAAATAACCTTTCATTCATAAAAATAACCTCTTAGATGTTATATCTAATATGTATTTACAATTTACTTGGTTTCGCCTATTTTTTATCTTCATCTATAAGCTCTTTTATAGCTCTTGCTTTATCTTTAATGCGCTCACTAGCAACTCTTGATGTAAGAATCCTTGATATATAACGTGCTGATTCGTCATAGTCACCAGCACGTCTTGCAAGTTCTGCTACAAGATATGTGACAGTCAATTCGTCCATTCCACACATAGGAAAGTTTTCCTTAGTAAATGCCTCTTTAAAGCCCTCATAAGCTTTAAGCATCAGTGATTTTTCATCTTCTTCAAGTTCATATATAGTCTTTTCATAGTCAGGTTCGCTTCCGTCCATACTCTCTGATTTACCTCTGCAAAGCCAAGCAGTCTTTAAACATGTATAAGCTTTTTCGCTTGATTTTGCTCTTTTTACCATTACATTGGCAAGAGCGAGCTGATAAATTTCCAGTGAATAATCATAAGTATATGGACCCTCTATCTTTGACAAGCCTGTAAAATTTTTAGTTATATTCTCCTTTACAAGCTTTGCCTGTGATGGCATAATAGTTTTAAAAAATCTGGCAAGTGCAGCATAACCACAGTTAGGACACGCTATAACATCATACTTGATAGAATCAATATCTTGATACCTAGGTCTTAAATCAGTATCCTGTGAAACTAAGTGTACTTTACCTGTTTTAATAGTTTTAGAACGAAATTTGCTATCACATATTGGACAAATATGCGTTTTGTCAAAAATTATATCTGTTTCATTAATTTTTTGTACTGGCTTAGGTGTCGGTTTCTTTTGCACTCTCCTTGTTTCTGTTTTTCTCTTTTCTTTAACATCTATATCATCAAATTTTTCAATTCCATATTTTTCAAGTCCACTAAATAAACTCATTTCATTTTACCCCCTTAATCTTTTAACTTATAAGAACTCTTTAATGAAACTATCCTATTAAATACTAGGTGTCCCTTTTTGGTGTCCTTTAAGTCTACACAAAAATAACCATGCCTTACAAACTGAAAACTGTCTTTAGGCTTTGCTTCTGCAAGAGCTGGTTCAATATAACAGTTTTTCAGTACAGTTAATGAATTAGGGTTTAAATTTACTTCCCCATCTTCATTATATACCCCTTTTTCTTCATCTACAATATTTTCATACAGGCGAACTTCAGCTCTTTCAGCTGTCTCGGCACACACCCAATGTATGGTTCCTTTTACCTTTCTTCCTGTAAATCCACTGCCACTTTTTGTTTCAGGGTCATAAGTGCAGTATATTTCTGTAACATTGCCCCATTCATCTGTTTTATAATCAGTGCATTTTACAAAATAAGCATTCATAAGTCTTACTTCGTTGCCAGGATAGAGCCTAAAATACTTCTTTGGCGGATTTATCATAAAGTCTTCTCTGTCGATATAAAGTTCTCTGCCAAATGGAACTTTACGTGTACCCATAGCTTTATTTTCTTGATTGTTATCAACATCAAGATATTCCATTTCATTTTCAGGATAATTGGTAATAATAAGCTTTACAGGGTCTAATACAGCCATCATTCGTGGTCGCTTAAGTTTAAGGTCTTCACGTATGCAGTATTCAAGCATGGCATAATCAGAAGAACTTTGTGCCTTTGATATACCTGATAATGTAATAAAATTGCGTATAGACTCTGGCGTAAATCCACGTCTTCTAAGTGCTGCTATAGTCACAAGCCTTGGGTCGTCCCACCCATCCACTGTGCCATTGTCAACAAGCTTTTTGATATATCTCTTGCCTGTGACAACATTAGTTAAATACAACTTAGCAAATTCAATCTGCTTTGGCGGATTTTCAAATTCAAGCTCATGTACTACCCAATCATAAAGTGGTCTGTGGTCTTCAAATTCTAAGGTACAAAGTGAATGACTTATGCCTTCTATTGCATCTTCAATTGGGTGTGCAAAGTCATACATAGGATAGATGCACCACTTATCACCCAAATTGTGATGTGTAATCCTTGCAATTCTATAAAGCACAGGGTCTCTCATATTCATGTTTGGAGATGCCATATCAATTTTGGCACGCAGTACCTTTGAACCATCTTCAAATTCCCCTGCACACATACGTTCAAATAAATCTAAATTTTCCTCTATTGTCCTGTCTCTATAAGGACTTGGCTTGCCTGGTTCTTTTAGCGTGCCTCTGTATTGTTTTATCTCGTCAGCAGACAAATCACATACATATGCTTTATCTTTCTTTATAAGCTTTATTGCACACTCATACATTGTATCAAAATATTCTGATGCGTAATATATATGGTCTGTATCTAAATCACCACATATCCATTTAACATCTTCTATAATAGACTCTACAAACTCCATATCTTCCTTTACTGGATTGGTATCGTCAAACCTTAAATGAAAAATACCACCATATTCCTTGGCAATTCCCGAATTAAGAACTATAGACTTTGCATGCCCTATATGCAGATAGCCATTAGGTTCTGGTGGAAAACGTGTAATAACTTTCTTACAGTTTCCATCTGAAATATCTTTGTCAATTATATTTTCAATAAAATTGCGTGAAACAACTTCTTTTTCAGTTTCCTTTTCATCAACCGAATTACTCACTATGTCTCCTCCTTCGGAATATTTTAAAATACTGTTTATTATTCTACCACATTATATCCAAATATAAAAGTAAAATTTGCACAAAGAAAAAAAGGCATATAATAAATGCCTTAATTCTTTCTGCAATCTAATTTATTATTTAAACTTGTGACCACCTAAGCTTAACCTAGCTCCTCTAAGGCCAACACTAAAGAAGTGATAGTCTGACATATTCTTTGTCCTGCCGTTGTATATTATTGTACGCTGTCCATTTAAAACTTTTCTTGCAGCACTTATACAACTCTTCCACTGTCTTGAATTTATTCTACCTGAATTATACTGTGCAAGCCTTTTTCTAAGTGAACCATTTCTTACAGGTGAAAACTGTCCACTCTGATATATAACTCCCTCTAATGTATTAGGAAAACTTTTTGACTTGATACGGTTCATAACGACTATTCCTACAGCAATCTTGCCTTGATATGGCTCGATTCCTGCTTCACAGTTAATAATACTTGACATAAGCTTTAAATCTGAACTAGAATAATTTCTTCTTGCTTTAGTTTTAGCTATCTGAATTTTAACCTTAGTTTTTTTAGCTTTAGTCTTAGTTTTATTATTATTATTTTCTTTTTTGCTATTCGAGGTACTATCACTTTCTGTGTTGTCTTTTGTATTTTCTACAACACCAGTATCTGTAGTGCCTGCTTCTGTAATATTTATGTCTGTAGCAACTGTACTGTTATCTGTAGCGCTGTTATTTTCTGTGCCCGTTACATCTTGTGTTAAACTATTTTCATCACCCTCTGCAATAATTCCTGATGCAAATACTTTATTTGGAACTGTTGTAATAGAGGAAACTGGCTCCATGAAAAGACCTGTAGCTGTTGTAAATATAATAGCTACCGCTGCAAATTTTTTTAAAATCATAAAAACCTCCCTGTTTTAAAAGTTACAAAAATGTTTTGAAATATTTTTTAAATTTTCCTTAACATTTATGTAACAATTATAACATGAATTTTAAAAAATTCAACCCCTTTTGTAAAAAAGTTTATAACTTAATAAATTAGTTTATAAAA
>DESG01000016.1:24604-79534 GCA_002361175.1 Lachnoclostridium sp. UBA3320 | reverse complement strand
AATTAGTTTATAAAGACAAAAAATTTATTATACAATTTGTATAATTTCTTATAATTTAATTGTGCAATTTTACATAAATAAATGCAAAATAAACTCGTATCAATCTGTTATTTAACACATTAATACAAGTTTATTAAATTTTTGTTACAATATTTTTTACAATCTACATAAGGAACACTTCCGCCGAATAAATCAAGTGCACTTCCTATCGTAAAATCAACTTTTTTCTTTCCATGTTCCTCTATATAATAAATATCATCCATTGAATGTATACCACCAGCATATGTAGTTTTTTTATTGCATTCTGCTAAAATTTTGATAATATTCTTTTCTATGCCTGATGCTTTTCCCTCGACATCTACTGCATGTACAAGAAATTCATCACAGTAGTTTCCAAGCTTTGACAAAAGATTGTTACAAAACACTTCCTTTGTAGTGTTTTGCCATCTGTCAGTTACTATATAATACTTTCCATCGACATATCGACAGCTCATATCAAGAACTAGCCTGTCTTTCCCTATTAAAGAAGACAGCTTTTCTAACCTTTCATAGTCTATTATACCCTCTCTGAATACATACGAAGTCACTATTACGTGTGATGCACCCATATCCAGAAACTTAGATGCATTGTCTGCATTTATGCCACCACCTATCTGCATACCGCCTTTAAATGCCATTAACGCTTTTCTTGCCTGTTTTATGTCTGCATCATAAAAACTGCTGCCTGCTTTATTAAGTATAATTATATGTCCTCCTGATAAGCTATCTTGCTTATACATATTTGCATAATAGCCAGCGTCCTTTAAAGACACAAAATTGTCCTTTGCAAGGTCGCCAGCATCTTTAAGGCTTGCACCCACTATTTGTTTAACTGCGCCGTTGTGAATATCAATACAAGGTCTGAAATTCATAATAAAACCATGCCTTTCTCTAACTTGGCCGTCTATTTAAAACGTGATGTAATCTTTTCAGCAATATCATGGTAACTGTCTTCTGGCGAAATATCATATGTTCCTGAGTTTATTACATTACTGTAACCATTTTCTACAAGATATTTGTCAAATGCTTTAGAATCATCTATTATGCCAAGTCTTTCAAGTTCATCACTTACCTTGCCAGCCCAGTCGCCATCATTTATAGTAAGTTCTTTCTTAATATCATCCATCTCTTTTTCAGCTTTTTTCTTCGCTTTTTCAAATTCCTTACTATTATCACTCTTATTGTCCTTAGTGGTTTTACTGCTTTTATTTTTATCAGTAGATGAGTTTTCTACAGGAGTAGTAGATGACACAGGCGAAGTGGATGTTTCTGGCTGCATAGATTCCTCTGGCTGTGCTGATTCACTTGGCTGTGTGGATACTTCTGGAACTTCTGGCGTTGCCAAAACAACTTTTTCTCCGTTGCTTTCAAATACCATGCCAAGTTTTTTAGCACGTGAAACTGTAGCTGATTCCGAAGTTCTTATTGAAAATGACACACCAAGTATAATGGCAGTAAATAAAACTCCAACTCCAAATCCTCTTAAAAAAGATTTTTTATTCATATTAAAACCTCCATATTTACAATAAATCAGCCCACTTTGTACATATCAATTACAAATTGTGCCTCGCCCTGTCCTATTTCGAGCATTTTAGATATGTCGAGGATAGAGAGTCCTTTATTATAAAGGTCAATTATCTCATCGCTATGGTCAACATGCTCAATTCCTGCTGTAATAACAGCAGCATCTATTCCACTTATGCCCATGCTTTCATAGAGATTGTGCAGTGCTTTTTCACGTCGTTCTTGTTCTTCAATCTTGGCAATCTCTTCATCATACATTGCTGCATGGTCACTGTCGTTGTCATTGTCATTGTCATTAATTGCAGTATCATCTATATTATTACTATTATTTGAACTATTATCTATATTGTTATACAACAGTTCATCTGGTATACTTTCCTCTGATTCATTAACAATCGTTTCAAGGTTCTTTTTAAATTCTTGGTACTGACTTGCAATTTCATCTCTTATATTAGCTTTTGCAATATCTGCTTCATTAATAAGCTCTTTTACATCTTTTTCTTTTTCATTAAGCATATCGTATAAAAATACTGTCTCTGAATGGTTATTTTCCATCTTTTCTAAAATCTGTTGTGAATATTCACTAAGCCCCATTATTTTCTCATTTAAAATTGTACTTAGTTTGTCTTCTGTACTATTAATAATCTCTTCTGCTCTTACATTTAAGTCTTTATCAAACTGTTCCAATGCTTCTTTAACTTCTTGTGAAACATTTCTAAGTTCTTCTCTGTAAGCTTTTTCACCCTCTGTACTTTGATTGCTATTTGACGTTCTAAAACTTAAAAATACAGCGCCAAGTCCAATTACAACCATTATTACTTCTAAAATTACCATTACATCTCTCCATTCATCTTTTTTTGTACTAAACTCTTATATCAAAGCGTCTGCCTGAAAGTGGGTTTATAGCATTCTTCTCTTTGTTCTCTTCTTGTACATCATCACCTTTATCTTTTTTTAATACTGCCTTTTTTTTCTTCTTTTTGTTATTCTTTCGCTCGTCATTTTTTAACTCATCATTGTTGACATCACGGCGGCGTACAGTTGTCTCAGACTGTTGTTTTACTTCATTTTGAAACTGCATAGCTATTTCTTGCTGTTCCTGACTTATACGTGTCTGCTCCCCTGTCTGTATCTGTGACACTTCCTGAGACTTTGGCGGCATTGCAATATAATCTATTGTTAATGACATAACTTTTTCTCCTTTCCATCTTTCTATAACTTATATACTCCTAATACGTATATCAGCGCCTTCACGCACAAAAGCACTGTGCTGTGTTTCATCGTGTATATAAGTCACAACATTTGATATAGTTAATTTTACACCAGGATATGCTATGCCTTCAACTATTATTTTGCCACCACCTGCTCTTTTTTCAAGTTCAGATTCAAGTTGCTCATATTCTAATGTATTTTTTTCTATTTCTTCATCAATCTCTTTTAATTTTATGCTGTTTTGTTTCAGTATTTTCATTTTATCTTCAGCAAGTTTTCCCTGAGTTTGAAGACGTTTTTTAAGTACTTGCATATTTTGTTCTATTTTTTCTCTTTCATCATTTAATCTTGTAATATTTTCTTCAATAATATGGTATTGGTCTATTATTGTAGGGTCATATCCGACTTCAAGCTCTGTCTGCGTACCCATACTTGAGCCTGCTGTCTTTGTTTCTATCTTCATAGCAGACCTGACTTTGCCTCCTGCTATAAGACCTCTTTTTCCATGTACAAGTATACTGTCCTTTGAGACGACTTCACTGTGCATAATTGCATCAGATATTATCTTACCTCCACTCATTATCGTAGAACTTTCAATAAAGTTTGAAATAATATCACCACCTGCCTGCATATTGCCTTTGCCCATGCCTTGTATGCCACGTTTAAGAACAATTTTACCTCCCGCTATAAGAAGTGCACCTTCGACAGCACCATCGACAACTATATCGCCAGATGCTTTAACTGTATAGCCCGAAAGAACGTTTCCCTTAACTTCCACGCTGCCATCATAATCAATATCACCTGTTGAAGGTCCTACATCTGCAGGAACTTCATACACATTTGAAACAAATACTGTATCATTAACAAGTACGACATTACCTGAAACATCTGAATACATTTCAAGCTGGTCATCTGATAAGTGTGCATATTTTCCATGCTTTAATACAAGTTTTTTAACTTTTGCAGGTTTTAGCGGCTTTCCAAATACGCTCTGTCCATCCGTACCCTGTACCTCGGGTATAAGTGTTGCTAAAAGCTGTCCTTCTTTAACACGTTCAATCATATCAAGTGTATGAAAATCAACGCTTCCATCATCTGCCATCTTTGGGGTACTCGTCTTTTCTACATCAAAGTTATACAGGATTCTCGCATCCCTTCCCTGCACAGGCATCTGCGCTCTTGCCAATAATATATCAGTACAGTAAATTCTTCCTTTTAAAGCTATCTCAGCATTTTTTTCAATAATACCTGATTTTATACCATTTTGTTTTGCCAAGTTTAACAAATCTTCCAACTGCAATCGTCTGCCTTCATTAGATGGAGGATAAAGCCTAAGTTTTGCCATATATCCATCTTGATCAGCCGTAATTATAGCATATTCATTTTCTGGCGGCTTTGTTCCATCAATAATTTTAACAAGTGCGTTTTGTTCTCTTATTGCTATATCTACAAACTGTTTAATCAATGATATGTCTATCTCATTATACTTCTTTTTATCAAGATATGTCAAAATGTCACCACTGTTTAATGACATTCCTCCATTAACGGCTGGATAGGATTTAAGATATATCCCATCAGCTCTGTGTACAAGTTGGAAAAATGCATTTCGTTTCATAATTTTTGCCTTCTTTCTACTTTTAATCTTGACATCATAATATAGATATAAGCACAAACAAAAAATGCTTGTGCTTATATATTCCAAATCCCAAATACGCCCATGTTTTCTTTTCCGAGTTTTTCTTTCATCTTTTTAAGGGATTTAGTGTGCAGCTGTGAAACACGCGACTCCGATACTCCCAATATATTACTAATTTCTTTTAATGTAAGTTCTTCAAAATAATAAAATGCAATAACTTTCTGCTCATTTTCATTAAGGCTATTTATTGCCTCGGAAAGCATACGTTTAAGTTCTTGACGCTCAACAACGTGTTCTGGTTGTTCAAAACGAGATTTATTGCCTGCTTCAACTTTTACTTCACTGCCCTGCTCTAAATATTCATCAAGTGACACAAGGTTTGCCACTTGTGTCTGATTAATAAGTCCCTCAAGCTCATCTACAGGAATATTTAATTCTGATGCCAATTCCTCATTGGTCGCTGCACGCCCATTTTTTGCTTCAAAATCATGCATAGCCTGGTCAAGTTTTTTCTGTTTTTGACGCAGCGTCCTTGGAATCCAGTCCATCTTTCTTATCTGGTCAAGAATTGAACCTCTTATTCGCAAACTTGCGTATGTCTCAAATTTCACTCCTTTAGTAAGTTCAAATTTATCAATGGCATCTATAAGCCCAAAAATACCATATCCAACTAAATCGTCATATTCAACAGTATAGCCAAGATACATACCAAGTCTTCCTGCCACAATCTTAACAAGCCCGGAGTATTCTATAATCAGTTTTTCTCTTAATTTTAAACTTCTAGTCCTTATATATTCTTCCCACAAACTATTTCTACTCTTTTCATCCACAGAACAGCTACACCCTTTCTAACATACTCTTTGCTATCTACTTTTGACTCTGGCATTATTACATATTATTATTTTCCAACTCTTCAGAAGATATGCTAATATCCTCTTGTTGATTATCTTTAAAATCTGGTTCTGCACGCTTCATAAATGTATTAATATCTTTTACTTGCCCTATTATCCTTTTTGCAATACAGCCAATTATGTAAAAAATTATTAAAGTTACTAAAAGTGCCTTTAAGGAATATAACGTGTCAATATCCCTTACAATACAAACAATACATACAACCGCCCCAGCCAAAAGGGTAATGACTTTTGGAATTAAATTTGTCTTCACAAAAAAGCCTCCTAAAAATAAACAATTAAAATCTATATAGTTTTTATTGATTTTCCTACTGCTTTTATTACAAAATTACCAGTTGCAGGATAAAATTCAACTGTACGCCCAAAATTAAGTCCTGTATCTTCTGCTAAGATACGTATTCCCAGTGAATTTAACTTCGCCTTAACGGCTATTACATTTCTCTGTCCTACTTTAAGCATATCATTGTTGGAATTAAATGCAAACATTTGGGCTCCACCTGCTATTTTGGCTGTAAGTGCTGTTCGCCTTGCACCTGCTTTTATAAGCATCTGTATTAATAAATCTATTCCTGTATCGGCAAATTTGGCTTTATTTTGATTTTGTCTTACTTCTTTACTGCTAGGAAGCATGACATGTACTAAGCCAGCAATTTTTGTATTTTTATCATATAAAGCAACTCCTACGCAAGAACCCAGCCCAAGCGTAGTTATTGCATCTGGTGCACGGCATATGTTTAAATCTGCCATACCAACTTTAATCATATTTGCCATTTGTCATCACCTATGCTCCTATACTTAGATTCTCTTCTACATTCCCAACGAATGAAGCATGCGCTTATATGATTCCATTGTAGGTATAAGGATAAAGTAACCACTTATATCTACATCCATGTCATTAAATTGTGATTCAATTAATAATGCCTCATCACCCACTTTGCCAAACTCTATGGCTGGAACACTTAAAATTGCTCCCGCCATATCTACTGCAAGATATGGCACAGATGGTACAATAAGCATATTAGTAAGTGAAGAAATAGATGATAAATATGAACCTGTAATAATATTTCCAATTTCTCTTAATGCAGATTCCTCTATTTCATTAAATCCGCCTGTTTCAGGAGATGGTGGCTGTCCACATCCCATAAGCTGGTTTACAAGCATATGGGCGGCTGTGCTTTTAAGCACGAACAGCATCATTCCATTTATATCGCCTTCAAGAGAAAGTAAAATCCCTGCCACTAAAGTTTCTGCCCCTCCGATTATTTCTGCAAGCTCGTTAAAAGGCAGAATGGCAACTTTTGGGATATTCATGTCAATACGTGCGTTTATAAGCTGCGATAATGCAGTTGTTGCATTACCCGCACCAATATTTCCTATTTCTTTTAGGATATCCAGTTCCAAAGTTTCAGTATTTTGCATAAAAATCACCTCTATCCGCAGCACGCTTTGCTACTACTTTTGACCCTAGGCATCATAAAATAGATTTCACACGACATCTTTACCTTCTCTGCCCATAATTACAGCTGAAATATTAAGTAAGGAAATTAAACCATCGTTATGCTTGCCTACTCCGCTTAAATACTGGACTAAAGGATCTGATGGGTCAGATGTAGTCGCTTTGTCTATAGAATTCCCTGCTAATGTAACAACTTCTTTTACCTCGTCTACAATTATACCTATTGCAGACTGCGTCTCAAGCTTTATTATAATTATACGTGTTGCATTAGTAAATTCATCAGGTGCAAGTCCAAACTTTAGGCGTAGGCTCATTACTGGTATAATTTCACCGCGCAGGTTTATAACACCTTTAAAATAATGTTGTGCTTTTGGTACTCTTGTTATTCTCTGATTCCTTACGATATTATCAACATATTTTATATCTATTCCGTACTGTTCTGCTCCAAGACATACAACTATATACTGCTTGCTATTGCCAGCCATGTCAAGATTGTGTACGTCATTAATATCTTCCATTGCTCTACCTCCATTATACCAGTGCGTTTACTTCAAGAATTAAAGCAATCTCACCATCTCCAAGAATTGTAGCTCCGCCTATCATCTTGCTGCAGTTAATGTAGCTTCCGATTGACTTAATAACTATTTCCTGCTGCCCGATAAGATTATCTACAACAAGCCCCGCAAGCTTGTCACCTTTCTTGACAATTACGACTGTGAGGATATCTGTGTCTCCACTTCCCGCTTCAATGTCAAGAATCTGGTCAAGACGTATAAGTGGAATAACTGTTCCTCTAAGATTGATAACTTCCTTGGTCTGCACAGATTTGATATCTGATACTAGTACGTCTTCTATAGTTTCGATGCTGCCAAGTGGTATAGCATATTTTTCAGGTCCAAGTTCAACCATAAGTGCCTGTATAATAGCAAGTGTAAGTGGAAGTCTTATTATAAAGCTGCTGCCTTCACCTAAAGCAGTTTTACACTCAATATTGCCTCCAAGCCCTTCAATCTTAGTTTTAACAACGTCAAGCCCTACGCCTCTTCCTGATACATCAGTAATTTTTTCTGCAGTAGAAAAACTAGGTCTAAACAAAAGGTCGATAATTTCTTTATCAGTCATATGTTCTGCCTGTTCAGCAGTTAATGTACCCTTTTCAATCGCCTTATTCTTTACTTTTTCAATATTGATACCAGCACCATCGTCACGCACCTCTATATTGACATTATTGCCATCCTGATATGCATCAAGATAAATATTGCCCACTTCTTCTTTGCCAAGTGCGATACGCTCATCATTAGACTCCAGACCATGGTCTGCTGAATTTCTTAAAAGATGTTGTAAAGGGTCTCCAATTTCATCAATAACTGTACGGTCAAGCTCTGTCTCTTCACCAGTCATGTGAAGCTCCATCTTCTTGCCAAGCTTCTTGCTCAAATCCCTTATCATACGTGGAAAACGGCTTACTACGCTTTCAATAGGCACCATTCTCACCTTCATTACAGATTCATGAAGGTTTGTAGTTACACTTTCAAGGTATTCTATCTGTTCATTAAATGCTGCATCGCTTTTAGTATCATCTGTAGAATTAATTGATACAAGACCATTTTTAGCTATAATAAGTTCGCTTACAAGATTCATAAGTACATCAAGTTTTTCAATATCTACACGAACTGTACGTCCAACAGCAGGTTTTGACTGTTTTTTTGCAGCAGCAGGCTTTGCAGCCGCAGGTTTTGCAGCCGCCTGTGCAGCAGCAGGTTTTTTAACTGGTGCAGGTTTTGTATCATTTTTTGGTTCAGACTCTTTAACTGATTCAGGTTTTGCCTCTTCTTTTTGTTCAGATGTATCTTCAAAGTTAAATGGTCCTATAACAACTTCTCTTACTTCAGATACATTTTCAATGGCAGCCTTTACCTTTTCCATATCTTCCTTGGTAAAATATACAAGTGAAAAATCCAAATCAAACTTTTCATCTTCAATATCCTGTATATCAGGAACTGACTTTATAACTTCTCCAAGTTCTTCAAGTGCTTTAAATACAAGAAATGCTCTTGCCACTTTAAGAATACATGTCTCCTGTAAATAAACTGTTACACCAAAAATATTTTCATTCTGTTCTTTAGCTTTTTCAAATGTATTTATATCATATTCTGAAAGATGTATATTGCTATACTTAGCTCCACCACTCTGTTTAGGTGCTTCCTCTGCTGGTTTTTTTGGTTCTTCTTTAACTTTTCCAGTAGCTGCATCTGCAATACCATTAAGAGTATTTATTATCTCTTCATTATCCTCTGTACCCTCATCAGCTGATTCAAGAATATTAGCGAGATATCCTTCCAATGCATCAAGTCCACGGAACAATACGTCTACCAATTCAGGCTTTACAGTCATATTGCCGCTTCTTATCTCCTGAAAAACATTTTCCATATCGTGGGTTAATCGCTGCATACGCTTGTAACCCATTGTACCTGCCATACCCTTTAATGAGTGAGCAGCACGGAAAATTTCGTTAATAGTGTCCATATTTTCAGGCTCTTGCTCCAGTATCATAAGCTGGTCGCTCAAAGTCTGTAAATGTTCTTTTGTTTCATCAATAAAAATCTCAAGATACTGGCTTACATCCATTTATAACACCCCCACGTGTTTTGTTATAGCATCTGCAATATTTTTCAAAGGAACTACTTCATCTACTGCACCAGTTTCAGCAAGGGCTTTTGGCATACCATACACTGTACAACTTTCTGCATCTTGACCAATTACATAAATCTTGTTAGTTTTTTCAAGCTGCAGTATACCTTGAGTACCATCTGCGCCCATTCCTGTCATAACAACACATGTTATTTCATCAAAAGAAGTTTCCATAAGAGACTCATACATTATATCAGCACATGGTTTAAGCCCATTTCTTGCTGCTTCTTTTTTAAGTCTAATAATATGTTGGTTTTTATTCTTCTCACATAGACGCATCTGTGTGCCGCCTTTTGCAATATAGACTGTCCCTTTCTGAAGAATATCACCATCTGCCGCTTCTTTAACATTAATCCTGCTAAGTTCATCAAGTCTTTTGCTCAGTGATAAAGTAAATCCCTCTGGCATATGTTGTACAAGCAGGACTGGTGCAGCAAGGTTTGCCGGCAAAAAAGGTATAACATATTGAAGTGCTTTTGGTCCGCCTGTAGAACATGCAAGTGCTACAAGCTTATTGCTTCCCTTAACAATAGAAGCTTTTGAATGTAACGTTTTATCTGACAATATACGTGACACAGGTGTCTTTACACTATTTTCTGTATGTTCTGTCAATTTAGACGTTACTGCTGCTGCTTCTGTTACCATAGCTTTTGCCGCATGTGCTTTAAGTCTTGACATATGTACTCTTTTTTTAACATCATCATTTGAAGCTTCAGATGTACGCAGTCCTACAGCGGCATATAGCATCTCAATTAGCCTCTGGCCAAAAGATGGTCCTTTTACTTCTGCAAGGCTGTCAGGTTTTGTTACAAAATCAAATGCACCGAGCTCAAGTGCCTGTATAGTTTCCCTGCCGCCTTCTTTTGCTATTGTACTTACAATTACAACCTTTTCTTTGCGCCTATTTTTATTAAGCACCCTAAGAAATTCTATGCCATTCATCTTAGGCATATTTATATCTAAGACTATAGCGTCAAATTTTTCTCCAGCATCTAATAATCTCAAGGCATCTTCACCATTAACTGCATACTTTTCATTGTGTAATTCTTCATCTGAGTTTATTATATCAGACATAGTTCTTCTCATAAGTGCAGAATCATCAACTACTAAAATATTTTTCATTCTAAATCCCCATGCCCTTTCTTAAAAATCATTTAGATTCTTTGTCTTTCAAGCCAAAATACAAAACGTATAATTAATTCACGTTGCCATTCTGTAATTCCAATATATTTAAGCCTTATATCAAAGAGATTTCTTTTATCATAAATCTTTTCTATATGTACAACCTCACACACCAATGTAAAGTCGAGTTTATCTTTAATCTTATTATTATATTCTTTCAAATCCAAAATACATGCTATATGGGTACCTTTTTCAAGCCGCTGCCTTGACGTAAACCGAAGTCCCCCTCCGCTTATATCTTCTAGTGATGCATGTTTAACCCACTGAACTCCATTAATTTCTTTCCATATCTCACCCATACCATTATCTATAATGTCTTTCGTCTTAGCTTCTGGCAATACAGAATAAGAAATAAGAGCACGACATGGACATCTCTGATATTGCCGCCTGTCTTCTTTTCTAAATGGCGAATTTACTTGAATTGTATAACATCTGTGTCCATCTTCATCATATACAGAAATTATATATGCACTACACTTATATATGCCATCTTTTACATAAAAGTCTAGGATATAACATTCGCCTTTATTTAATATGTAACTGCTTTTTGCTTTTTCACTTTCATCAATAATAGCCACTTCAGATTCAGACAGCACTTTCTGCACTTTTAAAGTATACTCTAACGAACCCTTATGAAAAACTACTTTGCTCTTAGCCTTTACAAATTTATCAAGCATGTAACACCTCTTACCTTTATCTGTTACGGTTGTGAATCATTCTGGAGAAAATACCCGAAAGTCCATGTCCATGAACGTCAATCTTTCTGCCGCTCTGATTATTTAAAATTACCGCTAGGTCTTGTATTGCTTTTGCTGAAGGTGCATCAGGATATGCAAGACATACTGGACGCTGTTTCATAACTGCTTTCTGTAAATAGCTATCATACGGAACTGCACCCATATAATCCATTCTCATATCTAAAAACCTTCCAACAACAGAATTAAGTTTGTCATATAATTCTTTTCCTTCTGCTCTGCTCTGTGTTCTATTGCCAAGCAATCGTATTTTTATCATTTCTTCATCATAGTCAGGCTGATTCTTTAATGTCTTTAAAAGTACATATGCATCAGTTATAGATGCTGGTTCAGGAGTTGCAACTAAAAGAAGCTCTGTACTTGAAAGTATCATTTCCATAACACTCTCAGAAATACCTGCTCCTGTATCAATAATAACAACATCTGCTATGTTGTCAAGCTGATACATGACATTGACAAGAATCCTTATCTGGTCACTGTTTAAACTAGTTAATTCGTTAATACCTGAACCACCTGACACAAATCCGATATTACCAGGTCCTTTTGTAATTATCTCACTTACACTTCTCCCTCTAAATATTACATCAGCAAGGCTATATCCTGGCCTAATGCCAAGCATAACCTCTATATTAGCAAGTCCAAAATCTGCATCTAATATCACAACTCTTTTTCTAAGTTTACTAAAACTTATAGCAAGATTTAAAGATATATTAGACTTGCCAACTCCTCCCTTGCCACTTGTAACAGTAATAACTCTTGCAAGGTGCTGTTGTCTGTTTTGCTGTTTAATTAAATTTCTTAATTGCTCTGCCTGGTCCATCAGCTATTCCCTCCAAGAAGCTGTTTTGCAATTTTCTGGGCATCAATTTTTTCTATATCATTTGGAACGTTTTGACCTTGTGTAACATATGAAAGTGGTGCTCCTGTCAATATATGAATATTAAATATATTTCCTATTTTATCTGTCTCATCTAATTTTGTAAATATTATGCTGTACTGGCATATATTGGAATATGTGTTTGATATGCTTACTAAATCATGATATTTAGTTGTTGCACTCAGCACAAGAAATATCTCTTTATCTTTTTCAGGCACTGTCTTTAATATATTACACAAATCTTCTCTCTGCTCTTTATTATTGTGTGAGCGACCAGCAGTGTCTACAAGCACAAGGTCATATCCATGAAGTTCACTTTTAAGCTTATTCATTTCTTCTGCCGTATAGACAACGTAAAGTGGTATACCAAGAATATTAGCATAAATTTTAAGCTGTTCTACTGCAGCAATTCTATAAGTGTCAGAAGTTACTAATGCAACTTTTGACTTTTTAGCAAGTTTCATCATAGATGCAATTTTTGCTATAGTAGTGGTCTTACCTACACCTGTAGGACCTATAAAAAAAATATAACGTGTGCGCCTTGTTTTAAGGTCAATCAGATGCGGTGAACCTATCTTTAACACAATTTTTTGGTACATTCCTGCCAGTATATTGTCAAGAGTTGTATTGTGTCCAAGAGTTCCTTCTATCTCGTCTAAAAGCTGTCTGGCATAACTTTCTTCAACTTCATTTTGTACAAGCTGCTTATATATTAAATCAAGATATGCCTGATTCTTATCTATAGCTTGCTCTTTTTCTTCTTTTTCCTCTTCTCTATTTAAAGTTATCTGTTTTTCAAGCAAATCTTGCAAAGTACTAAGTTTTTTCTCAATTTCTTTGTCGCTTTCCTTATCTAAACTGTTATCTTCTCTGTCATCATTTTCAATAACCTGACGGCTTTTAAGAAGTCTTTCCCTTTCAGCTTCTTTTTGAGCTGCCTTTGAGTCAGGTGCTGGTGCAAACTGATTTTCACTTAAAACCTGCTGAAGCTTGCTAAAATCTGGCACACTATCTTCTTCAGGTTCTTTTTTAGTTTGTGTAACTGTACTTTTTTGAATCTCATCAACTGCCGCAGTTACCTCAAATGAAAGTTTTCTAAAAAACTTAAATACACCATGTGGAGTTATCTCTTTTGTATTCATAATAGTTGCGCCTGCACCAAGGTCTGCCTTGGCAAGTTCTATAGCTTCCTCTTCTGTTTTGCCAATATATTTTTTAATAATCACTATACTGTCACCATCCCTATAGACTGTAATTCTACATCAGGGGCTATCTCATTGTATGATATAACAGTTAAATCCCTGAACTGTTCAGAAGTAATCTTTTTAAAGTACATACGTACAATTGGTGAAGTTACAATAATTGGATTTTTGCCCAGCTCTTCCATCTTGTCTACCTCGTCCTTTACTGAATTTAGTATATCCTGCACTTTTTCTGGTGCAAGGTTTATATATGCTCCCTGCTCTGTCTGTTTAACAGACCCCATTATTTCCTGCTCAATCTTAGGGTCAAGTGTAACTACACTTGTCATTTCATTAGAAGGAAAATACTTATTGGATATTGCACGCTTTAAGCTCTGGCGTACATATTCAGTAAGCACATCTGTATCTCTTGTAGTTGTGGCATTGTCCGCCAATGTTTCAAATATTGTAATAAGGTCTCTTATTGAAATACCTTCTCTTAAAAGGTTTTGCAGCACTTTCTGTATCTCTCCAACAGTTAAAAGCTTAGGCACAAGCTCTGATATAAGCGTTGTATTGGCCTCCTGTACGTTATTGATAAGATTTTGTACATCTTGCCTTGTAAGAAGACTGTCAATATTATTTCTCACGACCTCAGTAAGATGTGTTGCAATAATTGATGGAGGGTCAACAACTGTGTAACCAAGTGATTCTGCTCTCTCTCTCTGTGACTCTGTAATCCATATAGCTGGAAGGTGGAATGAAGGTTCAAATGTAGGTATTCCTGTAATCTCTTCCTCTACATATCCTGGATTCATAGCCATATAGTGGTCAAATAAAATTTCGCCTTCACTTATAGGCACACCTTTTATTTTGATAAGGTACTGATTCGGGTTAAGCTGTATATTATCTCTTAAACGTATCATTGGAACTACACACCCAAGCTCCAGTGCTATCTGTCGTCTAATCATAACCACCCTATCTAAAAGGTCACCGCCTTGATTTACATCTGCAAGTGGAATAATACCATATCCAAACTCAAGCTCAATAGGGTCAACCTGTAACAGTGATACGACATTTTCTGGGCGGCGTATTTCTTCAGCAGACTCTTCTTCTTCGACCTCTTCTTCAATTTCGCTTTCTTCAATAGCAGATTCGATAGCTCTTCCTGCTGCTATAAATAATACTGCATAAATAAGACAAAGAAATGTTGACAGCGGGGTAGCAATTCCAAGAAATGCCATCGCACCACCAACTATGTAAAGTACTTTAGGAATTGAGAAAAGCTCTTTTATAAGGACATTTCCAATATCAGCACTCTTTGATGCTTTAGTTACAAGTATACCTGTTGAAAGCGATATAAGAAGTGAAGGTATCTGGCTTACAAGACCATCACCTATCGTAAGTATTGTATACTTTGACACGGCATCCATAATTTCAAGACCTTGCATAATAACGCCAAGTGCAAGACCTCCTATAAAGTTTATAGCAGTTATAAGAAGACCTGCTGTAGCATCTCCCTTTACATATTTTGTAGCACCGTCCATAGCACCGAAGAAAGCAGATTCAGCTTGTATCTTGTCACGTCTCTCTCTTGCCTGTTCATCATTGATTGCACCTGTATTTAAGTCAGCGTCTATAGCCATCTGTTTACCTGGCATAGCGTCAAGCGTAAATCTTGCAGTAACCTCAGATACACGCTCTGAACCTTTATTTATTACAATAAACTGTATAATTACCAGAATCATAAATACAATTATACCAACTACCAGATTGCCGCCGCCCACAAACTGCCCGAAAGTTTCTACTACATTGCCCGCATACCCTGTAAGTAGAATATTTCTTGTAGAGCCTACGTTAAGTGACATACGAAAAAGTGTTGTCAAAAGCAGCAAGGTTGGAAAAGAAGACATATTTATAGCTTCCGTTGAAAAAAGTGCATTAAATAATATAATCATTGCAATGCTTATGTTAAGCAATATTAATATGTCCAGTAGCAGGGTTGGAATCGGTACAATAAGAAATACTACTGGTATCAATATATATAATCCAAGAAATAAATCTTGTCTTTTCATATAACGACCATACCTTTCTTCTTAGTTACAATTTACCTTTTATACCATAAACATAAGCAAGAATTTCTGCAACCATCTGATAAAGTTCAGGAGGTATCTGTGCACCTATATCAACATTGTGGTAAAGCATTCTCGCTAATGGTTTGTTTTCAACTATCTCTATATTATTTTCTTTGGCAACATCTTTAATCTTTGCTGCTAAAAAATCCGCCCCTTTTGCAATAACTATTGGGGCTTCGTATTTCGTTTTATCATAAAGCAGCGCAACTGCTAAATGTGTAGGGTTAGTAATTACTACATCTGCTTGTGGCAATGCATTCATCATACGCCTCTGCGATGCCTGCTGCATACGAGCTCTTTGTTGTCTCTTTATCTGAGGGTCGCCTTCTGCGTTCTTATATTCATCTTTTACTTCCTGTTTAGTCATTTTCATATCTTCGTGGAATTTCCACTTGCGGTATCGCCAGTCTATGGCCGCTATAATTAAGAAAAATACGGATATTCTTATGCCTATATCAATAACAGTATTTCCTATAAGCTCTATAGCCTGAAATAACGTATATGAATACATATTTAGCACCATAGCCCACTTATCTTTTAAAAAGTCATACACAATAAATATAAGTATTGCTATTTTAAATACAGAAATAAGTAAATCCACAATCTTATCTTTTGAAAAAAGTCTTTTAACACCGCTTACTGGATTAAATTTATTAAACTTAGGCTTTAGCGGTTCATATGAAATTTTCCATTTTACCTGTGCAAGCTCTGCTACAAATACAGTTATAAAAGAAAATACAAGAAATGGAATAGCAGTAATTACTACAATCTGTATAACACTGCCAAGCAGTGAACACGCAAATTGAAGCGTAAACTCATTGTCAGTACACTTTGTAATGCTTGTATACAAATAGTGATAAGCTTCTAAAAATTGATTTCCTACAAAACCAACAAATAGCTTAATTGCTATAAAAAATACAAATAGCGATGTAGCAGTAGTAATCTCTCTGCTCTTAGCTGCCTGTCCTTTACTTCTGGCATCGTTAAGCTTCTTAGCAGTAGGTTCTTCAGTCTTTTCTCCGCCCTCTCCATCTTTTGCAAAAAGCTGTAAATCATATGCAAATGAATATTTAATATTCCAATCTGCCAACATAAATTCCACCTTATAATATAATAACCTATTTAAACGAAAATATCAATCCATAGCATCAGTTTATGGACTTAATGCTTTCATAAACATTCCAGTAATTTCTCTCATTTCTTGAAATATAAAATCTACTATTCCTGGAAGCATTCCCATAATCATAAACAGTATAAACAGTCCTACAAAAAGTTTAAGTTGTATACCAATAACAAACATATTCATCTGTGGTGCAACCTTTGCAAGTATACCAAGTACTACATTTATTATAAATACACAACAAAATATCGGAAGTGCTATCCTTATCGCTATTACAAAATAGTCTGAGACATATTTTAAAATAACTTCATAAAGTCCGCCATCTATTTTTGCACCGCCTATTGGTATACGCTTATACGACTGTACAAGTGCATCAATAATAAAGTAGTGCATATCTGACACAAGGAATAAAACCATAAAAAGATATGAAAGGAAATTCGCTGTTATAGTTGACTGTATATTGGAGGAGGGGTCTAGCTGCATAGCCATTGAAAGACCAAGCTCCATATCTATAAAATGTCCTGAGTAATTAAGTATATACAGACAAAAACCAGAACCAATACCTATAACAAGTCCTGTAATTGCCTCTTTCATCACAACAGCAGTATATCCAAGCGAACCTTCATATGAAACGCTGGTATAATCCACTACATTCATCATAATAATAGAAAGGAAAAGTGAAAGTGCTGCCTTAACCTTTGCAGGAATAGAAGTATTTCCAAAAAAAGGCGCAACGGAAACTATTGAAGCAACTCTTACAAATACAAGCAGTGTATATTCAAGGTTTTTTAAAGTAAAATTTAAAGTCAATTATTTCACCTCTACCTTATGTAATCTGGTATATTTGCTACAAGAGTTTCAAAAAGACCTGACATATTATTAAGCATCCATCCTCCACACAGTACAATTATAAGCATAATGGATAAAAACTTAGGTATAAATGTAAGTGTCTGCTCTTGTATGGATGTAATCGTCTGAAATATACTTATAATAAGACCTATTACAAGAGATACAAGTAAAAGCGGCGCAGCAGTTTTTAGTATTACCCACACAACCTGTCTTGCTATATCAATTACAACTCCTTCTGACATATTACTTTCCCCTTTCTATAATTTACTTACTTAATAAATGAATCAACAAGCTGCCCTATAATAAGATTCCATCCATCTGCCATTATAAAAAGAAGTATTTTAAATGGCATTGAAATTGTAGTAGGCGGCAGCATCATCATACCCATTGACATAAGTGTTGACGCCACAACCATATCTACTACAATAAAAGGCAGGTATAACACAAAGCCAATAATAAAAGCAGTACGAAGTTCACTTATTATAAACGCAGGTATGATAACAGTAATTGGAAGGTCTTCATAAGATGATACCTCATCTGTATCAGTCCCATTAATATCTATAAAAAGCTGCAAGTCTTTATCTCTTGTCTGCTTTAACATAAATTGTTTCAAAGGTTTAGTGCCAGCTTCAAATGCCTGTTCCTGTTTTATCTCACCAGACATAAAAGGCTGTACAGCATTAGTATTAACTTCATTAAATACAGGAGTCATAATGGCAAGCGTAATAAAAAGCGCAAGACCTACAAGCACCTGATTAGGAGGTGATGTCTGTGTAGCAAGCGCAGTCCTTATAAAATGTAATACGACTATAATGCGTGTAAATGATGTTACCATTATAAGTATTGACGGTGCAAGCGACAATATGGTAAGCATAATAAGTATCTGTAGTGTAGCTTCAAGATTAGTGCTTCCTGCATTTGATGAAATATTTAAGTCAAGTGTATTGTCATCAACATCAGCCTGAGCATCAATCTCATTTTGTGTAGTTCTATCAACACCTGTAGCATATACATACGCAGGAGTTCTAACACTAACTATAACAAAACAAGCACACAACATAATAAGTATATTTAATACGGACTTATTATGTAGGCGTTTCTTCTTGGCAGATACTGTGATATCTGTATTCTGCTTTTCATTAACTATATATTTATTATCCTTCATCTTTTTTTTGACCATCTTTCATTTTACTGTTTTTTATCATTTGCCCCATAACATCTTTAAATGATGCATTAACAGGTTTTATTTCTGTAATTTCTATATCCTCTTCCGAAAGTTCTGTAAGCTTAACTATATTATCTTTTGATGTCATAATTGAAACAAATTTCTTTCCAATTTTTACTATATAGATAATTTTACCTGGGGCAAGCTGGTATGACTCAACTATCTTAATATTGCCATATCCTTTTTTGATAAGACCAGAATTGGCATACCACTTTGTAAAATAAAATGCTAGAACAAGAATTATTATAAAAGCGATAAACAGTGCAATAAACCTAAAAATGTCGGTAATTGCAGAAAATTCAGTTATTAAAACTCTCATAATCTACACCTCCGACATTTTTGCTTATTTACTTCGTTATCTCTGTTAATCTTATGCCAAAATTCTCTTCAATAACAACTACCTCACCTTTGGCAACAAACTTGCCATTTACAAGAACGTCTACAGGTTCGCCTGCAAGTTTGTTTAACTCTATAATTGTACCTGGTGCAAAATCCAGTATTTCCTTAATTGATTTATTAGTACGTCCAAGCTCTACTGTAACTTCAAGAGGAACATCCATAATCAAGTCTATGTTCTCCTGCTGCATCATTGGACTTACACCAGCATTAAATGGCTGGAACTGCGCAGGCTGTACATTTACATTCTGTACTGGCATCATATATGGCTGCTGCATATATGGTTGCTGCTGCATTGGCTGACCCATATACGGCTGCTGCTGCATATATGGTTGACCTTGCATCATAGAAGCATCAGGCATAGGCTGCTGTTGCTGCATATATGGCTGACCTTGCATAGAAGTATCAGGCATAGGCTGCTGCGTAGGTTGTGGAACTGGTTCAGGCTGTGGAGCTGGTTCTGGTGCTTTAGTAGGTTCTGGCGCCTGAGTAGCAGTTTCCATAGTATTGCTCATAAACTTATTGAAAAGTTCTTTTGCAAACTCTACTGGATAAAGCTGCATAATTTGGCTATCTATCAGATCACCGATTTTCATATCAAATGCAACTTGTACTATCTTGCTTTCAAGGAAGCTTGCAATAATATCATTATCAATGGTATCATTTAAATCTACAAGGCTTGCTGATGGTGGGCTGATATCTACTTTTCTTTCAAGCATTGAAGAAAGAGAAGTCGCTGCTGAACCCATCATCTGGTTCATAGCTTCACTAATAGCACTTAAATGGAGTTCAGACAGTTCTGACTCTGTATTACTGCCATCGCCTCCCATCATAAGATCAGTAATAATCTTAACATCTTGCTCTTTAAGTATAAGGATATTATTACCATCTATTCCTTCTATATAAGAAATGTGTATAAATACACATGGTCTGTCATACTGTTCTGATAATTCATCTACTGTTACATATGAAACTCTTGGCGTAGTAATAGTAACTTTATTATTTAAAAGAGTAGATAATGTTGTAGCAGCAGTACCCATATTAATATTGGCAATTTCACCAACAGCATCTATCTCTGCATCTGTGAGCAGTTCCTCGCTATTTGATGCAGCAGGTGCACTATCAGAAGAATCTAATGAAGCACCTCTTGTCAATGCATCAATTTCTTCCTGTGTTAACATTTCACTCATAGCTTTATTGCTCCTCCCTTATAATTGATGTCACCCGGACAGCATATGAATCCATTGTTGCACCCGGTAATGCGGTAAATTTCCTGATGCTGCCTACATAAACATCAAGTTCATCTTCCACTTTTGTATTTAGTTTTATAATATCACCAATTTGAATATTTATAAAGTCATTTACAGAAATAGAACTTCTTCCAAGCATTGCCCTTATAGGAATCTTTGCTTTTGCAATTACAGTTTCAATATCGTCACTATATGCACCCACATCATGCTGTTTCATACTTGAATACCAGTACTTTGTATTCAATTTGTCAATAACTGGTTCCACACATGAATATGGTATGCATATATTCATAAGCCCTTCCACGTTGCCAATTTTAATACTGAGTGTTACAATCGCCGTCATTTCACTTGGTGATATAAACTGTGCAAACTGTGAATTTGTTTCAATGCGCTCAAGTCTTGGTTCAATCGCTACAACACTATCCCATGGGTCAACCATCAAGTTTGTGCAGACATCAAATATTTTCTCCAATATAATAAGCTCAATTTCTGTAAATTCCCTGTTCTTTGCAAGTGGTGCGCCACCGCCGCCAAGCATACGGTCAACTATAGTAAAGCCAAGATTTGTAGCAAGTTCAAGTATTATATTGCCTTCCAATGGAGCAAAATTAACAACACCTAACAGAACCGGATTAGACAGCGCATTGGAAAACTCTGAATAAGTATTAGCCTCAGCATTAAGTACCTCCACCTGTATGTTCTTACGCAGATATGCAGGAAGATTAGTAGATAATAGACGCCCATAATTCTCAAATATAATCTCCAAGGTTCTTAAATGGTCTTTAGAGAACTTGGAAGGTCTGGCAAAGTTATAATCTTTAACACTCTTTTCAGAATTTTCATTGAGCTGGTCAGCATCAAGCTCACCAGTACTTAAAGCATTAAGTAGTTTGTCTATCTCTTCCTGAGATAAGGTATCTCCCATTATTTTCACCTCACACCCGGATGTAAATAAAGGTATCCGGTTTCTTATTACAAAGCCTGTAACTGCATTATTACTGATGCATAAAGTTCTTCAGTGTTATTTCAACTACTGACTTTGTGTCAAACTTTTCCCTGATTTGCTCTAAGGCATCTTTTTTAATAGCATTTTCTGAAATATTGTCATTATTGTATGACTGCATAACTGACCTGATTATATCAGTAATAGTTGACTGATAGGAAGTAATTTTTTCAGTGTTAAAGTCATCATAGTCATCGGCTTCTTTATTAACCCCTACTGTATATCCATCAAACATTGCATAGTGTGCCTTGCCATCTTCTCCTGAGTTAAGGTTAATAGTCTGCTGTGTATCAAAAGCAACATCTGTGTACTCTAAATCACCGATTTTATATTGCTCTTCTACTGCAGTTCCTCCTTCTCCAAGTTCGATATTTAAAACAGATGCTACCTTAGTGACAAGTTCATTCGTTTTCTGAAATGTAGGCATCATTACAAAAAACAATATTGCAGTTAAAACTACATTAACCACGGTTAAAGCTGTAATAATAATACTAAAAATATTTTTTTTCATCTTTACACACCTTTATATACCTTTCGTTAATTTGTATTACTGTATATTTTAATCTCTACACGCCTATTTCTGGCTCTTCCTCTGGCAGTACTATTATCTGCAACAGGCATAGACTCACCTCGCCCTGACGCTTCAAGGTTTTTTGGTTTAAGCCTTTTAACATCTGTAAGATATTCATAAACTCTTGTGGCTCTTGCAGTGGAAAGCCAAAGGTTACTTGGAAATGTAGAGTTGCTTATTGGCACATTGTCCGTGTGTCCTTCTATCTTAATAAGTTTGCCAGAATAGTTTTTTAATATATCACCAACTCTGTCAAGAACTCTCTTTGCACCATCTGGTATATCTGCGCTTCCAGATTCAAAAAGCAAGTCACCACTAAGTGAAATCATAACATATTGATAACTTGAATCTATTGACACATCTATAGAATCTTCAATTTGTTTCTGTACTGCCTGCTCCACAACATCTTCATATAACTGTTCTGTCTGCTCTCTTTGTTCCTGTTCCATAGCTGCCGCCAGTGGGTCTTCTTCATTCTCAGATTCAGAAGCCTTTCCCATATCAGAAAAATATTCATCAAGATTATTAAGCTGTGAAGCACCGCTTGAAACAAGCATACCATCACCTATAGCTTGTGCACCTCCATTAAATATGCTGAAACTATTTGACAGTGATGCAACAAGTTCTGCATATTTAACCTCATCCACATTGGACATGGAAAACAGAAGTACAAAGAAACAGAGCAAAAGATTCATAAGGTCTGAAAAGGTATCTTTCCATCCATCCGTTTTTATCTCTTCTTCTTTTTTCTTTGACCTTGCCATTAAGCTTCACCACCTTCAGCAGCAGCTCCTTCTCCGCCTCCCTCACTCATTGCATCACGTGCTGATGGTGAAAGGAATGATTTAAGCTTTTCTTCTATAACTCTAGGGTTTTCGCCTGCCTGTATTGATAAAAGTCCTTCTATTAATATTTCTTTCATTCTTATTTCATCAGTATTGTGCATTTTTAGTTTAAATGATATAGGTATACATATCCAGTTTGAAAGAAGTGAACCATACAACGTGGTAAGAAGTGCTACAGCCATGCTAGGACCAATTGCCGCCATATCTTCCATATTGTAAAGCATGTTTACAAGTCCTATAAGAGTACCAATCATACCCCATGCAGGACCCATAGCTCCCCAGTTTGCCCAGAACATGACTTTGTCATTATGTCTTTCTTCTATGGCACTTAATTCAGTGTCCATAATACTTCTTACTAGTTCTGGGTCAGTACCATCGACTATAAGCATAATGCCTTTTTTTAAAAATTCATCGTCAATGTTGTTAGCTGCTTCTTCCAAAGCCAGCAATCCTTCTTTACGGGCAACATTGGATAGATTAATTATATGTTTTATGCCTTCGGCTGGGTCAACGTTATGTACCTTTAAAGCAAGCGTAAATGATTTAAAGCAGGATGCAAATATTGGTAAACTTTTTGCCTGCATCAACATACAGGAAATAGAGCCACCGAGTGTGATAAACACAGAAACCCTGTCTCCAAAGTGCCTCATCGCCGCTGCACCTTCGTCACCGGTAACAATACCCAAAACAACCATGACGAGACATAGAATTAATCCTAAAATTGTTGTAATATCCACAACTTTCACCACCTCATAATTTAATAGTAAGAGTATATACCTATACATACTATATCAATATACATATGTATATTGATATGTATTTTTATAATTTATATAATTTCTATTCTCCGATAGAATTACATTCTCTCTTAAATGATTTTACTAAATTTTTTACGTTCTGTCTACTTTCTTTTACAATAATTTTTTTTCCAGTGGTTAATGTGATAACCGTGTCTGGTGTTTCTTCAACTGTTTCTATTAAATCTGAATTAATTGTAATGCCAGAGCCATTAAGTCTGGTTACATCAATCATATAGGTTCCCCTCTCTTTTTTTCTGTTCTGCTCCTATTATCTCAAAATTAGCCAGCATTGAACAGCAATTAGTGAAATAAATATTACTATCCATTGCCGGCTTTTAATTATTTCTAAATTAATTAACGTTTAAGATTTACAAGTTCTTCAAGCATTGAATCAGTTGTTGTAATAATACGTGAATTTGCTTGGAAACCACGCTGTGTTGTAATCATTGTTGTAAACTCTGATGCCAAGTCTACGTTTGACATTTCAAGTGCACCTACAGTAAAGCTTCCTGAAATGCTTACTTCTTCACCTACACCATCAAAGATACCTGAGTTAAGTGACTCTTGGAATAAACTGTCACCAACGGCTTCAAGACCAGATGGGTTGTTAAATGTAGCAACAGGAATCTGTCCAAGACAGCGCTTAGAACCATTGTTATATGAACCGTATACAAATCCATCCTCATCAATAGAGATACCCTTCATCTCACCAGCTACATTACCAGTACCCTTGCCCTCTTCATCACCTTTTATATAAGAAACATGTGAAGTAGAAGAATACTGTGTAAGAGCGGAGAGGTCTATAATAACTCCGCCTGAATCAGTTTCTGTATTATATGGTGTAAATGTATCATCAAGTGTACTTCCTTCTTCTGGTGCATTAATGCTTAATACCATACCTTTGCCATAGTATTCTGATGCTTCACTAGCCCAACCGCCATTTAACACCTCCGAAAATTCACCTGAATTCATAATAAAACTAAGAACCGAAACTTCTCCGTCAGGTGCTAAAGTAAACTTACCTGTATTTGGGTCTACTCCACCTTCTGATATACTATAAGTTGCACCACCTAATTGAACTGTTAAACCTTCAACTGCAGAATACGATTCTGCCCCATCTACAGTAGTTTTTGTTACAAATATTGATTCGCCTTTTTCATTACAAATATCAGCAAGCATCATTGCATAACCTGTTCGTGCAAATGATTCTTCTCCAATTTCTACAGCCTCTGGTGGAGTTAGACCTGTTCCACCTTCACCTTCTGTATTTTCTATTGCCACTATATACATTTTAGCTGTAAATAATTGCCCAAGATTATCATAGAAACTAAAAGTTGCGACTTTTCCATTATTAGAAGTTAACTCTCCTGCTACGCCTGTGTATACAAGGTCATCGTCTTCTTTATTGATATTTCCCTGCATTCTTACATTTGTTGTGGCTTCTGGTTCGTAGTAAAGATTTTCTGGTGACATAACTGTCATGTCTCTTACTACGTCTCTGTTTACGTTGCCTTGGTCGTCTGCTAACCAGCCTTGTACTGTGGCATTATTTGTTGTGCAATAGAGCGTGCCATTTGTGTCAACGTTTAGTGCGCCTGATTTTGTAAAGTATGTAGCTCCGCCTGATTTTACAACGAGGAAGCCGTCTCCGTTGATGGCGATGTCGAGTGCTCTGTTTGTTGAAGATGTACCACCTTGTTCTGTTATGTTTGTTGTAATTGATGCTACCTGTGAACCAAGACCTATCTGCTTTGCATTGCTTCCTGCTGCGTTTGTAAGAGCGTCAGGACCTGTGGCAGGTGAAGTAGTCTGGTAAAACATATCTGCGAAGTTTGCTGAACTTGCTTTAAAGCCTATTGTATTTACGTTTGAGATGTTATTACCTATAACATCCATTCTTGTCTGGTGTGTTTTAAGTCCTGCAACACCAGAGTAAAGTGATCTCATCATAATTAATTTTCCTCCTTAATTTTAACGGAATACCTTAAACTTATCTGCCATTCAAAGTTTTACGCTTCCTTGTGAGGTCCAGCGTTAAGTATTCACACAAATTTTGTTGGCATTAATAATATCAGCTTATTACTGCTCCATCTATGTTAGTAAAAATAGAGCCATCTGAATCACCTACTGCAGTGATTACTGTATTATTTTTTACATTGACGATAAATGCCATATCATCAACCATAACCAAAGACTCTCGGATTCCCTTCTCACGTGCCTTCGTTGTACCATTTTCCAGACGTTCCATCTGCTCCGCAGATAGATTAATATTTCTTGTAGCAAGCCTCTGGTTAGCGTGCTTAGAAAATTTTAAGCTATTTGTTTTTTCAAATTGCTTGCTGTCTAGTATTTCTTTAAATGAAAGCCCTGGTTCTGGGGAATTAAGAGTATTAGACTTCTGGCTGTTTAAAAGCCTATTTGCCATCTGGTCTATTGTTGAATAATTTTCATTAAGTTTATTCATATATACCCTTCACCTCATTTCCAAAAGCTTTTATACTGTTGTTGTGCCACTTTCTGTACTGCCAGCATTGTCTGCGCTGCCAGTGTCCTCTGTCTTATCGTCACCTGTGTCTTTGTCGTCTGTTATTGCATCGTCTATTGTGCCAGCGACAGGGTTATTAGTCTTAATTCCTTTTATCTCCAGTGTTACATCTTCAACACTTACTGTCTTGTTAGGGTCATCAAATACAAAAGCAATATTATATGTTCCTGCGTCAAAGTTTGCAAATGCTCTTCTGTCAATAGTTACAGTGCCTTTTTCGTATGTTACATACTTAGAATTGATTGTAACTGTTTCGCCTTTGTCATTAACAACACCTATTCCCATACTATATGCTTGGTAATCATCTTCGCCAAGGCTTACTCCTGTTATAATTACAGGCTGTGGGTCATGATGGAGATATGTTATATCCTGTTTCTGTACTGATGGCATCTTCTGCTGGAGTACATACATTTCATTTCTTACTTCAACTATGTCATCATATGAGTATTCAGCTCCATCTATTGTGACATAAGCTTCACCATTTTTCATAGTAACATAGTCCACAACGCCTTCTGCATTCTGTGAATGACCTTTTTCGCTGTGTTCTACATATACATACTTGCCTACAAGCTCAAATGCTGATGTATGCTGTGTTACATCCATCATATTTTGCATATACTCAAGTTCTGTAAACTGCGCAAGCTGTGCTACATACTCTGTGTTATCTGTAGGGTCTAAAGGGTCTTGGTATTTCATCTGTGTTACAAGAAGCATAAGAAAATCATCTTTACCAAGCTGTGAACCTACATTTCTCTCTTTTTTCTGTGAGGATTCAGATATGTCTACCTTGCCGTCAGTTACAGGAGCCATTAAATCTGAATAGTCCATGATTATTCCTCCTTTTTATTAATGAACAAGTTACGCTGTAAAGTCAATACTGCTTCCTAAATCAGGCCTTGCCTTTCTTTCCTGATGTTGTACACTAGTTACTGTGTTTTCGTCCTCAGATGAATCATCAAAGTTAAACCTAAAACGTCTTCCGTTTCCTTTTTCAAATTCTTTTTGATTCTGTGCATCTGCCTGATTGCTTTGTGAAAATGCAAAGTCAGATACTTCAACTTCCACAGCATCTACTTTAAGACTTCTACTTTCAAGTGCTTCACGCAGGGAATACATCTGGCTTTGTAATGCTTCCTTTGCCTCTTCTGTCTGCACCGTAAAATTAGCTGTCATAACACCATGATTTGATGAAACAGAAATTAAAACTTTACCAAGGCTTTCAGGATTAAGCTGTAACTGCATACTTGTTGTCTCTTTGCCAAGTGTCACTTTAATCTGCTCCACTACTTGATTTACTATGTCTATCATCTGTTGCATATTAGTTTGTTGTGGTATAGTTTCACCAGTAACATCTGCCACTGCCTGACTTAAATTCTGTAAAAAGCTTTCTGTTCCATTTAAAACTTCATTATGTACAGGAGTTCTTACATCTGTCTGTGTACTTTGTGCTACTTGACCATCTGTCTGGCTGTCTGTACTTTCTTGCTCAAAATTACTTGACTGCTCTGTGAGATTTTTAGTGTCTACAACCTGCCCTTCTTTGTCAGAAACTACTACATTTTCTAAAGGCTTATCTGTCTGTACATCTTTTATATCTGTACCTGTGGCTTCTTTTACTGTTGCCTGCACGACATCTGTATCTACTGCTTGCCTTACATTCACTGTACTTTCTTCATCTACATACTCGACTGTAACTGGTACACTGTTTTCTGGCTGACCTGCATCTGTATTCACATCTGTACCCTGTGACACCCCTGCCATATTACCATCTGTTACAACACTTTCATCTGCTGCCATATTTTCAAGAATCGGCATAAATTCTTCCTTAGACATTCCTGTAAGAGCTTCCCAGTCAATATCCTTTAAAGCATCTAAGATATCATTAAACTGTAACATCATGTCTTCATTAGCAAGTAAATCTGTCATATCAGATGAACCATTAAGCATTAAAACAAGTTTTGCCAGATTAGATGTGTCAAGCAAATCTGTCTCCACAAGTCCAAGTGCCGACATTGCGTTGCTTATCATCTCATCGTCCATGCCTGTGATATTTTTTACAATATCTCTTATTGTCTGATTAATTAATGCTACTATCTCATTAATACCAGTAATTTCTTCATCTGTAACATCTTCAGTTACTTTAATGTCCTCTACTTGCTCTGTGCCATTTGCATCAGAAGTTTTAGTAACAGCATCTTCTGTATTTTCCGGCTGAACAGCAGCATCCTGCTCAACACCGTCATTTACCGACTGCACGGCATCAGTCTTTGTCTGTGTGTCAGACTGCGTTTCTGAAACATTCGCTTTAAACTGTCCCGCATCAGTTTTAGGCTGCACTGTTTTACTAGAACTTGCATTAACATTAAGAAAACTATCAAAAGATGCACTAGCTGTTTTAAGCTGGTCAGCCTTGCCACCTTTAACAGAACCTGTAAGAAACGTTTCAGATGCAAACGTAACTGCACCTATTTCTTTCATTGCCACGCTACGCCTCCTTTCAAAAAGATAAAATAATAATATATATGTAAACAGCATACTATATATTACATATGCTGCAAACACCATGCATTTAAAAATTCTATCAACTCAAACCAACAATAAACTGCACTTCGTCAATTTTCTTCTTAGAAATTTTTGCTATCGCCTCTATAGTAAGACCCTCATTATACATATTCAGTATCATTTTTTCTTCACCCAGTGCAATTCCTCTAGCTTCACCCAATGCAATCCCCCTAGCTTCGCCTTTAGCTTCACCTTGTGCAAATCCCTTTTCAAATACACCTCGTCCCAAATTACACATTGTCTCCATCTCCTCTTTGCTTTCTCTATTAAGAGAAATATTATATTCATTTTTTATTATATTAAGTTTTTGCTTAACAGACAATATTTCTGAAAAAAGTGTTCCTAGCAAACGGTGTAATTTATATCCAATGCTTTTTTCTGGAAGTTCTTCGGCAAGACCTATAAAAATAATGTTTAACATATCAATTTTACCTTGCCAGTTATAATTTCCTAATAACTGTTCTTGTGTAAGATGTATATAATTAAGTGTGTTTTCCTTCATATTCATACACAACCATATAGAATATACACGTTTTATATCATTATAATTTGTATTTGTAAAATCTCTTTCTTTTTGTGAAGACACAAGACGACATACATAAAAAATTGCTCTATTAAGTAATTTATATTTACTTGGATTATCTTTCTGAGCTTCTACATTGATAATCATTTGTGCCAGTTCGCTTTTCTTTCCGCCTGTATGCGGCACATGTACAAAAAATATAATATCAAATCTAATTAAACCTTCATTTATTTCAGTATTTTCAGTATTTATGCCAATTATCATTTCACCATCTATATTTTTTTCAGTGTTGGTCATGCCAGGCTCTACTGGTACTACACCAATCCATGGCTCTCCTTCAATAAGAGGAACTATATCCTCTGGATTAATTCCTTTAAATTCTTTTACTGTATTTGATAGTATATGTGCCAGTATAATTTTTTGTCCTAATAAATGTTTTGCTTTTTCATCATATTGAGCTTCTTTATCTGTAATATTTACAGCATTGTTTATTTTATTATCCACAGTAAAAACTCCCCACTGACTTATCCTGCCATAGACATCTTCTTTGTAATCTGTGCCGCAAATCCACTGTCAAGCTCCTGTATAATCGCTGCTGCTTGTTTCTCGCTCATATTGTTAAGTATTGCACACACAAGGTCTAAATCCTGTGTCATCTCAGACAATACCGTTGCTGCCTTTTCAGGCTCTGCATTAGAATAAAGCGTAGCAATTTTTTTTGCCTGCTGCTGATTCTGTAAATCCTGCACTACCTGATTATAAATTCTCTCTGCATTTTCAGGCTGAATTGCTGCATAGTACTGCTCATACTCTGAAATATCAGGTGCATTATCATTAAAAACAACTTTTTCATCAAAGTCTGCAACTCTCTTATCAAAATCATCTTGCTCTTTCTTATATTTCTGCAAGTCCTGCACTTCTGCCTCAAGCTGTGCAATATAATCTGAATTTGCATTAGCTGTGCCGCCTTGTGCTTCAAGCTGGCTTTCTAATTCTCTTATTCTTTCATTAGCAGCCCTTAAAGTATTATATTGGTAGTTGTCTTCTTCTGCCTGCATCTCCTCAGAAGGTTCTGGAAGAATTCTATTTACTACTGGCACATCCTTTAAGACTGGATAAAGGATATTGCTTCCAATTCCACCGACATCAAGTTTTATAAGAAAACCAAAAACTGCAAGCCAGATTAAAATAATAACTAACGCAATAAGTGCAGTAACTAGGCTGCTTCCACCGCTTTCTTTCGATTTTGCTGCTTTACTTTTTGCCATTGTATCTAATCCTCGCTTTCTCTGGCACTGCCAAACCTAAAACTTACAAGCTGGTCAATCTCTTTTTGCTCCTGAGCATTAACTTCTGCCTTAAACTCTTCAAATGCTTTTTCTTTCAACTTCTCATATATTTTTCTTTCCTTCATTGCGTTATCCAGCTTTTCGCGCGCCTTGGCAACTCTTTCTTCCTGTCTTTTTATAACAGAAATCTGAATTTTTATATTGTATTTTAAGTTTTCTACGCTATCTTCCAGTCTTTTTATAATTAATACAACAAGCGTATCGTTTAAAGCTTCAAATAGCTGCTGTTCAAAACCATTTTTTCTTTTCTCAAGAAGTGAAAGCTTGTGTTCTTCTTCTCTAAGCTTCATAACTTCTAAGCCATATTCTGCCTTTGCCTGATCTTCAAGCTTCATCTTTATAGATAATATGCTCTCCAGTTTAAAAATAAACTTTGCCATATTAAAATCCCAAACTTATTTTAATCGAAAAGAGCTTCAAGTTTGCTAACTGTATCTTCAAACCCAGCTTTTTCATATACATCTTGCATTAAAAATTCATTAACTGCATCTATCTTAGAAAGCGCATAGTCAATATTTTTATTAGAGCCTGGTTTATAAGCTCCTATATTTACTAGGTCTTCTGCCTCAGAATACGTTGCAAGCACATTGTTTAAAATACCGCTTGCCCTCTTGTGTTCTTTGGCAACTATGCTGCTCATTACACGGGAAATACTCTGCAATACATCTATTGCTGGATAGTGGTTTTTCTGTGCTATCTTTCTATCAAGCACAATATGACCATCTAAAATACTTCTTGCAGTATCTGTAATTGGCTCATTAAAGTCATCACCGTCAACAAGTACTGTGTAAAGTCCTGTAATAGAGCCTTTGTCAGAACACCCTGCCCTCTCTAAAAGCTTTGGCATCTCAGAATAAACACTTGGAGGATACCCTCTTGAAACAGGTGGTTCACCTGATGCAAGACCTATCTCCCTTTGCGCCATCGAAAAACGTGTAAGCGAATCCATCATAAGAAGCACGTCTTTTCCCTGGTCCCTAAAATATTCTGCTACTGCTGTTGCTGTCATCGCTGCTTTTTTACGGATAAGGGCGGGTTTGTCAGAGGTGGCTACTACTACCACTGACCTTTTCATACCTTCTGGTCCTAAATCCCTTTCTATAAACTCTCTTACTTCCCTGCCACGCTCTCCTATAAGTGCTATAACATTTATATCGGCTTTTGTATTCCTTGCAAACATACCCATAAGCGTACTTTTGCCAACACCGCTTCCTGCAAATATGCCGATACGCTGTCCTTTGCCAACAGTGATAAGCCCATCAACCGCTTTTACACCTAAAGGAAGTACTTCATCTATTATCTTTCTTTTTAATGGGTCAGGCGGCTGTGCTTCAACTGAGTAAGCTGCCTTTAAATTTATGCTGCTGCCATCTATAGGATAGCCAAGCCCATCTAAAGTTTTTCCTAAAAGTTCCTTTCCTACAGGAACTTTTAATGGTGCATTTGTATTTTCAACTCTGCTCCCAAGTCCTACACCTTCTGTCTGGTTGTATGGCATAAGCAGCACTCTGTCATCACGAAAACCTACTACCTCTGCATTGATAACATGGTTTGTATCTTTTGTAATAATATGGCACAAATCGTTAAGTCTTGCTGGCGGACCTATTGATTCTACTGTAAGCCCTACGACTTTTGCAACTTTTCCAAGGCGTCTCTCATATGATTGCTCCAAGAGCATGTTATATTTTGACAAATTAATACCATGCATATAAGACCCACCTTCTTTCCTATATTATATAGCATCTTACGCATATGGAAACCACCACCTTTCCATTTGGTAAAATTATGCCAGCATCTTTATATGTTCACGCAGGTTGTCAAGTTGTGCATCAAGACTGCAGTCAATAATTCTATTATCAGTTTCTATTATGCACTGGTTTAACATAAGCCCTGCATCTTCTACTATCTCAAATTCTGTGCCCTCTCTTATATACTTCATAATTTCACCACGCTTTGATGATACCACTGCTATATCTTCCTTTGAAACACGCAGTACTATTCTGCTTGTTTTTTCAAGGTTTTTAAGCGCCTTGTTTATAAGATGGACTATGACATCTTTTTTGTTTTCACATATAACGCCTGTAAGTTTTTCTACAAGCCCTGCTATAATAGATGCAAAATGCGGCTCAAGCTCTTTTTCCTGCTCTTCAAGCAGCTTAAGTCTTCTGTTGTAATCTTGCGCAAGCGCTGCCCTTTTTTCTTCAAGCAGCACTGCGCCCTGTCTCTTTCCTTCTTCTATACCCTGTGCAAACCCAGTATCATATGCCTGATTTCTTATATTTTCTGCAGCACGATTAGCTTCTGCAATTATTTCATCAGCTTGTGCTCTTGCCTCGTTAAGAACTTCCATACTCATAACAGAAGTCTCTTCTGAAATTTTCTGTCTTTCCTCGTCCATAACCTCGTCCATGCTTATTACATTAAGTCCACCTGTAAATCCAGCATCAGCATCTTCTGCTATGTCAGAAAGTTGTCTGAACGAGAAATTTTCATCATCTATGCCAGACTGTGTATATATACCTGGTATATATTCCTCTATTCGGCTGTCAGAATCAATAACACATTTTTCACCTTCGTTTACATTAGTAAAATATACAGATTTTATAAGATTAGACAACTATCTCGTCACCTCCGCCTCTGGATATAATAATCTCTGCAGAGTCTTCAAGTTTACGTATAATATTTACAATCTTTTGCTGCGCTTCTTCAACATCTTTAAGACGTACAGGTCCCATAAAGTCCATATCTTCCTTTATCATAGTAGCAAGACGCTTTGAAAGGTTGTGGAATATAAGATTCTGCACCTCCTCATTAGAACCTTTAAGCGCAACCGCAAGTTCGTTGTTGTCAACCTCACGCAGCACACGCTGCACAGACCTGTCGTCCAGTGAAAGGATATCCTCGAATACAAACATCTTCTTGCGGATTTCATCAGCAAGTTCTGGGTCTTCGATTTCCAGACTTTCCATAATATGTTTCTCTGTACCACGGTCTACTGTATTTAAAATTTCCACGATAGAATCTACACCACCGACAATAGTGTAATCTTGGTTTACAAGAGAAGCAAGTTTTTGTTCCAATACTTTTTCCACCTCTTTAATGACGTCAGGCGATGTTCTATCCATCTGTGCTATTCTCTTTGCAACATCTGTCTGCTTTTCAGGCGCAAGTGCAGAAACAATAGCTGCTGCCTGAGAAGATGACAAATATGACAATATAAGTGCGATTGTCTGCGGATGCTCGTCTTGTATAAAGTTTAGAAGCTGTGAAGCATCTGTCTTTCGCACAAACTCAAATGGACGTACCTGCAGTGATGCGGTAAGTTTTCCAATAACATCTTTTGCACGCTCTGCACCAAGTGCTTTTTCCAGCAAATCCTTGGCATATGTAATACCACCTTCAGCAATATACTGCTGTGCAAGGCAGATTTCATAAAATTCATCAAGTATTGAATCCTTGACTGATGGAGATATACTCCTTGTATTAGCAATCTCGAGCGTAAGCTGTTCTATTTCATCTTCTTTTAAATGCTTAAATACATTTGCAGATTTATCAGGGCCTAGGGCAATAAGCAGTATTGCTGCTTTCTGCACTCCACTAATACTTTCCTTAGCCATACCTGTACCCGCTTTCTATTTTATAAAATTTTAATCCCAATCCTCATTAAGCCAATTTCTCAAAAGCTGTGCAACAGCTTCTGGGTTTTCGTCCACAAATTTCTCTATCATCTTTCTTGTTTCAGATTTCTCACTAAATTCAATATCATCAAGTGACTGGTTCTCTTTAGTTGTAGCTAAAAGTTGTTCCACTGAAAGTTCTGGCTCCTCTGCCTCTGCCGTCCTTAAAGGCGCTGCACCACGTAATACAACAAATATAAGTAACGCAATAATAAGTACTGTAAGGATTATCATAAGATAATCTGAGATGCTTCTTGTAGTTTCTACTTTTTCTACAAATTGTGGCACTTCATATGCTACTATATTTATGTTGTCCGTGTTTATTCCTGTTGCTGCTGAAATAAGGTCAAGCACTGCCTGATCAACGGTTGTAACTACTGGATTATTATTCTGTGCAATAAACTCTTCAAATGTCATCCCATTTAGTGTTCCGTCATCTTCAAGCTGCTGCTCATCATATATGACAAAACGTGTTGCAACGATGCCTATTGAAGAATCCCCAATCTGCACTGTAGGCTTTTCCTGTTTAATATTTTCAATAGTTTCATTAGTAAGAAGCCCTTCAAGCTTCTCAACATCTATTGTAGATGAGGTATCTCTTCCATAATTAAATACCGTATCTGTGTCGTCATTATTTGACTGTGTACCTGGTTCACCGGCCACACCTGTAGCACCTTGTGATGAATATGTATAAAGTTTTGTAGGATATCCATACTCTCTTCCATCAGCAACTGAATATGTCTTGCTAAGGGTATCAATCTTTCTCATATCAAACTGTATACCCTGTGTTCCAACTTCTATATCATCAAAATCACATTTTAAAAGCAGCTTGCGAACGTTTTCTGCAATTGTATTTCTAAGCTTGTCAACGTATTCTGAGCTGCCTCCCACAAGTGAACCGCCAAGACCATCATCAAGCGCACCGTTAAAAATGGCATTACCATCAAAATCATTAATTATAACGTGTTCTGTATCTGTGCCAACTGCATTGGCAAGCCAGTATGCAAGTGCTTCTGCAGTTTCAGTAGTAACTACATCTTTATTTGAATCTGAAACCTTAATCATCGCTGTAATAGATGTTGCATTACTGTCTGAATCTTCAAGCACTTTATATGATGTATCTGGTACATCTATAAATATATTGGCATCGTCTACAAATGAATAATTTATAATACTTTGTTTAATTTGAGACTGTAATGCAAGTATTCTTTTCTGGCTTTTTTCATTTTCAGTAGTAGACATTGAATTGTCAAATGCTTTGTCCCATGTATACCCTCTGTCTACCAGTCCATTATCGCTCATAGTATACAATGCATCGGTCATGTCCTCGTCTCTTACATAAAGAGTCAGACCGTTGTCAGATGCTTTATATCGTATGTCTGCATCATTAAGTGCATTTACCATTGCGTTAGCATCATCAAGATTTTCAAATGTCTGAAACTGTGTCCATTTTGGTCTAGAAATAAACCAAGCAGTTAAACCTATTAATAAAAGCACTACACATATTACTGATATTACTATAGTTTTCTGCTTACTTGTGTATCTATTCCAAAATTCTTTAAGTTTGTTTGGAATCTCCTTAATTCTCTCTTGCATAATCTGGCTCCTCTAATAACGATATATTTTATATTTTATATTTGGAGATTCATTATCTCCTTATATGCGCTTATAAAGGCGTCCCTGACTGCAACTGTGTATTGGAGTGATACATTTGCTTTTTGCTGTGCTATCTGTAAATCATGTATACTGTCTGTCTCCCCAAGGGCAAACTTTATTTCTTCTTCCTCTGCTGCATTACTGTATGAATTTGCTTCCTGTATCATACTTACAGCCGAATCGAATACTGTTCCAAATGCGCTTTTTTCTTCTGTACCAACTATTAAAGGGTCGCTTCCATCTGAAAATACAGATGTAACTTTAGGCATCTGCGCCTGAAAATAACTATCAAAATCCACACCTGAAATTAATGATAAGTCCATCTCTATCCTCCATATTTGTTTAATACGATATTTTTATTAAAAATAATTATAATTTTTATGACCTGCCTATATCAAGTGCTTTAAGCGACATATTTTTTGAAGCATTAAATGCCGTTACATTAGCTTCATAAGAACGACTTGCATCAATCATGTCAGTCATTTCTGTAACCGTATTTACATTAGGATAGAGAACGTATCCCTTTTCATTAGCATCAGGATGAGAAGGGTCATAGACAAGCCGCCCTTCTGTCTCATCGTCTTCAAAAATTCTTGATATTTTTACCCCTTTGCCTACATACCCAGTGGCATTGATAAGGGCATCATCAAAAGAAATATATGATTTTTCCTCAAATATTACAGATTTTCTCATATATGTATCGCCATCGCCATCTCTTGTGGTGTTGACATTGGCAATATTTTGTGAAATAATATCTAGCCTTGTTCTCTGTGCTGTCATACCAGTAGCACATATATCCATAGCAGAAAAAACACTCATAAATAACTACCCTCCTAATTAACTTGTTTTTAAAACACTTTTAAGCCTTGTAAACTCCTGTGTAATAGAATCAAGCATTGTATAATACTTCATTTGGTTTTTCGCAAGTTCCACATTTTCTGTGTCGATGTCAACATTATTGCCATCAAGCCTGTAATCTACCTGTCCATAATCCGTATATGTAGTGCCTGTAATTGTATCAAGGTCAACGCTCGCAATGTTATCATCAAGCGAGCTGCCGCCAAAAACTGCACTCTGCAAATATGATTCAAAATCTACATCTTTGCGCTTATATCCTGGTGTGTCCACATTAGCAATGTTATTAGATATAGCTGCATTTCTCATCCAGCCAGCATCACACGCCTTTTCAAGCACATTAATATAATTAAATGCTCCTGTTGATACCATTTAAGTTTCTCTCCTTAATCTCAGTATAATTTTTAATATAATGTACTCACATTAGCATTGCATAAAAATACATATCTATTATAAATACATTAAAAGAAAATTACAAGACTAAAAATGATATTTTTTTAAAATTCGGCGAATAATGTAACAAAATCACCATTTGCCAATTTATGACAATGGTTTTGTAAATCCGCACTGATTATCCATACATGCAATCTTATTGCCTTTTTCAACCATAGGACCGCCACAATTAGGACATTTTTGTGTTGAGGGCTTCTGCCATGACATAAAATTACAGTCAGGATATCCCTCACACCCATAATAACGCCTGCCTTTTTTTGTCTTCTTTATAACTATCTCTTTCCCACACTCTGGACATGGCACACCTGCTTTTTCATAATATGGCTTAGTGTTGCGGCACTCTGGAAAACCTGGACATGCAAGAAACTTTCCATGTGGTCCAAACTTTACTACCATATTTTTCCCACACTCTTCACAAATTACATCTGTTACTTCATCTTCGATTTTGACTTCTTCAAGTTCTTTTTGTGCAATAGAAACAGCTTCATGCAAATCAGGATAGAAGTTTTCTATCACCGTTTTCCAGCGTACAGAACCATCCTCCACTCTGTCTAAAAGCCCCTCCATATATGCTGTAAAGTTTACATCAACAATACTTGTAAATGATTTTTTCATAATGTTATTAACCACTTCTCCAAGCTCTGTAATATAAAGATTTTTTTGTTCCTTAGCAACATAATGCCTGTTAATAATTGTTGAAATAGTTGGCGCATATGTGCTTGGACGACCTATTCCAAGTTCTTCAAGTGTCTTTACAAGTGTAGCTTCTGTAAAATGCGCTGGCGGCTGCGTAAAATGCTGTTTCTGTTCAAGCTTTCCTAAAGACATCAAAGCATCTTTAACAAGTTTTTTAGGAAAGCTTTTCTTTACAGCCTTGTCATCTTCTTCTTGATATACATTCAAATAACCTTCAAAAATTATTTTAGAAGAAACCGCAGTAAACCTGTACTTTTCTGAATCTATTTTTATAGAAGTGGTTTCATATTTTGCAGAAGCCATCTGGCTTGCCATAAACCTCTTCCATATAAGCTGATACAGCTTAAAATGGTCTCTTGACAATGAATCTTTTACCTGTGCTGGTGTAAGTTCAATATAAGCTGGTCTTATAGCTTCATGAGCATCTTGTATTTTTTTATCATCTTTTTTCTTCTCTGCATTATGTGCAAGATATTCACTTCCATAATTTTTTTCAATATATTCCATTGCACTTTTTTTAGCTTCTTCTGAAATACGTGTTGAGTCCGTACGCAGATATGTTATAAGCCCTATTGTGCCATGTCCTTTTATAGGCATACCTTCATATAACCCCTGAGCCAATCTCATAGTTTTTTGTGTTGCAAAATTAAGATTTTTGGCAGCTTCCTGTTGAAGTGTACTTGTAGTAAATGGCAAAGGTCCTTTTTTTGTACGATTTGAAATTTTGATATCAGAAACTTTAAATTGAGATTTTTTTATTTCAGATATAATTTGCTCCACCTGTTCTTTGGATTCTATATTTAGTTTTTTATTTAATGTACCATAAAAGTCCGCAATAATCGACTTTTTATCACCTTGTGGCGTAAATTCTGCTGAAAGTGTCCAGTATTCTTTAGGAATAAAAGCACCTATCTCTTCTTCTCTGTCTGCTATTATTCTAAGTGCAACTGACTGTACACGACCTGCACTTAAACCTCTTTTAACTTTTGCCCACAATACTGGACTTATCTGGTATCCAACCATCCTGTCTAAAATTCTTCTTGCCTGCTGTGCATTCACCAAATCCATATCTATGGCACGTGCATTTTTAAATGACTGCTTAACTGCATTTTTAGTAATTTCATTAAATGTTACACGACTTGTATTTTTATCATCTAATTTAAGTGCTTTTGACAAGTGCCATGATATCGCCTCTCCTTCACGGTCTGGGTCAGTTGCAAGATATACCTTGTCAGCTTTTTTCACTTCCTTGCGAAGCTTTGCAAGAATTTCCCCTTTTCCTCTTATTGTAATGTATTTAGGTTCAAAATCATTTTCAATATCTATCCCTAATTGGCTTTTTGGCAAATCCCTCACATGTCCATTAGAGGCAACCACTTCATAAGAACTGCCTAAAAATTTTTTTATTGTCGTTGCTTTTGATGGTGATTCCACAATTACAAGATTCTTTGCCATTACATTTCCTTCCTTTCAATATGGCATAACTTATAGTTTTACTGCATAATAATTATTGCCCACCATGCATATGTATTGCTTTAGCTCAAGGTCTATAAGTATTTCCATAGTTTGTTTAATGCTAAAACCTGACCTTACAGCTATCTCTGACACATGTGCTGGTTCCAGACCTAAACTAGAATACACTATTTTATGATTTCTTTCAAGACATAATTTTTGTTTATGCTCTGATATATTACAATCATAGAATATTCCAAGTGCGTCCATTATATCACTTATATCTGTCACAAGTGCGGCACCTTCCTTTATAAGTCGGTTGCTTCCGCAGTATAATTTATTTCCAATTTCTCCAGGAATTGCAAAAATATCTTTTCCCTGATTAATTCCATATTCTGCTGTTATAAGAGACCCGCTTTTTTCTCCAGCTTCAATTACCAATATTCCATCTGAAAGAGCACTAATTATTCTATTGCGCATTGGAAAATTGCCTGCTATAGGCGGCACACCTATTGGATATTCAGAAATTATACCGCCGCTTTCTTGTATAAGCATATATGCTTCTATATGCTGCTTTGGATAACATATATCTATACCACAGCCCATAACCGCAAATGTTTTATTACCTGCTATTGTAAGAGCCCCTTTTTGAGCACTTATATCTACTCCTCTTGCAAGACCACTAATTACTTGTACACCATTTTCCGCAAGCTCTCTTCCCATCTTTTTTGCAATCACACTGCCACTGTAAGATACATTCCTAGCACCTACTACAGCTACAGTTTTTTTATTATTATCAGGAAGTATTCCTTTATAATAAAGGCAGTATGGTGCATCATATATTTCATAAAGCTTTTCTGGATAAGTATCATATCCTTTATATGTAAATTTTATGCCTTTTGATGTCATCTTGCCATAATTTTCTTCTATAACATCTTTATTTCTGCAAGACAAAAGACTTTCAATATCCTTTATACTTATAACCTTTGAAAGCATATCCTTTGATGCTTTAAAAATTTCTTCTTCACTTCCAAAATATTTAAGCAATCTGCCTCTCTTAACACTTCCTATGCCATTTACACATGACAACCAGTACACATAATGTATATGTTCCATAGCTATTCATTCCCCTCTTTCCAGTATTTGCTGTTAATACTTCTATAGCTTACAGCTTCTGCAATATGCTCTTTTTCTATAAAAGGTTTTAATTCTATATCAGCTATGGTACGTCCTACTTTCAAAATCTTATGGCATACCCTTGCACTAAATACCATTCTTTCTGAAATATTTTCCAAAAAGTCTCTTGCTTCTTTTGACATATTGCAATATTTTTTAATACCAGCAGGAGAAAGATTAGAATTAAATTTAAATTTTTCATTTTTATATCTCTCTTTTTGAATCTTTTGTGCCTCTAAGACACGATTTCTTATTTCTTCTGATGTCTCCTGCTTCTTCTTTTTACTGTCATGTGGATAAACTTCGTCAAACATAAGCTGTACGGTTTCCACGCATATATCAATTCTGTCAAGAAATGGCTGACTTATCCTGTTAAGATAATTTTTAACTTGCAAAGGTGTACACGTACATTTTTTTCTATTTGGATAAAATCCACATTTACATGGATTCATTGCAGCTACAAGCATACATTTTGCCGGATAGGTATAATTGCCATCAACTCTTGTAACATTTACATAGCCATCTTCCAGTGGCTGGCGCAAAACTTCAAGTGTCTGTCTGCTAAATTCAGGCAATTCGTCAAGAAATAGCACACCGCTTGATGCAAGGCTTAACTCGCCAGGTTTTGGATATCTGCCGCCACCGGCAAGCGCAGACTGCGTAATTGTGTGATGTGGTGCTCTATATGGTCTTTCTGTAATCACAGGCATATCCTTTGTAAGAAGACCTGATACACTGTACACTTTAGAGATTTCCATACATTCATCAAACTGCATTTTGGGCATAATGCCTGCAATTCTTTTTGCAATCATAGTTTTACCAGTTCCAGGAGGTCCTATAATAAGTAAATTGTGCATACCCGCTGCTGCAACTTCCGCAGCACGGCGTGCCATATCCTGTCCTGAGACATCAGCAAAATCAGGAATAGTACTGTCTTTTCTTGTAGGATGTATATAATCTATATCTTTCTTATATTCTTCTTCACTATTTAAAATATCCACAGCCTCTTTAAGGTTGTCCACACCTATAATATTAACTCCATTTACAAATCTTGCCTCTTCTTCATTATCCTTTGGAACAAGGCAGCAGCATATATTATTTTCATAAGCAGTATACACCATAGGCAGTACACCACTCACAGCTTTAAGTTTACCATCAAGCCCCAACTCACCTATAAGCACTGCTTTTTCTAACATCTGCCTTTTAATAACACCAGATGCAGAAAGTATTGCGGCAGCAATCGCCAAATCATAACACGTCCCATCTTTGCGTATATTCGCAGGAGAAAGATTTATAGTAATCTTTGCAACAGGAATTTTAAAACCGCAGTTTTTTAAAGCTATACGTACACGCTCCTTTGCTTCCTTTACCTCAGAAGACAAACAGCCTGTAAGTAAAAAACATGGCAAACCGTCAGATACATCTGCTTCCACATGTATAATACAGCCTTCTATGCCACGTATAATTGCTGAATAAGCTTCACTGTACATAATATGTCCTTTCCACTCACACAACAAACTTCTCCCCAAATCAGAATATCACATATGTCAATTTAAGTCAATTTAGATTATTTTTACAGGCAACGCCAATTAACGCCCCCACAACTAGAACCATAGTTACAGGAGCGTTAAAAAATTATTCCATATTTACTTATCAAGTATCTTCTTAATCTCATCAATAAACGTATTAACATCTTTAAATTCATGATAAATTGATGCAAACCGTACATATGCAACCGCATCAACTTCTTTAAGTTCATTCATAACAAGTTCTCCAATATAACTGCTAGATATCTCTTTTTTCTCTTGTCCAAATATAACAGCCTCAACTCTATCAACAAGCATTTTCATATCATCTGCTGAAACCTGTCTTTTATGGCATGAGCGCATTATTCCTTGCTCAATTTTTTGTCTATCGTAAGGCTGCCTCGTCAAATCTTTTTTAATTACAATTAAAGGAACTGTTTCTAATTTTTCATAAGTAGTAAAACGCTTATGGCACTTGTCACAGTGCCGTCTGCGCCTTATTGATGTATTGTCATCTGCTGGACGGGAATCAATAACTCTTGTATCATATGCTCCACAAAAAGGACATCTCATGCTTTACCCACCTTTCACTCTTTTTTTTAATAATAAACTATAAATATCCTCTTTGCAAGCTTATAAGCCTATACAAATTTACATTTTTGTAAGCATTTCTCAATTTCAACATCTACAAGAATTACATCTGTTCCAATTCTTTTAACACACTCATATGGAATAATATATTCATGGTCACGTCCTAGTATACCAAATATTTTACATGGTCCTGGAATAATCAGGCTGCAGATACGGCCTGTTTTTACGTCGAAATCCACATCACAAACATTTCCAAGCCTTTCCCCGTCACAAACATTTATTACTTCCTTTTCACGAAGTTCGCATACCCTCATATAGTTCTCCAGGCAAGGATTCATACTCCCTATAATATATGTTCCCCTATCCTAAATAATTCCTCATAGAGCGCAAAGCCTTTTTTTCAAGACGGCTCACCTGTGCCTGTGAAATATTTATTTCCTCTGCCACCTCCATTTGCGTCTTACCTTCAAAATACCTCATATTAATAATCTTGTGTTCTCTTTCTGATAGACGATTTACCGCTGCTTTTAATGATATTTCCTCTATCCAGTTATCTTCTTTATTTTTCTTATCACTTATCTGGTCCATAATATAAAGAGTGTCCCCGCTTTCTGCGTACACTGGCTCATATAGAGAAACTGGGCTTTGTATTGCATCAAGTGCATAAATTATATCCTCTGGCGCCACATCTAATTTCTCTGCAATTTCTTCAACTGTAGGCTCCTTGTCATTTTTTTTCATCATTAGTTCTTTAGTATAAATAGCCTTGTACGCTGTATCACGTATAGAACGGCTTACCCTGATACTATTATTATCACGCAGGTATCGCCTTATTTCCCCAATTATCATAGGTACAGCATAAGTAGAAAATTTAACATTTAACGTCACATCAAAATGATCGATTGCTTTCATAAGCCCTATGCAGCCTATTTGAAACAAATCATCAATATTCTCACCTGAATTTGAAAATCTCTGTATTATACTTAAAACAAGCCTGAGATTACCCTTAATAAAATCCTCCCTTGCTTTCTTGTCTCCTTTTTGTATCTTATCAAAAAGCTCCTTCTTTTCTTCGTCTGTAAGGAGTGGTAACTTCGCTGTGTTTACACCACAGATTTCTACTTTATACATTGCCATCTTTATCCTCCATAATGTGACTAAGATATATAAAGTAGGATTTACCAAAAATAAAATCTTATTCCATTTTCATTATTTCCTTTTTAAGTCTTTTCATAATCTTTTTCTCAAGTCTTGATATGTATGATTGTGAAATACCCATGATATCAGCAACCTCTTTTTGTGTGCGCTCTTTGCCATCTTTAGTGTTAATACCAAACCTCATTTCTATTATTACCCTTTCACGCTCATTAAGCTTATCAAGTGCCATTCTTAAAAGCCTCCTGTCAACTTCATCTTCAAGGTTTTTTGAAATGACATTTTCATCAGTTCCAAGTATATCAGAAAGCAGCAGTTCATTGCCATCCCAATCTACATTTAAGGGTTCATCTATAGATACCTCTAGTTTAATTTTACTATTTCTCCTAAGATACATTAAAATTTCATTTTCTATACATCTTGAAGCATATGTAGCAAGTTTTATATTTTTTAATGGATTAAATGTATTAATAGCTTTTATAAGCCCGATTGTACCTATAGAAATAAGGTCTTCCACACCAACTCCTGTATTATCAAATTTTTTAGCTATATATACAACAAGACGCAGATTGTGCTCTATTAAGCTGCTTCTTGCCGCTTGGTCTTCAGTACTGCCAAGCTTATCAAGTATTTCCTTTTCTTCATCTAAGGTAAACGGTGCTGGGAGTATTTCTGCACCTCCTATATAGTGAATATCACCACTGTTATGCGGCCAAAATAAACCACGAAACTCTGGCATCATCCTAAAGTGAAATCTGTTCAACATTGATATCTTAAGCATTGTGTCCTCCTTCTGCCATAGACTGATTATTTAAAATCATCTGTATTTCTTTATCTGTGCAAATATTATCGCTTACTGCTGCCAAAAAATTTTTTCTAGCACTCCCATCTTTAAATTTCAATATATCAAGCCTATATGCTTTAAGCATACCGCTGCCGCCTATTGAATGGTATGGTATCAAAAGTGGAGCAGCATTTTCTGAAAGATGTGCCCACTCTGATAAATCTTTTGAAATAACAGCTACTGGCTCACCTGTATATGGACTTACAAGATGATTGCCAGTATCATAAAGTGCTTTTATTTCTTGCTTCTTTCCATTGTGTACAAGTGTAGCATTTACTATGCTCTTTCGTTTTAAATCCTGCCTTACAATAGAAACTCTTAGAAAACGAAACAACATAAAAAGAATGCAAATTGATAAAAGCAAAAATAACAAAGAAAATCTCTTTCTTGAAAATATTTCTTTTAACATAGAAATCATTCCTGCTGTAAATGCTGACAAAAATATATAAGTAACAAATTCTGTTAAAAACTTCTTAAAATATTGCGGCCTGTATGCACTCCATATTAGAAACATAAGCTCTGCTATTGCCAAAAAAGTTTGAGGCAGCTTTATGCCACGACCAGCTAAGTATGTAATATTAACTGATAATATAGCACATACCACAGATGAAACTGCCCATCTTATACAGTGATAAGACTCACCAATCCACCACGCTGTTATGTATAGTAAAAACAAATTCATAATAAAATTAAGGATAAAATATAAATCTGCATAAAAACAGATTGCCATACATCGCCCTCTTTCTTAAATTCAGAAGTAACTTAAAATTTCTTTGGCTGTTATCTGCTTTACAGTATACATAAAATTCAGTACGAATAATGTCAAAGTATAGCAGACAAAAAGAAAAGTCATGCGCTGTCTTTCGACAAAACATAACTTTTCTCTACCTTAGTATTATTTTATTAAAGTGATGTATTCCAATAAAGTAGAGGTGTACTTGTACTTAAGATAACACCATCATCATTTATAAACTTTATTACAAATGCATTCGTTTCATTATCATCTTCCTCTGCAGCTTCGCTTTCATAGTCATCTTCTAGTTCAAAATTCTGTTCACCAACAATCTTTAAATGTTTGCTGTCAATCCACTCTGTGTCCAGTGCATCACCATTAAAGTAAACCTTTGAATATGGCGTAAAACTATTTCCTGTTACAATGTACCCATCATCACTTTTTGCTACATCTTTTATAACAACTTCTTCAATGCCCATCTGCAAATCTGAAGCTACAAAAGGCACTGTACCATTATATGCATAATTTTCACCATATAAAAGGTCATATGCAAGCATAGAAAGCCCATCAAGATACTTTGCATCAGATTCTTTTTGCTGGTGGTACTTTGTGATAATTCCCTCATGTATGCCAATCTGGTCTAATATATATGGATACAACTGATATGATAATAAGTCCTTATCTTGCTTTTTAAGTCCAAAATTATTCCATGTTACATACTGTGTTTGGTACAAATCAGAATTTTTAAGCATACCCTCTTCAAGTTCAAGACTTGGAAGATGGTCACCATAAAGCACAAGAATTGTCTTTTCATCACGTTCTTTAAGCTGCTTTATAAGGTCTTTTATCATGCTGTCAACCTCTGCAATCTGATTGACATAATAAGTATACTGTGACTCCATGCCCTCTGGTGCGCCAGAAACTAAAATCTTTTGCTTTTTATCTGTATCAACATCATATTTGCCATGGCTCTGCACTGTGATGCCAAATGTAAAATCTGGACCTTTTGTCTGGTCAAGTGTTTTTATTATCTCGCCTGTAAGTATGTCATCATTAGCCCAGCCATTGTCATTTTCTGTAATTCCATTCATATACTCCATAGATGTGAATGTATCAAAGCCAAGACTTGAAAATACTATGTTCCTACCATAAAATAGCGCATCATTATTGTGAACACTGTGACTTTTGTAGCCAAGCCCTGCAAGGTCATTACAGATGCTTTCTGAAGTTTTGCTCTTTAAAACAGTTTTATAAGGGTATTCACATACGCCAAAATCATGCTGACGCATACCTGTAAGCACTTCAAATTCAGTATTTACAGTACCCGCACCCACCGTTGGTACTGTTATAAGCCCACTAGAATAATTTTTTTGCAGCGAATGAAAAGTAGGCAATGGGTCTTTACTGAATTTAAGCCCTTTTACATAATCAACATCAAAAAACGATTCAAGCTGTATAAATATTATATTAGGCTTTTCATCTCCCACTATGCTAGTTTCCTCATCTTCAAGGCTTTCTGTCACAGCTTTTACAGCTTCCTCACTATAGTCTTCTGGTTTTGCTATGCCTGTATCAAGTAAACTGTTAGTAAAACAGTACACAAAACCATAATTTTCATATGCTTCTGAAATATTAGTATAATTAGTAGAAAGTGCCTGTACTGAACTGCTAGAACTCTTTATAAATGCTATTACAAATGCTATTATAACCACTGGCACACTTGATAAAAATACACGCTTATAATTTCTATGCCTGTGATATGGAGCTTTCTTATAAAGACACGCCATCAAAAAGACTATTAAACACAGCGCAACTACTAACACTGCAATATTAAGCGTACTTAGATAATGACCAGAGACGCTTATTGCACTTTTTATAAGCATAAAATCAACTGCCGAGAATGGCGTCACCCTAAAGTGCAGTATTATATAATTAACTATTCCAAATAAAAGCCATACTGTGGAAACAGAGACAAATGCAAATATCTCTCGTTTAAAAAACAATGCAAACGACAGTGTAAGAAGTATTATCAGTACATTGAAACAGAATAACAGAGGACTTTCCACCATATACCCCATCCCTGCAAGCAAAGACTTGCGGTTAAGCGACTCTATTACCAGCCCAAGAAGCAATGCTGTCATTATATAAACTACAGCATGTTTAATTATTCCGTGTCTATTCCTTATGTTAAACATACGTCACCTCATTATTGTGCTGTATTACTGTGCCACCAAATTTCAATGACAATTATAACACCTATCAAAAAAAAATAAAGTATAAAACTATGGGAATATTCTTAAAATTTTTTTAAGGCTTGTGTTTGTATGTTTTTATTTATCAATCCGTCATATTCTTGTATATCCTTGCCACTTTATCAACAGAGCCATGTGCAACAAGCCTTCCGCTGTCAAGTATTATCGCCTTGTCACAAAGTCTTTGCACCTGCTCTAATGAATGGGACACAAACAACACTGTAACTCCCCTGTCAAACATACTCATAATCTTTTTTTCACATTTGGTACGAAACTTTTTATCGCCTACCGACAAAACCTCATCAAGAATAAGTATATCAGGCTCAACTATTGTAGCTATCGAAAATCCAAGTCTTGACTTCATACCTGACGAATAATTTTTAATAGGGACTTCTATAAACTCTCCAAGCCCCGAAAAATCTACTATCTCATCAAACCTTTCATCAAGAAAACTCTTATTATAACCAAGAACTGCCCCATATAAATATATATTTTCCCTGCCTGTATACTGTGCTGCAAAACCTGCTCCAAGTTCAAGAAGCGGAGCTACTACTCCCCTTGTCTTTACTTCGCCAGTAGATGGTTTAAGCACTCCTGATACCACTTTAAGAAGTGTGCTTTTGCCTGAGCCATTAAGACCTAGTACACCAAGCCTTTCACCTTTCTTTATTTCAAAGTTTATTCCTTTAAGTGCCCAAAATTCATTATATCTTAAATCACGTTTTAATAACTTTATAAAATATTCTTTAATATTGTCCACATGCTCTTGGTTTAGATTAAAACGCATACCTACATTTTTAACGCTGATTGCCACATTCTCTTTCAAAACAGCCTCCTAAAAAATTACAATAAACTTAAATATGCAAGATAAATTTATCCTGATTTTTATAAAACATTACTGCGCCTATTACAAGAAGACATACAGCTATTATCGCTGACCGTATAAAGTAAGTTATATCCATCGGCTGTCCATATAACACAGCATTACGAAAATTAGCTATACACATATATATAGGATTTATATCAAAAACCCATGCATTGCCTGTACCAATAACTCTTGTGGTCGGATAAAATATAGCTGATGCATAGCTTATAAGCATTGTAGCCACTGACCATATATATTCCACATCCCTGAAAAATACATCCAGAGTTGCAAGTATAAGACCTGCACCAAGTGACATAATAAGCAATATGATTATAGGAAATACTGCTTCTAATATATAAATAGTAGGATGTACTTTTAAAACTATGCTCACTCCGACAAGTACTATAAGCGAAATTAAAAAAGTGATAAAATTGGATATTATGGACGATATAACATAAATATACTTAGGCACATATACTTTTTTAATCATTCCAGCATTGCCGCTGACTGCTTTAAGTCCTGCTTTAGTCGATGATGAAAAAAATGAAAACAGTAAACGCCCACAGAGCACATATACTGGAAACGTTCTGTCATCACGCCCAAACAGCGTACCAAATACAAGAGTAAGCACCATCATAGTGAGCAAAGGCTCTACCAGAGTCCATAAAATGCCTAGATACGAACGGCGATATTTTAATTTTATATTCTTTTTTACCAGCTCATACAATAAATACTTATAATTTAAAAAATTTTTAATATATTTTTTGATATCCATAATCTCTCCATCACAATTAAAATCAATATATATATTTTTTACTTCCACTGATTATATCATACAAGTTTGAAAAGTCAAATAAACTTTTTTCTTGAATAATGCAAGTAAATAGAGTATACTTTAGATAAGCATATGATGTAGATGCAATTTTATTAAGAGGAGTAGCTTTTTGTATGAGCAATATATACCTGCCAAAATTAGTAAGCCAAAAATATGATGAAGCTATGGACTACCATATCACTATGTATGATAATCTTCCATATGCAAGAGATGCTGATTTCTGTGGTGAACAGCAGATTGCCATGTACAGTGGACATATTATTAAGTATTACCTCTGTATCAATGAAGACACAGCATTTGAAGTAAACAATCATGATGATGAAATAGAAGAAATACTTGCCGCTGTACAACAAAATGAATTTGTAATTAAGCAAAAGAACCCTTCCAGACTTTCTAAGAGTAAAACTGATACAGAATCTGGCATAACCCAAGAACAGATACGCACTCTTTTAAAAGACCAAGACAGTAACACAGAGTCTGGCTATGACAGTAATGACAATTTGGCTAATGAAAATGCTGTTAATGCATTTGAAGGTGTTGAAGACTGGTAAATTTAACGCTATATTTAAAGGGATGCTATCAAAGCATCCCTTTATTTTAGTTAAAATATCTGTCTATTTCTTTTTATTAAATATATTTTTCTTCTTCTTTTTATTTTCTTCTGGCTTTTCTTCCACTATGTCTGCATCTACAGCTTCACCTTTCATAGCCTTGTCAAACTGTATAAGAAGGTCTTTTTGTTCCTGTGTCATATCAGTTGGAACTTCAACAACAAGGGTTACATAGTGGTCTCCTCGCACCTGTCTATTGCGTAGTGATGGTACACCTTTATTTCTAAGACGTACTCTTGTATCTGTCTGTGTACCTGGTTTAACAGTATAGATAACTTCGCCATCTATTGTTTTTATACGTACATCGCCTCCAAGAGCTGCCTGTGCAAATGTAATAGGTGATGTTGAGTATATGTCTCTGTCTTGACGCTGGAACACTGGGTGTCTGCTTACAATTACTTCAACAAGCAAATCTCCTCTGCTACCGCCGTTTATACCTGGCTCGCCTTTGTCTCGTATTCGTACGCACTGACCATTGTCTATGCCAGCTGGTATTGATACTGAAATTTTCTTGCGTTTATTTACATAGCCACTTCCGCCACACTCTGGACATTTGCTCCTTATAATCTTACCTGTACCACGACAGTCTGGACATGCCTGAACATTTCTCACCATTCCAAAAAGAGACTGTTGTGTAAATACAACCTGCCCTTTGCCTCCGCACTTTGAACATGTTTCAGGAGATGTGCCTGGTTTTGCACCTGTTCCATGGCATGTAGAGCACTCTTCTTTAAGTGTAATATCTATTTCCTTTTCAACACCAAAACATGCTTCTTCAAATGTGACCCTGACTGATGTGCGGACATTTTGCCCTTTCATAGGTCCATTACTCTGTGACCTTGAGCGTCCACCTCCAAAGCTGCCAAAGATATCACCAAAGATATCGCCAAAGATATCATCCATGTTCATGTCACTAAAGTCGAAGCCGCCTCCTGCTCCGCCGTCAAAGGCAGCATGGCCAAACTGGTCGTACTGGCGTCTCTTTTCGTTATCACTAAGCACGGCATAAGCCTCAGAAGCTTCCTTAAATTTTACCTCAGCCTCTTTATCACCTGGATTGATGTCAGGGTGGTATTTTTTAGCCAGCTTGCGGTAAGCTGACTTAATCTCTGAATCAGAAGCCCCACGGCTTACGCCGAGGACTTCATAATAATCTCTTTTATCTGCCATAAAAATTGCTCCCTTAGTTTTTCCATGCCATGTTTAAAGATTACACTTCGCGGTAATCTCCATCTACTACATCATCGTTCTGACTACTTCCCTGTGATGCACCCATATCAGGACCTGTAGCACCACTCATATTAGGGCCTGCACCTGCTGCCTGTGCATTTTCATACATCTTCTGGAATACATTTTGTGCACTTTCCATAAGTTTTTCTTTGCCAGACTTCAAATCATCAATATCACTGTCAGACATACTTTCTGGATTAGTCCTATCTACAACAGCCTTAAGTGCATCAATATCTGCCTGTACCTTTTCCTTTTCAGAAGCGTCAATCTTGTCACCTACTTCATCAAGTGCTTTTTGTGTCTGGAATACTAAACTGTCTGCGTCATTACGAGCATCAATTCCTTCTTTGCGCTTTTTGTCTTCTGCCTCAAACTGTGCAGCTTCTCTTACAGCCCTATCAATCTCATCATCAGACATATTAGAACCTGCTGTAATTGTTATATGCTGTTCCTTGCCTGTTCCAAGGTCTTTTGCAGAAACATTTACAATACCATTAGCATCTATATCAAATGTAACCTCAATCTGTGGCACACCACGTCTTGCAGGAGGTATTCCATCAAGTCTAAACTGTCCAAGTGACTTATTGTCTTTAGCAAACTGACGCTCGCCCTGAAGTACATTAATATCAACTGCACTCTGGTTGTCAGCAGCCGTAGAAAATACTTGACTCTTCTTAGTAGGAATCGTTGTATTTCTCTCAATAAGTCTTGTAGCTACGCCTCCCATTGTCTCAATAGAAAGTGAAAGTGGTGTTACATCAAGAAGTAAAATATCACCTGCACCAGCGTCACCAGCAAGTTTACCGCCCTGAATAGAAGCACCAAGTGCAACACACTCATCTGGATTAAGGGACTTATTTGGCTCATGTCCTGTAAGCTGTTTTACTTTATCCTGTACTGCTGGTATACGTGTTGAACCACCTACAAGAAGTACCTTGCCAAGGTCTGAAGCTGTAAGACCTGCATCATTTAACGCATTAGAAACAGGTGTAGCAGTTCTTTCTACAAGGTCATGTGTAAGCTCATCAAACTTAGCACGTGTAAGGTTCATATCAAAGTGTTTTGGTCCTTCTGCCGTAGCAGTTATAAACGGAAGGTTAATATTTGTCGTTGTAGCTGATGAAAGTTCTTTCTTAGCCTTCTCTGCTGCTTCATTAAGTCTTTGGAGTGCCATCTTATCTGTGGAAAGGTCAACTCCTTCTGTATTCTTAAATTCCTGTATCATATAGTCAGTGATTTTTTTGTCAAAGTCGTCACCGCCAAGGTGGTTATCACCTGAAGTTGAGAGTACTTCAATTACGCCATCGCCAATTTCAATTATAGATACATCAAATGTACCACCACCTAAATCGTACACCATAATCTTTTGCTCTTTTTCATTGTCAAGACCATAAGCAAGAGCTGCGGCTGTAGGTTCATTGATAATACGCTTAACATCAAGCCCTGCAATTTTACCAGCATCTTTTGTAGCCTGACGCTGTGCATCATTAAAATAAGCAGGAACTGTTATAACTGCTTCTGTCACTTTCTCACCAAGATAGCTTTCAGCATCTGCTTTTAATTTTTGAAGAATCATAGCTGAAATCTCCTGTGGAGAATATCTTTTATCATCAATAGACACACGGTGGTCTGTACCCATCTGTCTCTTTATAGAAGAAATTGTTTTATCTGCATTGGTTACTGCCTGACGTTTTGCAGGTTCACCAACTAATCTCTCACCTGTCTTTGTAAATGCAACAACTGAAGGTGTTGTTCTTGCCCCTTCTGTATTAGCTACTACTACAGGCTTTCCGCCTTCCATAACAGCCACGCATGAATTTGTTGTACCTAAGTCAATACCAATAATTTTACTCATAATCTATTACCTCCATATTTAATTAACTACTTTTACCATACTATGTCTTACTACGCTTTCCTTGTACATATAACCCTTTTGCATCTCTTCTGCAACAGTCCCACTTTCAAGTGAGTCATCGTCCACAGCCATTACAGCATTGTGGAAATCTGGGTTAAATTCTTTACCAACAGCTTCTATCGGCTGCACACCAAGTTCTGAAAGTGCAGTGACAAGCTGTTTATACACAAGCTCCACACCCTGTACAAAAGGTGCTTCTTTCTCTTCTTCAGGTATTACTGCAAGACCTCTTTCAAAATTATCTATAACTGGCAGCATCTTTTCTATAACAGTCTTTGCCCCAGTTTCAAACATCTGTGACTTTTCTTTTTCAGAGCGTTTTCTAAAATTCTCAAACTCTGCAAGCTGCCTCACTCTCTTATCTTCCAAATCGGCAAGCTTTTCTTCAAGCTTTTCAACAGTTTTGTCTTTCTTCTTGCCAAAACGCTTTAATTTATTTTCTTTAGCTGGTTCTTTCTCTTCTTTGGCAGAAGTTTCCTCTTCTTTTTTTTCTTCCTCTTCTTGTAACGTTTCTTCTTGCACTTCTTTTTCTTCAGATTCCTCTTTTTGCTCTAAATCATTTTCTAAGTCTTTATCTTCCACTGAATTGCCACCTCTCTTATATATCATCTTTGAATATATCATCAAGTTCTGTCATTAACGACTGCAAAGTACTTACTACTTTATCATAATCCATGCGCTTTGGTCCTATAATTCCAATCTTGCCATACACACCTTCGTGAATCTTGTATGTGGCAGTTACCATGGAGCAGTCTTTCATAGTGTCTACATTTGTTTCATTGCCAATATAAACTTGTATATCGTGTGTTTCGCTGCCATTACTTTGCCCTGCTGCTTCTAGCCAGTTATTGATAATTCTTTTTTCTTCAAATGCGTTAAGAAGTTCAGTCGTCTCAGATTTACTTGAAAGCTCAGGGTATTTTAGAAAATTCGTAGCCCCACTTGTGTAAATCTTAAGGTCATCATCTTCAGTCAGCGCATTGCCGACTAACTCAAGCACAGCGTCAATAACTTTGGCATGGCTTCCAGCTTGCTCTTTTATATTGCGTATAATAGCTAAATTCATCTCTGTCACATCAAGACCATTTAATGTAGTGTTAAGTATAAAGTTAAGTCTAACTACTAACTCTTGGTCTATAACTTCATCAACCCTTAGTATCTGGTTTTTGACAACATTATTATCAAGAACTATTACAGTGAGTATATTGCTTTCATCTACAGGTGTAATCTGTATAAACTTAACTTTCTTAGACTTATACCTTGGTCCTGAAACCATTGTTGCATAATTGGTGTTGCTTGCAAGAAACCGCGCAATCTGTTTAAGAAGTGCATCAATCTTGCCTGCCTTATGCTCCAGTTCTTCTTTAAGGTTTTGTACTTCAATTTTCTTATCATCCAGCATAGTGTCAACATACAGCCTATATGCTTTATCTGTAGGTATACGCCCAGCAGAAGTATGCGGCTGTATAATATATCCCATCTCTTCTAAATCGGACATCTCATTGCGAATGGTTGCCGAACTTAAGTTTAAATCAGTGTCCTTTGAAATGGTTCTGGAACCAACAGGCTCTCCAGTTTCAAGATACGTTCGTATTATCGTCTGAAGAATTTTTATCTTCCTCTCGCTTAACTCCAACGAACCACTCCTTCCTTTATTCTGTTAGCACTCTTTAATATGGAGTGCTAACATCTATTTAGTAAGATATCACTCTTAATATTTCTTGTCAAGATATTTTTTCAAATTTTTGTATTTTTTATTATTCTTTATCTT
>DESG01000016.1:0-24400 GCA_002361175.1 Lachnoclostridium sp. UBA3320 | reverse complement strand
TTATTCATTTAAAAACCTTGCTATAATCATTTTAATATATGAAAAATTTTTAAATGTGACGATAAATATATAAAGGCTGCTACTAATAGCCTGTACAGAAAGGCAGGAATTATTATGCAAAATCCAAAAATAAACCCTTTAAATACTAATACTGTTAATGGGAGGCAAACTACAGCCCAAGCCCAAACAAGACAGCAGGCAGCAGGAAACCGTGCTAATGCTGCATCTGTGCAGGTTTCTGCAGGCGGTACCATAAAGACAAGAGATTTTGGCGTGGTACAAAGTCCTGGAAGGCTTTATGAGGGTGATATTATAAGGGGAGAAATTTCTGACCTCTACAATAATGATATAACCATAACACTTGAAGATAATACTATTTTAAGGGCCAAAATTGCTGGAAGCCCTGCACTCTCCATTGGACAGACAGCAGCATTTAGGCTCAGTTCTATATCAGGTGGGAATATCTTGCTTGAGGCAATTAAAAACAGCTATACAGATAATGAACTAACTATTATAAATAAAGCACTTGACGAGGCAGGACTGCCAACTACAAAACACAATCAAAGTGCAGTAAAAGCACTTATAGACAATATGCTTCCTATCAACAAGGAATCTATACAACACCTTATGCAGCAGTCTTATGATTACAAAACTACTGATATGAATACACTCGCCATAATGAACCGTCTTATGATGAATATTAACAGTGATACTGTAAAACAATTTAGTAACTACATGAGCGGCACACATCAGCTTTTAGGACAGATAACACAATTTTCCCAAAATATACCAGCACTTTTAAATACACTTGCAGAAAATGGGCCTTCTGAAACACTGTCAATGTTTGGCGAAAAGCTGCTGTCAATCGCTTTGTATGACAACACAGTAAATGTGACATCAGGCGCACCTGTTATATCACAACTTCCAGATGGACAGATGCAAGAACTTTTAGACCTTTTGTCTAATACACCACTTACAGAAGATACAATCGCACAACTTGAAGATGGAAGTCTTACAGTATATGATGCACTTTCTTTAATACGTGACGCCATAACATCAGGTACAATAAAACTGCCTGATAACATGCCAAAAGAAGCACTTACTGATAAGCTTTTTCTTATCAATACAACACTTGAACAGGCAGTTGATGAAGAAACTGTTATGAAACAAACAGAAGACAGTGTTAAAAATATTCCTGTAGTTGATGACAGTACCACATCCGAAGCTGCTCAAAATAGTACTGACAATACAGAAGCTGCTAAAGCATCTGCCTCTGCCAGTGAAGAAACTGCACAAACACAAGACAAACAAGTTGAGATAGAAGAGGGCAAACAAGAACCACAGACAACAGGCAGACTTAACTTTGCCAATAAATTCTTTCAGACAATAACAGAAACTGCCAAAAATTCTATTAATAACACACTAAACTTTTTGCAACAGACCACAAACCAAGGAACAAAGCAAGAACAGCCCGAGATACACACAGTTATAGACACACTTGCAGAATTGTACAGCAAAGAAAGCAAAGAAAACGACTATCTTGACACATTTCTTACCACAGGAGAGAGAAACGAACTGCTATCTAAATTTAGCTCCTTACCTGTAAGCAAGTCATTTATTAATAAAATAATGTCAGGTGAAGCTACCGCTAAAGAAGTCGTTACAGTTGCAAAAAACATTATACCACTTGCAGAACCATCTGCTGTTCAAGAGCTTTTTAGCTCTCATGTATTTGAAAATATATTTGGAAAGTTTCTACAGTCTTCATGGACACTTTCACCAGACAAACTTAAAAAAGACGGTGAAATTAGTTCATTTTATGACAAAATGAAAACACAGCTTAAACAGTTTGAAGGACTTATACAGACTGCACTCTCAGGCGACGATTCTGACCATATGGGACGCTCTGCACATGATATGGAAAGTAATATTGAATTTATGAAAACACTAAGTGAAACATTTTCATATATGCAGATGCCACTAAAACTTCAGAATCAGGACGCACACGCAGACTTGTATGTATACACACAAAAAGAAAAACTCAGAAGAAACCCTGACAGTGTACACGTACTTCTCCATCTTACACTAGAACACTTAGGTGATATAGATATATACGTTGACAAAAATAAATACGATGTCACCACTAAATTTATGCTTTCTGACGCACCATCAGTTGACTTGATAAAGACAAATGCCAATATGCTTAAAGACGCACTAAATCAGCAAGGTTACTCTTGTCAGGTCAATGTCTCACAGGCTGAAACAGAAACAAGCACAGTAAATGAATTTATAGACGCTAAAATAAACACATCAGCAACAGCAGATATGAAGCGATTCTCATTTGATATAAGAGCATAACTGTCAATAACTCCTGTATACTTACATCTAACAGGAGTTATTGGCATTTTTTATCATAGAGAATCGAATTTGTTTACTTCTTTTTGACAGGAAGCCTTTCCTGACGAATAATGCTCCTGCCAAAACAGAGGTATCTCTCGTTTTGCATCCTCATAAGAAAATTTCTTTGACGCACATAAAACAGTAAAAGTTTCTTTTTTTGCAATCCTATAATCCATAATGTAACCACCTTTCAATGAAATTGTCAGTTTTAATGGCGCAAAAATTTTAATCATTGCTTTATTTTTGCGCACCGCCAGAGGTGTATTTCCATGAAAACGAGAAAAAGCTTTGGTAAAACTGTCAGGCGAATCATAACCATACTTCATTGCAAGTTCCATAACCGTAATGTCACTGGCAACAAGTTCTTCTCCTGCAAGTGCCATTCGGCGGTTTCTTACATATTCCATAATGGAATACCCACACAATATACTGAAACCTTTTTGAAAATAAAAGGGTGAAATATTTACATGGTCTGCCACATCATTTACCGTAATGTCCTCTGTAATATGGCTCTCAATGTATCTGACCGCTTCACTTATAGCTTCTACCCACTCCATAACAATCAACCTCCTGCTGTAATTAAAGTATATCTTCAATCAGTTACGCTGTCCCGACATTATTTGCTTTCTTTTGTCTGTTTATAATCCGCTATTAACCATGTGTTTTTTTAGAGTTTCTTAAAAAATATTTACAAAAGCAGTGTTCTTATTGAATTTTAAATTGTGGTATCATATAATGAGAACTGGAAATCAAAAAAGATAAATTTTTTAGATAAAGGATTTTTAATTATGAATTCAAAAAAAGCCACTTTATGTCTAATGATTTTTTATTTAGCAGCTTTGGCATGGATTATTCTTTTTAAGCTACAGTTTTCTTTTAAAGAATTAAGCCATATAAGAAATATAAACTTAATTCCTTTCAAAGAATCAGTTATTGTAAATGGAAAATTGGATTTTGATGAGATTATCCAAAATGTGTTAGCCTTTATTCCTTTGGGCGTTTTTATCCATGTTATATGGGAAGAAAAACCAATTATATTTAGAATTATCCCAATTATACTAACCAGCCTTATACTGGAAATAATACAATTTATTTTTGCCATTGGTGCAACTGATATCACAGATATTATTACAAATTCGTCAGGTGGAATAATTGGTATTGTCATTGCTTTTGCCATGTCAAAAATATTAAAAAATAATTGGAAAAAATGCATAAATATAATTAGTCTTATATGTGTAATCCTTTTAACTTTGTTAATTGTACTGCTTCTGGTTAATAATGTATAGCAGTTAAATTATCTGGCAAATTTCAAAGAGTAACTTTGAAATTGCCAGAGGCATATAATCCAAAGTTACTCTTTACTGGTCGCCTTTTGACAGATAGGTAAGCAGCCAGTTTTAATATTATACTCTTTTTCTATATCATCAAAAATATAGTCAAATACAGGTGCTAACCCTACAAATTCACACCCATACAATGTCATGCCATCATCACGCTTTTGCCTTCTTACAATCCTTAAAACACATTTGATGCTTTCTCCCCTATCTTCAAATATAATCTTTGCACCAAAGTAAAATCCGATAGGCAGCACACTCATTGATATAAAACCTATTCCATGTTTTGAAATATCAATAACATATATAGGTACGTTTACATTACTTACATATACATTGTTCTGTTTAAATATAGAAGAAATTTCAAGATTAATCCCTACAGGTATTCTCCTGCTTCTCCTAGTTTCAACATAATCAAGTTCTTCTTCCATAAACCCCTTGTCCTTCCTTTTTGTCCTTTTGACTTTGGCATTACAACAGTTCTTTAAGAAGTTTATTTGCAAGTGCAGGGTCAGCTTTTCCTTGCATTTCTTTCATTATCTGCCCTACCAAAAATCCCATAGCTTTCTTTTTACCATTGTGATAATCATTAACTGGTTGTGGATTTGCTTCAATAACTTTTTTTACTACTTCCTTTAATGCTCCATCATCTGATACTGTTTTAAGACCATTTTCTTCAACATATTTTTCAGGGTCTATATCCTCATTAAATATTTTTTCAAAAACCTCTTTGGCAATCTGACTGTTTATTGCCTTTGACTCTGCAAGATTTATAAGCTTTGCAAGATTTTCTGGCGAAAATTTAAGCTCTGCGGGCTCCATATTATTCTCTTTCATAAGTCGCATTGTTTCAACCATAAGCCAGTTTGACACCTTTTTAGGATTATTACATATGGCAGTTGTTGCCTCAAATAAATCTGCAAGATGCTTATCTGATGTGATAATCTGTGCATCATACTCTGGAATCTTGTACTCTTCCTTATAACGATTAATTTTTTCATCACGAAATTCTGGCTGTGCTGCCTTTATTTCTTCAAGCCATTCATCACTTATAACAACGGGTACAAGGTCAGGTTCAGGGAAATAGCGATAATCCTGTGCATCTTCTTTAGAACGCATAGCATATGAATACTCTTTATTATCGTCCCAACGCCTTGTTTCCTGTATCACTTTTTGACCAGACTCTATTATATCAATCTGACGCTCTTTTTCAGCTTCAATAGCCCTTGCAATCGCCTTAAATGAATTTAAGTTTTTCATCTCTGTACGTGTGCCAAATTCTTTTGTACCAGCCTCTCTTATGGAAAGATTTACATCTGCACGCATTGAACCCTCTTGAAGTTTGCAGTCGGATGCGCCAAGGTACTGTATAATAAGACGCAGCTTGTCAAGGTAAGCGATTACTTCATCTGCTGAACGCATATCAGGTTCTGAAACAATTTCAATAAGCGGCACACCTGAGCGGTTAAAGTCCACAAGTGAATCCTCTCCCCACTCGTCATGTACAAGCTTTCCTGCATCTTCCTCCATATGGATTTCATGTATGCCTATAGTCTTTTTACCCCCGTCCTTTGTTTCTATCTCAATCCCGCCATCTCTGCATATAGGATAATAAAGCTGTGATATCTGATAGTTTTGTGGATTATCAGGGTAAAAATAATTTTTGCGGTCAAATTTGCAGTTTTTAGTAATTTTGCAATTTGTAGCAAGCCCTACTGCTGCCGCATACTCTACTACCTTTTTATTAAGGACAGGAAGTGAACCCGGCATACCTGTGCATACAGGGCATGTATGAGAGTTTGGCTCTCCGCCAAACTCTGTAGAGCATGAACAAAAGATTTTAGTTTTAGTCGCAAGCTCTACATGTACTTCAAGTCCAATAACTGTCTCATACTGTTTCATAATAAAACCTCTCTTTCACGCCTTACGATAATGATAATGGGCTGTGTCTATACTCTCTTGTCTGCTCAAATGCATACGCTGCACGTATTATATTTTTCTCTTTAAAACAGTCACCTAAAAGCTGCATACCTATAGGAAGTCCTTTGCTATCAGTACCACAAGGTAAAGATATACCAGGAAGCCCTGCAAGATTAGCTGAAATAGTGTAAATATCTCCAAGATACATTTTAAGTGGGTCACTTAAGCTTTTGCCAATCTCTGGTGCTGTTGTTGGTGCTACAGGTCCAAGAATTACATCATATTTCGCAAATGCAGCATCAAATGCTTTCTTTATAAGTGCTTTTGTTTTAAGCGCCTTTATATAATAAGCGTCATAGTACCCTGAACTAAGCACAAAAGAACCAAGCATAATTCTTCTCTTTACTTCTTGACCAAATCCTTCTGAGCGTGATTTTTTATACATATTGTGAAGACCATTGTACTCACTTGTGCGGTAGCCATACTTTACACCATCAAATCTTGCAAGGTTTGAGCTTGCTTCTGCACATGCAATTATATAATACGCAGGAATTGCATAATCCACAAGACTTAAATCAAACTCTTCAAGAATAGCACCTTTCTTTTCAAGCTCTTTTGCAGCGTTAAGGACTGCTTCTTTTACTTCACCATCAAGCCCTGCACCAAAGTAATCCCTTGGAATGCCTATCTTTATTCCCTTTACATCATCTACAAGTGCAGATGTAAAATTATAGTCATCTCTTTTTACAGACGTTGAATCCTTTGGGTCATGTGAAGCAATTACTTCAAGTATCGCAGCACAGTCTGTTACATCCTTTGCCACAGGTCCAATCTGGTCAAGCGATGAGCCATAAGCTATAAGCCCATAACGTGAAACAGTGCCATAAGTAGGTTTCATGCCTGTTACACCGCAAAACGAACTTGGCTGCCTGATTGAGCCGCCTGTATCTGAGCCAAGCGCATATATACATTCTTCTGCTGCTACCGCAGCACATGAACCTCCTGATGAGCCACCTGTTACATGAGCAGTATTCCATGGGTTTTTTGTCGCTCCATAGTAAGATGTTTCAGTTGTGCTTCCCATAGCAAATTCATCCATATTTGTCTTTCCAACAATTACAGCACCAGCTTTTTCAAGATTAAGAACTGCTTCTGCTGTATACATAGGTACAAAATTGCTAAGTATTTTAGAACTGCAAGTTGTAAGCATACCCTCTGTACACATATTGTCCTTAATCGCAACTGGCACTCCTGCAAGATTACTTTTAAGTTCTCCTCTGTCAATAAGCTGTTGTACTTCTTTTGCACGTTTAAGCGCACCTTCTCTGTCAATAGTAACAAAACTGTTAATTTTTTCTTCTTTTTTCTCTATAGCATCTAGGGCAGCATTTACCGCTTCTGTTACAGATACCTCTTTATTCTGAATTTTTTTTCCAAGCCCAGTGGCTGTCAACTTCATTAAAGACATTGGCGTCCCTCCATTCTGATATATCCAAATTACTGCTCTATCCTACTATTGTCTTAGGAACGACAAGACAGTCATCTTTTCTCTCAGGTACATTGGCAAGTGTAAATTCCCTGCCATCTCCATTAACTACTTTATCTTCACGAAATACATTACTTACTGGAAAAATATGTGACATCGGCTCTACGCCTTCTGTATCAAGTTCATTAAGCTTGTCTATATAGTCAAGCATCCTGCCCATATCTTTTTTAGCCTGTTCTTTTTCCTCGCTGCTAAGTTCAAGTTTAGCCAGTATGCCTACATAATCAATAGTTTCATCTGAAATAATATTTGCCATTTTTTGCCTCCTATTTATCCGAAAAGACCACTAAAGAAATCTTTAATAGCATTAAAAATATTAGCGAAAAAATCTCCCACTTTTTCTGCAAGTCCTTTCGTATCAACTTTACTAAAATCAATGCCTTTATCCTTGAGTTTATTATAAATTTCTGACGCCTGCTCTTTTATAGCATTTACATCAATATCAACCTCAGAAACTTTTTTAAGCATTGATGTAAGCTTTTCTATATCATCTTCTCCGATATTTATACCAAGTGCGTCCGCAGAAGATTCAACTGCATCTTTTATATCGCTCTCTTCTGACAACTCTTCTTCAAAAATCTTTTGTTTGGCAGCAGCCACAAGCTCTACAACCTTGTCATTGTCACCAATACTCTCTCCAACTTCCGCAGTCGTTACAAGCTCATCTGTAGCCGTATCAAGAGTTTCTTCAGTAATTTCTTCTCCTGTCATAACTGAATATGCCTTTATTGCGCCTACAAGTGCTGATGTACCTGATATATTAAACGGTGCTGCAACAACAACATTGGCATCACTTAGCCCTGCTGTTACAAGCGCATTACAGTACATACCCGTAGTGCAGTAATTTATATTGTTAGTTGATACAGAAATCCCACTTCCCTCTTCTGTCTTTACAATCATAACTGATGAAAGCGCTCTCGTGCCGATGACTTTTGCATCTAAATAATCATCTAAATACTCATGTTCATCCGCATTTGTTATCTCTATCGTCTTATAGTCTGCAAGGTCTGCTTCTGTAATCCCAAAAATACTTAAAACAGTTTCCTTTTCGGCTGGTTTTAAGTTCGCTCCAAATGCAATATATCTATCATATGTGGTATCTTCATTCTCAACATCAGCCAGTCCATCTGCACTTGCAGGAACATATACTGTCCCTGCAATAACAAATGCAGTAAAGACTGCTATAAATAAAGTACCTAATCTTTTTATATGTTTCATACGTTTACTCCACCCGCTTTTATTCTCTCCATCGCTTTTTTTGTATTTTCAAGACTTCCAAATGCAGTCAGCCTAAAATACCCCTCGCCGCTAGGACCAAAACCTGAACCTGGTGTGCCTACAATATTTAAATTTTCAAGCAGATAGTCGAAAAATTCCCAAGAAGTCATATTGTCAGGGGTTTTAAGCCATATATAAGGCGCATCAGTGCCTCCATATATCTCATATCCTGCCTCTAATAAACCTTCCCTTATAATCTTTGCATTATTCATATAATATGCAATCTGTTCTTTTGTCTGTTTCTGTCCCTCTTCTGTATAAACCGCTGCACCTGCTGCCTGTATAATATAAGGTGCGCCGTTAAACTTAGTGCCATGACGGCGTGCCCATAAACTGTGAAGCATTACATCACCACATTTAAGCTCTTTTGGGATAACTGTAAATCCAAGACGAGTTCCCGTAAATCCAGCATTTTTTGAAAAACTGCGCATTTCGATTGCACATGCCCTTGCTCCCTCACATTCATATATTGAATGCGGAACGTTTGGTGTTGAAATATATGCTTCATAAGCAGCGTCATAGATAATAACTGCCCCATTCTTTAATGCATAGTCAACCCAGACTTGTAACTGGTCTTTTGTAATAGTAGTTCCTGTAGGATTATTTGGAAAACACAAATAAATAATGTCAGGAGTCTTTTCAGGAAGTTCTGGACAAAATCCATTTTCCTTAGTGCAAGGCATATATATTACATCTGACCATCTTTCTGTGGCAGTATCATATACCCCTGTACGCCCTGCCATAGCATTAGTATCCACATATACAGGATAAACAGGGTCACAAACTGCAATTTTATTGTCCTTGGCAAAAATATCACCTATATTGCCAGAATCACTCTTTGCACCATCACTTATAAATATTTCATCTGCACCAATATCACATCCACGCTTTTTATAATCATTTTCCGCAATCACTGTACGCAGAAATTCATATCCAAGGTCAGGAGCATAACCTTTAAAGGTTTCTTTCTTTGACATCTCATCTACTGCACTGTGCAGTCTTTCTATAACAGCTGGTGCAAGTGGAAGTGTTACATCACCAATTCCAAGCCTTATAATATTGCCTGCTTTATCAGGATTAGCATCACTGTAAGCTGCAACTTTTTTTGCTATTGTAGAAAAAAGATAGCTCCCTGGTAATTTCAGATAATTGTCATTAATTTTAAACATTATATAACCACCTTTCATATTTCATATATTATAAAATTATTGATAGTTGTTTACGTTGTCTGCTGTCACTTTCTCAAATGGCACATATATATATTTATTATCTTCTGTAGCACCTTCTATGTTATTTATTGATTCTCCTCGTGCAAGTGCTATAGCGGCTTTTATAACGCTTTCACCTTGCTCTTTTGCTGGCTGGTACACTGTAAATGCCATTCTGCCATCCTTAACAGCAGCGCATCCATCCACAGTAGCATCTACCCCAAGCACAGGTGCATCACTTGGGTTTATATTATTTTCGGCATATACATCAAGTACACCAAGTGCCATTGAATCATTATTATTTGCAACAAAGTCATACGGCTGTCCTGTTGTTAAGAATACTTTAAATAAATTTTTTGCCTTTTCCTGGTCCCAGTCTGCTATATCTTTAAAAACAACATTTACAGTCTTGTCTGACTTATTTAATGTTTCTAACAGTGAAGAAGTTCTTTCCTCTGTGGCAGAATGCTCTTTTTCACCTTGAAGAACTACTATATTTATCTCATTTTTGTCCTGACTATTGTCTAGTATATATTCTGCCTGATACTGTCCTGCATCACCTTCATTTGAACCAACATATATATATTTGTCAGCCTTAAGCCTATTGTCATCAGGGCAACTATTATAAAAGACAATAGGTATACCATCTGCCAGTGCTTCAAGCTCAAGTGCAGTATCAGTATCAACTGGATTGCACAAAATAACGTCATAACCTTCTTTGGCTGCTGTTTTAATCTGTGAAACCTGTGTTTCAAGCACTCCGCCAGCATCTTCTGTAACAATTTGTGAACCAAGCTTTTCAGCTTCTGCCCTAGCGGCATTTACAAGTGAAGTCTTAAAGGTATCAGATTTTGATACTGTCAAATACATCTTTATACCACTGCCATCTACATCACTATTTTTATTTTTTCCACACCCTGTAATTGTATTAAAACATAACACGCATACAAGTAATAAGCTTAAATTTTTTCTCATAAGGCAACCCCCTTTTTGGCTCTTATATCTTAAATGTACTTACCTGCTCTGACAACCTTTTAGCTGTTTTTGCAAGCATTTTAGAATCATCTGCAACTTTATGGCTGTTATCAGAAATTGAATCTGCCTGTACAACCATACTTTCAGAAGTTACAAGTATTTCATCTGAGCTTGCTGCCTGCTCTTGTGAAATTGCTGCTACAGATGTTGCCACTTCATCAACTTCTCCTACTTTATTAATCATATGGGTTATCATTTCATTTGTTTCTTCAATATTCTTATATATCATATCAAATGTTTCTAGTGCTGTATATATAAGTTTACTGCTTTCTTCAATATTTTTTGAACTTGTTCCAGCCTGTTTTACTGCATTGTTGACAAGCTCCCTTATTTCCTCAATAAGTTTTGTAATATTGCCAACAGATTCTGTACTATTCTGTGCAAGTCTTCCAATCTGGGTAGCTACAACAGCAAAACCTTTTCCCATTTCACCAGCCCTTGCTGCCTCAATAGATGCGTTAAGTGACAAAAGATTTGTTTCATCTGCAATTTCCCCAATAAGACTAATTATCTTTGTAATTTCTTCTGAAGCTACACCTACCTTATTTACAGCCTCATGTAATCCACTAATTGACTCACTAATATCTTGCATAGCACTGCCAACTTTTTGCATATCCATACGTCCCTGATTAGATACATCAACTGTATTTTTCATTTTTTCATTTACACGGCTGCTGTCTTTATTTGTGTCTGTAACTACCTCTGCAAGTTTGCTGGCGTTTTCTGCAATCTCATTTACTGAAATAGAAAGCTGGTCAACTGTAGAATTAAGCTCTGACATTGAACCTGCTTGTGTCTGAGCAGCTTTATATAATTCTGAAGATATGCTATCACTGTTTTGTGCCTGTCCATTTAACTGCTCAGCAATGTTATATATATCCTTTAACATATCTTTCATAGAAGCTGTAAACTGTTTTACACTTCGACCCATCAATGCAACTTCATCATTACCCTTTACATTAACATTTACAGTAAAATCGCCAGAGGACATTGATGTGATTGTATCTGTAAGTCTACTTACAGGACGTATCATAAAGTAAACAGCACGGTCGATAAGTACGCATAAAAGCAATATTAAAACTATGCCTATCACAACTAGTTTATTTCTAAGTCCTTTAACATCTGCAAGTACAAGTGACTCGGGTACATATGATATAAGAGTCCAGTCAGTTCCTGAGATTTCTTTAAATACTGTTATGTTTCCTTCGATTGTCGTATGTCCAAATTCACCAGATTCAAACCTTTCAGCCAAGCCACTGAAATACTTGTTATCACTATTGTCAGAAATTGTTGTTGAAACTAGAGAAGAATCTCTGTGTGCAATTATCTCTCTTGTATTTTTATCTACAAGAAACGCCTGTGCACCTTCCATATCAATAAATGAATTGACCATTACAGTAATCTTTTCTATAGATAAATCTGCTGCAATAACCTTTAAATTATCTGAACCATCTACTAAAATACCAGATGCACTAACCACGTTCTCCCCTTTGTCGTTTTGATAAGCGCTTGTATATGCCATATTTTTTCTAGTAATACCCTGCTTATACCACACAGAATCTGTGACATTACTAGATGCCATATCTGACTGTGATGCTTTCATCAAACTTCCATCTTCTGACGCAATATACAACCCACCTTCAAAATTGGAATTAAATCCATAATACCCATCAAGCATTACTTGTAACAATGCCTCATCAGGTTTGATAGTTTCTATTGTCTGCTTTGCCATACCAAAAGAAGCAAGGTTTTCATTAAGCCACGCCTCTATCTGAGTCGCCTGTTTGCTTACTGATATCTCAAGTGTATCATGTGCTGAATTGTCAAGAAGTCCTCTTGATATCTGATATGAAAACAATACCAACAGACTAGTCATTGCTGTAACAACTGGAATAATAATTGCAAGAAGTTTAAACTTCATGGAAATTATATTTTTTTTCTTTTGTACTCCATTCTCTTTATTTTGCTCTTTTTTCTTCATAGCCAATCCCCCTTTTTCTTTTTACAGTCCCCATTTACAAATTAAATCACTATAAGTATAAATATAATTAAATAAGCGTGTCTGACAGATAACTGCCAGACACGCCCATGCCCCTGCCAAGGATTTATGCCTCTTATACTTAGCTTGCCTTATAATCCCTGCACAATCGGCGTGACAGGATTTGAACCTGCGGCTTCTGCGTCCCGAACGCAACGCTCTACCAAGCTGAGCCACACGCCGTGTAACTAACAAGCAAGATTTAAATTAAACTAATAAACAATAGTTATAATATACTTAAAAAAAGGATTTGTCAATACTTTTTGTGGCAGATTTATGGCATAATGGTTTTGGATATGTAACCTTACGCCTCTGTCTTGCTGTTTCATACATCACGACTGCTGCCGCTACTGCTGCATTAAGCGATTCAGTTCCTCCTTCCATAGGTATACGTAGAAACCCTGACATATGTTCCATTACACTGCTTGAAAGCCCATCTGCTTCGCTGCCTATAACAATTCCTGCTCCTTTTGTATAGTCTGGCTCATCATAGACTACACTTCCTTTCATAGCTGTGCCATATACATTATAACCATTACTTTTTATTCTTTCTACAATATCTTCAAGGCTATCTACATATATAAACGGCATTCTAAATACTGCACCCATTGTAGAGCGTATAGTTTTAGGATTGAATAAATCAACTGTTCCTTTATTCATAATTACAGCAGACATTCCTGCTGCATTAGCAGTGCGCATAATTGTGCCTAAGTTTCCAGGGTCACGCACGCCATCTAGTAAAAGCCACATATGTTTTTTATCATTTAATACAGTTTCAAGGTTATATTCTGGAATCTCTGTTATACAAAGTATACCCTGCGTAGTAACTGTATCTGCCATTTTTTGAAAAATTTTATCAGAAACCTCTTCATATGGGTATTTTTCAAGAAATTCTTTGAGTGTTTCATGTATCTTTTCAAATACACAGTCAGATATATATATTTTTTTTAGGCAGCTATTTTTAGCTGCCTCTTTAACCATTCTTACACCCTCTGCTACAAATTGAAATGTTTTATGCCTATACTTAGATTGTTTCTGTAACTTTATTATTTCTTTAATTTGTTTATTTGCTTCACTAGTAATCATAATTTCCTTTTACTTTTTCTTTGTTGTCTTAGGCTTTTTTACCTTTACTTTCTTAACTGTTTTGACATTATTACTTCTGGTAATGCCTGCTTCATTATGTGCATAAGCACGTATAGTAGCACCTGCTCTTGGAGTTGTTATATTAAATGTATAATAATATCTGTTTGTGCTCTTATTATACGCACCACTGTTTTTCACATATGTTTTAGGTCCTACTTTAAGAACAAGTTTACAGTTTTCCTTTGTATACGCTTCCACATATTTTGTAGTCGTATTAATACTTCCAACGACTACAGGGGCTATAGGTGCACCTTTTATAACATTAAACCTGCGCATGCCCTTTATATCGCCCTTTGTACTCCTTGACATTACATAGACAGGAGAACCTATGCTTAAACGTGCACTGATATCTACACTATATTTGCCATCTTCGTCTGTAGTTGTAACATATTCTCTATTGCCTGCACATATATAAATTTTTGAATCTGTTTCAGTCCACTTTCCTGAAACTTTTTTATCTTTATCTGTTACTTTGTCAATATGGATACCGACTTCACGGCGCTGTGTGTACGCATCTTTTGCTGCGTCTACTGTATATGTTGAAGGATATCCTTTTTTCACAGTATCTCCTGAATCATTGTAAGCATATACTGTAATCGAGCTTCCAGCTGACAATACGCCAACAGAAGCAGTGAAATACCCCTCTTCATCAGTATCAGCATCATATGTCTTATTGCCAATATTTAATGCAACACTACAGTTATTGCCATCTGGAACATATCCATAAATATATCTTTCTACATCAAAGATTTCATACAAAGTTGTCCTATTTGGAGCTACTTTCTTTATGGCACGTTTTCTTGCATGACTGACACGCCCAAGCTTATCTACAGAAAATACTTTAACTTCTGTTCCTGCATACTGATTAGGTATAGTGACAGAATAAGCTCCTGTATCTTTAATCTCTATGTCTGTTGTCTTAATTGTCAAATTTTCATCATATTTTTTACACCCTGTATAATATGATGTACCAAGACTTTTAGATACATATACTTTTTCACCAATTACTGCAAAAATCTTAACATTGGTATCATGGGTAAGCCCTTCTATAGTTGTGCCGTTATTTTTTGCACTTGTTATTGTAGGACAGTTAGGACCTGCACGTTTAACTACTACTGTAGCAGCATTACTTGTCCTGCCAGTGTTATCTTCCACATATACGCTGAGTTTTTTCTTTGCTTTCTGTGGAGGTATTGTAACTGAAAATGAACCATCAACACCTACTTTGCCATCATATAAGTATTTGTCTGTTGTTACATATATTTTAAGGTTAGGCTCTGCCATTCCTGTTATTTTAGCATCATTGTTGTCGATTTTATTAACTGTTGGTGTTACCAGTATTTCAGGATTTATATTAGTAACAGCGATTTTTTCTATAGATACATTGCCTGCGCCGTCCTCTACATATACAGAGTAAACACCGCTTTTTGATGCTTCAAACACATTTCCTTCTATATTTATTGCACCACCAGTTGCGACAGTAGTCCACACTTCATCATCCTTACTATTAAACACACCATAAGCATATTTCATAGTTTTAATACCTGACTTGTCGTTTGCAATTACTGATATATTTATAGGAGTATTAGTCTCTGCTGTATTGTCTGAAGAGAGTACTACGCCCGGCGCATCCGTGTCAGCTTTGTTACTTCCAGTGTAATGGCATTTGTAGTAATTTGTCTCTGCAAGATTGCCATAAAGACTTTCACACCACTCTTTATTTAATATCTCATTTCCTGCGCCAGCTCCTGTAACAAGCATAAATTTATAATTATCAGGAAGTAAAAGTTCCCAGTTGTGATTTACTGTAACTTCAAGATTTCCAAGCAGTGCTTTTTTAGCAAGGTAATCAAGTACAATATCTTGTAGTATTACATGCGATTTAGAAACTACCTGCTGTACAATGCCTACATTTGCCTGTGACTGTATACCTGCAACTATTTTATCTGTAACAAGTATAAAATTATCTTCATCACCAACAGGCACACCGTTTCTAGTTACATCTTTTATACGGTTTGTGTCGTTGATTTTGTTGCCATCATAATCGTATCTTGGCGCAGCCATTAAATCAATCTTATACTCTATGCCCTCAAACTGGAAAAACCTGTTCCACTCTGAAAGACATTCTTCCTGTACAAGTGAATTGCCGCCCTCTTTCTTGACATAATCAGAAATAAATATATTATTCCAGTTTTCCACTGACGATGTATTGACAGTCTGATAAATAGACGCACTCCACTCCATCCACTCTTTTAACTGCTGTCCTGTCATTTTGTAGATATATACATATCTGTGATAGTTGGCGAAAGAATCTGCATTGCCTTCCACAACTGTACCTGACAAATCTGCAAAATCCGCTCCACTGTCAGAGCCATACTTTGTGTATCTTGTAATGGACACAATTGGATAATCCTTGTATTCAGGTGCATCATTCATTATATAGTTTGATGCATATTCTATCTGTGCATTATGTACTGTTTGCATAATTTCATTACTCTCAATCAGTGCATCATAATTATCCCAACGCTGTCCATCTGCAATATTGCCTACTTGTTTTTGGCAGTATTCTTTAAGCTTTGCATCCCAAGCAGACATTGTATTAGCAATGTCTTGATTGCCTTCTATTGCTTCTGTAACTTTTCTTATTTCATATGATGAATTGTCTATTACGACTTTATCACCATCTTTTTTAAGTTTTAAGTCTACCACACCTATGCCACGACAACTGTCTCTTACCATAACAAGCCGTTTGCCATTTACAAGTCCTGTATCTTTATCAACATTTGGCAGTGTGTAGTGTACATCATTTTTATCCTTTACAGGAAAATCAATATGGTCATGCCCTGCAAGCACAACATCAACACCGTCAATTTTTGTAAGGGCATATGCTGTATCTGCTGACCTTGCAGAAGGTGTATCTGTACCAAATCCTGAATGAGCCAGCACTACAATAATATCTGCACCCTGTTCTTTAAGTGATGCAACCTGTTTTTTAGCATTTTCTACAATATCTTCTGTGACAAGCTTGTTTTTATAAGCTTCTGACCTTGTTGAAAGTGATGGTGTAGTCTCGCCAACTATTCCAACCTTTACAGTTAATTGCTCCCCTGTTTCTGACATTATCTGTTTTTCAATAATTTTATTTTCTACGCCAAATACACTGTCACCATTAATACTTGAATGTACATTTCCAAGGACACACTTTTCCATAAGCCCTGACATTTCAAGCTGGTTTACAATATAATCATAGCCAAAATCAAAATCATGGTTGCCAAGGGTAATAGCATCATAATTAATAATTGACATAGCGTTATATACAGGCTGCAAAGACTCTGTATCCTGACTATATATATAATCAGAATTAAAGTCCATTACACTATCGCCTAGGTCAAATGTAAAATAGCTATCTCCTACCTCTGACCTTGCAGACTGTATCATGGTATAGACCTTGTTTAAACCTCTGTTTAAAATCTTTCCTGTCTGGTAATCATAATTTACAACTTGCCCATGAATATCTGTTGTAAATATAAGCCTTAGATTGCCCTGTGATGATAAAGTGCTGCCCACAGCAGCACCTGTAGCTGCCCCTGCCTCTTCTTTACGCAATTTTTTTGCCAAAACAGTTTTTGTATTCCCATATAAACTGACAGGGGATAGGCATGTCATTATCATCAAAAAGCTAAGTAAAATACATATTCGTTTCTTTAACATAGTTCTAATATCCCTTTTCTTTTAAGTAAAGATAAGTACGTTCGCTGTTTTTATCATCAATATATTCAAAATAGTGATGATGTTCTTCTAATTCTTTCTGATTTAATGAAAAACCAGAAATGATACATTGTTCAATTTCATCCAAAAGTTCATCACCTGTTACAGCACGCCTTCCGAAAAGCTCTGTCTCCATATCAATATAGCTACCATGCGCCATATCATACTTTTCATAGTCAAACTGATAAAAAATAACAGGTTTCTTCTGATAATAAACATCCCAACATACACTTGAATAGTCCGTAATTAACATATGACACTTCATCATAATTTCATTAAGCGGTTCTTCGCCAAAAGGCACAAGCGTAATATTATTCGCTGTCTGTTTAAAGTTCTTTAAATATCCTGCAAACTTTGGATGGATATAAAATATCATCCTTGTGTCATTGTCCTCAAGCAGTTTTGATAAACGGCTGCTTTGTAAAAGTGCTGAGTAATTCTTGTAATAGCCGCTTGCAAGAAATTCTTCATCGCTGACCTCTTCAAGCCAAGAACGCCATGTCGGCATAAGAAGTATAAGCTTGTCATCTTCTGTTTTTGCATCTTCTAGTACATCCCATCTTGTAAAGCCTGTCATTGGTGCTTTACTTCTTTTATAATCCAGATACTTTACTACTATATCCTGCTCAAATCGTGATGTTGTAGCAAAATATGTCATAGGACTGCTTCCATGCTTTCCAAACAGAGGCGCAACACGTTTAAGAGCTGTAACACCATGTTGTAAGAAAAAGATAGGTCTTTTATCAATTTTGGAACGTATAAGACTTGTCTTGCATCTCCAAGCATATAAATGCGTCCTTGAGTCAGAGGCAATATATAAAACTGACCCAAGCACATACAAAATGTGTTTAAAGCTCATAAACTGTATTATATGGTCATCATATGTCTTAATCTTGTCATAATCAGGTGCATTTTTATCAATTACATAAAAAATGTCTTTTTTTTCTTCTTCTGGAAGATTTTCCATACAGTATTTAAAGAAATAATAACCATTGTCTTGTGCCATGGAACAGAATTTCTCATACACAAGCCATATTTTCCTGCGCCTAAACAGTGGTTTTGACAATATATAAACAATACTTGCTGCCATTTCTTTAATTTTTGTTGCATAGACATCATATGGAGAATCTGGGCGGTAAAGGTATGCAAGACATGCGCCTTTTGTATAATAAGGAAATGTCATATGCCCCTCACCAGCAGAATACTGCCTGTTTGTAAGATAAAAGTTGTACTTCCAGTAATTGCCTGTAAACCGTGCCCTTATCTCGTTTTCATATCCATATTTATCTGCAAGGATGCGCAAGTCCCAATAAAGTTCCCTTAAAGGAAGCGTTTCAAAATCTATAACTGTTTTTATAATATAATATCTGCCATTTTCTTTTATACTGTACTCTACAGGGATATCATAACTTACTGCACTTCTGTACCGCAAAACAATATTTTTGATGGACATACCCTCTTGTTTCTTCATTTTCATATAAACAGTTGAAACAGATTTAGTAGATTTTATTTTTAAAATTCTAGCCTGTGTATATTCATTAATCACTCTTTCAGGCTTGCAAAAGCATATACCAAAAGTTCTGCTTCCCATTCTTATATAAGGAAGTATTGCCACCTTGCCAGGTTCATATTTCCTTCCTGACTTAAACTCAGGGTTTCCAACACCTGTAACTATACATGGTGATTTATACGCCTCTGGTTTATCAAATCTTTCATACAGAGAATCAGCCTCTTTTGCCCATTCAGAATCAATAAATGTGGCAATATACCTTATTGAAAAAGCTTGGTCTAAAATCTCTGCTGCCATAAGATATCTGTCTGATGGCACAAGCTTTTGTTTCCAATCTTCAAAATCTTCACAAATCTTTCTTTGCAATCGCTCTTCTTTTGTAGTTTCTCTTACACACCTTATCTTATTTTTGGAGTCTATTAACATAAACTTCACAGGTATACGTTCAGGATTATCTAACAAAACATCTATATAAATCTTGTTGTTTTTGCTCTCAAGCTTTGCTTGTATATTTTTTTTATCTGCATTATTTATACTGCATCCTTCTTCTGCTGCATGAAACTTCCTTATATAGACAGGCTGTACTTTAAGCCTTGGAAATGTTCTTTTAAGTTCACGTTCCCTTAACCTGTCTTTTACAGATTTTACTTTAAGCTTTACAAGTATCTCTTCAAAATACGTCCTTGGAGTTGTATTTGTAATAATAACATAATCAAAGCTGTCATTATAGTTGTCATAAAGCTTTGCACTTAAACCATTTTTAAACCACTTTTTTTCAAACTGGACAATATCATTTTTTTGAGCATACTTACTGATAGCCTCAAGGTCACTTTTACTGATAACTTTTGATGGATGAATTACACGCCTAGGCTGCTGCATATTTTCAGAATAGTCCTGTATAACCATATTGTCTTCTTTGCCATAAAGCACAAGGTCAAGCATCTTAGCTGGTGCATCAAGTGAATCATACTTTATAAATTTCTCGCAGTAGTCGCCATCATCATATCCTTCACCAAGAATTTTTTCTGTAACAAGCCACTCTGAAAGTGACTCTATATCATAGAGTTTTACAAAAGGCAGTTCTTTTATATCTATATACATACCTCGGTCTTTAATATACTTATCATAGTCATACATATATAATATAATTGGTTTTCTTGTTACAGAGAAGTCGAAAAATACACTTGAATAGTCTGTAATAAGTGCATCTACACTGTTTAAAAACTCATATTTGTCAACTTCTGCTGGAAAACTTTTAATATGTTTATATGAGCCAAGCTGTATGGCATTTTTAAGGATTGGATGAAAATTCACATATAAAACTTGGTTATCTTTCATCCTCTTGTCAAGGTATTCCATCATCTGTGATATTTCCCTGCTATATGAGTTATACTGGACAGAGTGATTGCTTGTTCCCCTCCAAGTAGGCATATATGCATACACAACCTTGTCCAAAAGCCCAAGCTTTTTTCTTACATCAAACGCTTTCTGCTCATCCATAAAAATGCTGTTTCTTGGATAGCCGCTTAATGCCACCTTTCCAGTATACAGTGCATCTAAGTTGTAGTCCTGCATTATAGCATTTTTAGTAAATTCATTTGGATGCATAAGATATGATGCCTGTAAAAAATTATGCTGTACATTGTACATAGACTCAATACCCTTACGCATCTTCTTGCCAAGCGTCTTTAAAGGCGTGCCATGCCATGTCTGCAAATATACCTGCTCGTCCTTTCTTATAAAATATACAGGAAAAGAACTATTGTTAATAAGATATTTGGCTGTTGCAAGTACCTTAAGATACTTATATGACGAAATGCATACAAGCTTTACTGGTATATTATTAGCCTCAATAAATTTCTTATGTGTTTCATAATCATCAGTATTACTGCTGTAATATATTTCATATTTAGAGGCATCAGGACGTGAAAGCAATTCCTTTAAAATATAAAAAGGCGAGTCAGATATAGTAGTGCCATGAAATGATTCAAACAGTATGCGGTTGTCTATTACATTGCAATGCTTATAATAACTTCCATAAAAAAACTTCATTTTAGGGGCTCTTCCAAATATTCTTCTTAAATTATTTTTTAAGACATGCAGCCCACTTACTGCTTTCTTTTTTATTTTGTTAATAAACATCTTAAATTCCCTTTCCGTATTACTTAATACCTAAATCGCTTTTTATCTTTGTAGTAGATATACCTTCTGTCCTTGGAAGGTATATAACTTCACAATAGTCTTTAAGAAAGTCAAACTTGCCTTCCCAGTCATGTCCCATAACAAATATATCAATATTATTTTCTATTACATCTTTTATTTTCTGTTCCCATGTATTTTCTGGAATCACTTTGTCTACATATCGCACAGCTTCCAAAATCTGTTTTCTATCTTCATAAGAATAATAAGCCTTTTTTTCTTTTATGGCATTAAATTCATCTGTGGAAATAGCAACAAGCAAGTAGTCGCCAAGTTCTCTTGCCCTTCTTAACAGATTAATATGCCCTACATGCAGCAAGTCAAATGTTCCATAAGTAATTACTTTTTTCATAAATAATCTCCATATCATTCACATCAATTCTATATATTAGTTTCCAGACACATAGATTATATAATAGCACTTTTTTCTGTTTCTGTCATTATTTCATTAATATTTTTTCTAATTCAGTTATAAAATACTGCATCTGTTCTTGTGTACCTATAGAAATCCTTAAATAATTGTCTATACGAGGAGAATTAAAATGCCTTACAAAAATATGTTTTTCCTTTAATTTACGAAATATATATTCTGCTTTAAAAGAGCTATGTACTGCAAATATAAAGTTTGTTTCTGAGTCGCCAAATGTAAATCCAAGTCTTTTTAATTCTTTTTTTGTCCACTCTCTTGTTTCGATAATTTTTTTAGTAGTTTCTTTATAGTAATCTGCATCTTCCATAGCAGCTTTGCCTACTGCTATAGACAATCTTGTCATAGGGTAGCTATTAAATGAAAGTCTTACATCATCCATTGCCTTTATAAGCTCTGGATTGCCCATAGCATATCCTATGCGCATTCCTGCAAGTGAACGTGATTTAGAACACGTCTGTACCACAAGTACATTATCATAGCGTTTTGTCAGATGCAGTGCTGACTTGCCGCAAAAATCTACATATGCCTCATCTATTATAACAATAACATCACGGTTGTGCTCTATTATATCTATTAAAAAATCTTCACTCTGACTTATGCCTGTAGGAGCATTTGGGTTAGCTATAACAATTCCTCCATTGTCAGAGTAGTAATCTTTAGCTTTTATCATAAAATCTTTATCAAGTTCTGGGCTTTTATATGGTATTTTAAAAAGCTTGGCCCACACACTGTAAAATGAATATGTTATATCTGGAAAAAGTATAGGTTTTTTACTGTTAAAAAATGTCATAAATGCAATAGCAAGTACATCATCAGAACCAATTCCTGTAAATACCTGATTGTCCTCAATACCATAATTTTTTGCAATGGCATCTACAAGAAGATGCAGAGATGGGTCTGGATAAAGTTTTAGTGTATCAGCATCAAAATCTTTTATTGCCTTAAATACTTTTGGTGATGGTGGATAAGGATTTTCATTAGTATTAAGTTTTACCATGTCAGGAAAGTCTGGCTGTTCTCCTGGAACATATGGCTCTACCAAACGTATATTATCTCTCCAATTACTCATTTTTCTGCCTCCTTTAAATTGTAACTTGCTGCAAGTTTTTCAAACGCTGCAAATGAACGCTTTATCATGTCTGTATCTACACAATATGCTATACGGACATATCCTTTACACATAAATGAACTTCCTGGTACAAGTAATATATTAAATTCCTTTGCTTTATCTACAAACTTTAAATCATCTTCTGTAGGAGTCTTTACCCATAAATAAAATGCTCCCTGTGGTTTTACACATTCAAAGCCAAGTGATGTAAGCTTATCATACAAAAGTTTACGATTAGTGTCATAGACAGAAATATCTGATGTTGCATCAAGACATCTTGCCACAGCTAACTGCATAATAGATGGTGCATTTACAAAGCCAAGTATGCGGTTTGCCACATTAGCAGCAGACACGACATTTTCAAAGTCATCTACTTCATCAGGTATTACAAGATATCCTATACGTTCACCAGGCAAAGACAGTGATTTGCTATAAGAATAACAAACAACTGTATTTTTATAATAATTTGTAACATAAGGAACTTCTATATCATCGTATACAAGCTCACGATATGGTTCATCTGATATAATATATATCTGCGTGCCATACTCTTTTTGCTTGCTCTCAAGTATCTTTGCAAGTTCTTTTATAGTATCTTCTGTATAAATTACACCTGTTGGATTATTTGGAGTATTTATAACCACTGCCTTAGTACGGCTTGTTATTTTTTCTTCAAATGTTTTAAAGTCTGGCAAGAATGAAGGTATTGCAGGGGGGATAACAACTACCTTACCATCAAAATTTGCAACATAATTATTATACTCTCCAAAATATGGGGCAAATAAAATCACTTCATCACATGGGTCAAGTAAAACTTTAAGCATCACATTTAAGCCACCTGCTGCTCCCACAGTCATAACTATATTTTTCTGTGACAATGAAGTTTTAAACTTTTTATTAATAGAGCAAGCAATAGCTTCACGTACTTCCTCATGTCCTGAATTGCTCATATAGCCATGTAATTTATTTGGACTAGTATTTTCTATAATATCCTTAAACGCCTCTTTTACACATGCAGGTGGTGGTGTACTGGGATTGCCGAGACTAAAATCATATACATTCAAAGCCCCATACTCTGCTGCAAGTTTTTTTCCTTCCTCAAACATAGCCCTTGTAACAGAACTTCCTTCTACATATGCTACCATTTTTTTTGCTATCATAAAAATTTATCTCCTTTCAAAAATATAGCCTTCTTATATCGGAAAGAGTTTTTACATCAAACGTTTATGTATTATATATACTTTTAAGACAAAATACAAGTATCTTTAATTTATTTTTAAGCAAATTAGCAAAAATATTAGTATTTATAACTAATTTTGTTGTGAATAGTGGCAAAATTACAAAAAACATGAAAATTTTCTTAAAAATGACTTGCATTTTTATTATAGGATTGCTATAATAACCTCGTTGTTAAAAAATAGTTAAGAATTTTATATATATGCGCTTCTAGCTCAGCTGGCAGAGCACCTGACTCTTAATC
>DESG01000061.1 GCA_002361175.1 Lachnoclostridium sp. UBA3320 | reverse complement strand
TGTATATTCATCATCGTTACAACTAAAAAATACAGATGCTTCTGGCAATGCAATTACTGGCTCAAAGTTTGCTTTATACAAAGAGAAGGTAACTTATACAGGTAATATTGGCACAGCTAAATTCCATAAGATTGCAGAATTAACCAGCACAGATGGCATGCTGGAATTTAAAGGCCTTGGAGCAGGAAGATATAAGCTGGTACAGATATCAGCACCTGAAGGGTACAAGAAAGCAGGAAGCACAAGATTCAATATATCCATGGATGGAAAGGATGGCAGCATTACTTCGCTTGCAGTGAAAGATGATATTGGTGCAAACCTTCCATGGGTAGTTGATACAAGAACTGGAGTTATTAGTGCAATAATTACGAATTAATGAAAAGATTTGTAAATGATTCAGAAAAAAGGCCTGCATGCTTCGGTGTGCAGGCTTTTTATATATGATTATCCCATATTATAGACAGGTAATACACAAGCAGAATATTTTAATTATGAAGGGTGGTGATGCAATGATAGTTGTAAAAGTAATTCTGATTGTTCTTGCTGTGATTTTTTTCCTTTTGACATTGTGGGGAATTATACAACATTTTAATCTTCCTTTTTTTATAGGTGATTCCCCATGGGATAATCCATTTCCAACAATTCGGTTAATCGTTTTGTTGATAATTATTTTATTAATTGTTCTGTTGTGAAAAGCAGTAAGGAGGGCTACATAATATGATTCATTTATTAATGAGGGCTGCAATACACCATCAGGTAAAGGAAGAGAAAGCTATTATTCCAGATAATTATTTGGATATTCTCCGAAAGTATGAAAGGATGAAGTGTTCAGAGAAAACGAAAATAAAGTTTTCATGGCTTTTTGATATAAAGCCACATATTTTAAATTCCCATGTATTTTTTAACAAATATATAGTTATGAATTCCAAATGGGCTACCAGGCTTATTTTATTTAATGATGCTGAAACAAACAATGCATTTAATATAACTGTTGGGCATGAGATAACACATACAGAAAATCAATTCTGTTTTCTCAAATTTGGTATAAAAAGTATTAAATTTATTGCATGGGTAAATGAACTTCATGCTGATTTTGGTGGGGCAAAAAAAATGGCAGATGGTAGTAGGGAAAAGTTATTAGCATCAATAGAATATAAAAAGAAATTACATATAGATAGTACAGATACTATCTCACATCCATCATGGGATCGACGAGAAACATATGCGAGGAAATATGATTTTGGTCCTGGATTAGTCAGTGAAATAGCAAAAGATGTTGGATTCAATGACCAGAAGATTATAGACAGAGTATGTGAGCATTATAAAGAGATAATATTGAACTGATAATGTAAGATTTGCATATTATGTAATAATGGTTGTGATTTGGCAAAGAAAGGCTCATGTACCTTGCATGAGTCTTTTATAATGCTTAATAATAGCATTTCAAAAGAATTAATTCATAATTTTTCTCAAAATCTTTCTTCTCTTCCTCGAAAAAAAATACATATTAAATTGGATAATAGCAGAAATGCTTTGACATAGATAAAATTTTAAGAAGGGGGTATATTTAAGTGATAAAGTTTATAAAGAAAGCTGTTTCAGCTTTTTTGGCAACTGTTATGTGTATTCCAGCTGGCCTGGTAAACATTGCAAGTGCTGAAGAAAATGACACGGATACTGTAACAACAGTGACACTGTCTGATACTGATAATGGTATTATGCAATTTTCGCAAGAGTGCATGGATGCCTCTACAGCAGACCAGGATGGATACCATATGGTCCAGGTTGGTGAAGATGGCGAGCTGGATCAAGTTGAAAATGATGGTTCTATCTGGGCTTTTAATGCAGGGGACAAAGTAGAGGTAGAATTAGTACCAGATGATGAATATAATGTTAAGTCATTTACAATTAAAGATGCTAACAGTGGGGATGTAATGGCTCATAAAGAAACCATGGATAATGTGTTTTCGTTTGTGATGCCTAATCAAAGTTTAACTGTAGAAGCTGTATTTTCCAGTTCATCCACTGTTGAAATCGTTCAAGGAGAGGAATTATCTGATGGTGGAGAGCTAGATATAGAATCTAAATATCATGATATTACAGAAACATCAGAGGTTACACAAGAAGAAGTAGAAGAAGTAATCTTTGATTTAGCTACTGAGAGTTATATTAAAGCAAACCTAAACCCTGCCTACATGACAGTAAGTGGCAAAGCTGCACCAGTAGATATTCTGCCTGTTAAGCAGACCTTATATGATGGCAAATATGTTGAACCTGGGGATACTATTGATAGTATTATGGATAGTATTGAAGCTGATGATGAAAATAGTGATGAAAACCTTATGAAATTTTTGGGGCAGGTACAGGCAACGACATATATATATGATTTTGATGAAAACAGTGATTATTATGTTACATATGCCAACACTATGCAGAAGGATGAAGGGTATACAGTACAGGACTGGCAGTTTGCATATAATGATTTAAGTGGCAGGGCACTTGACGGATGTGTATATGATAATGAAACAGGCCTGTTATACATCCCTAAATCATTATATGCACAGTTAAATAAAGAAGAAAATAATGAACTTGCAATTTCAAGCCTGCAGGTACAGTTTATGCAGGTTTACCATGATGAAATCATGACAAGGGCTGCAGAAGATGATATGCCTGAAATGCAGTCTGGTGTATGTACAATTGGTGTGGATGAAGAGGGGACTTCAATAGATGTCAGTTCAGAAGAGCAGGATATATTTTCCCTTGAAACAACAACCTCTGTAAGTGCTGGAATGGATCCTGAAAACATGAGTGTTTCAGTAAATGGTGTACTTATGCCTGAAGATTCCTATGAATATGAACAGGAAACTGGAAATTTAACAATTGGTATGTCTTCTGCTTCCATTGTTTCTGTCGAAGCATGGGAAAATGGAGAGACATTAAAAGACCAGCTTGTAGGTATTGCTGCTAGTGATGTAAATGGAGAACCAGCACAAAGTATTGCTTATAAGGATATGAAAGCTCTGGATAATATAGAAGTGCCATGGGATAAGCTGCCAAAAAAAGGTAACAGTGACCTTTTTAAACCAGCAAGGGTAACAGGTAAATTAGGGTATCCAGGCAAGGGTTCAGCTACTGGAAATGAAAAATATTACCTTTCCGAGGACAACAACCATACATCTACAGGCAATTATGATCCTGGAAGGGAATCTGCTGGTACGAGGTTAGCAAAATATGCATTGGGTGACATGACTTTTGAGCAGGCTGATATTAAGCCCCATAAGCTTGAACCTGGGCAGGATTTATATATATCATGTGATTTATCTAATGCAAAACCAAAAAGAGATAAAGATGAGTGGATTAAAGAAAAAGGTCTTCTTCCATTCATCAGATGTATAAAGGCAATGCACTCTACATGTACACATTTATATAAGACTGGGTTTAGTAACCCACTTAACCAGAATGTATTTGCTGTAAGGGTTGTTAAAATCAAAAATGCAGAACAAAAAGTTAGTGGATGGGAGGACATTGGCGGAGGATGGAAGCAAAGGACTAAAACAGCTAAAAAGGGATACATAATCCTCAGTTTCCTTGGTGCAGAAATAGGCAAACAGACTACATGTAACCTTGTCAGGGTTAACTTCCACAGCAAGGATGTTGAACAAAAAAAGGAAGAAGGGGAGGATCCTTTTGCCCTTGCATTATTCAAGGATATAAATCCAGTGACAGCATGGGGAGACGGCATGTCAAAGGCAACACTTGACGGTGCAGTATACAGGGTTGATTTTTATAAAGACCAGAAATGCAATACTGTTAAGGAACTTGAGTCCAAAAGCAAAAAGGCTTCATGGACATTTACAACATCATCAACTAAAAAGGGTGGCCCTAATTATACCAGGTTTATGCAAGAAATGAAAAAAGGATATCCTTCTGGTCATCCATACACACCAGCAGGTATTGATTTTTTCCCTATAGTATATGATACATCTAACCGACCAGGATGGAAAAATAATTTTATCAATCCGAGCGACCTGGAATCATGGCAGAAGAATTTTGGCAAAAAGGGGACATACCACATTTATGAAGTATCTGCATCTGAAGGATTTTTAACAAGTGGTGAAATGTTTAATGGTGCAACAGGCACATCTGTTTCATCAGATCCTGAAAAGGGCATAGTTGTGTATATGAATGGTGACAAGGATAACCCTAAAGTTTTAATCAATGGGGCAGATGCCAAGGGTAATATAGTAATGCAGTCAGCAAGTGCAGGTGCAGCTATTAGGGCAGCAGAGGACAGGGCTTTCCTTGGGCAGTTTTCGTATGCAAAGTTTACAGACTCAGGTGAGCAGTATGCAGAGGCAGACCAAGGCCCAGTAAAGTTTTCAGAACAGGTTCTGGTAAGACCTGTGGAAGGCTATGAAAGCATGACATATTACATTAACACATCATGCCTGGATAAAACGACAGGCAAATATATTGATGTTAATTGGGATACATCATCAGGCGGAACAGTGGAAACACCAGATCCAGACGAACCTATGTCAAGGTCATCTATTACACATTCATTTACACAGGACGACTGGAATAACCATCTTGCTGAACATCCTGGTGATGAACACCATGTTACATTTATTAATGGTACAGTTTCATCAGATGGGATGGCAGACCATACATTAGTATTCATGAACACTGTTTATGCTGTTACCTCATCTGGAGAGAGAATTGACATTGAAGATGAAGAAGATGATACATGGACATCTATAGATGATGGGGATGGCAGTGATGAAGAAGATGACAGTGGAAGTGTCCCAGAGGTTGATCCAGAAAATGATAATGTTGCAATAACAGTTTCATCAGAAGAAGAGCCTACAGAGTATCTTTATTTTACTAAAAATGAAGGACATGCAGGCACACAGATTATTAGCAGCCAGATACAGAGAAAGAGTGGTACAGGAGAATCTATAGCTTATGCAGGCAAGTATAAGGACGAAACCTGCAAAGAAGGTGGCGGAAGTGTTCTCCAGTCCATGACAGATACTATTGAATATTCTGGGCTGACACCAAACAAGGCATATACAATAAAGGGATGGCTTGTTGATTTGGAAACAAATGAAAAAGCAAAAGATGCTGCAGGAAATGAAATCAAAATCACTGACAGTACAACGAACCAGACAACTTCTGCAACTGGTTCTGGTAAATGGGATGTTCGTTATGAGTTTGATGGAACTGGTTTAGATGGTAAAAAATTTGTTTCATTTATTGAAATATATGATGGTTCTACACTTGCTTTTGAGTTTAAAGACAAGAATGATAAATATGAATCCTTTATGGTTCCTTCTGTACAGACGCAGTTAACAGACCAGGACACAGGTACAAATCTTACAGCAGCAGGAAATTCACTGCTTGTAGACTCCATAACATACAAAAACCTGTTACCAGGACTGAGATATAAGATTGTATCCAGACTGGTTGATGCTGAAACTGGAGATGTAGGACTTGATAAAAATGGCAATCCAATGCAGTGTGAAACTTATAAGGTTGCAGAGGGAGAATCTGGAAGTTTTGATATTGAGCTCGCATTCCAGATTAATAAGTCTAATGGCAAGAAATATGTTGCATTTGAAGAAATTTTTCTTGAAAAAGGCAGCCCTGATTCTGGCAACTGGGTTCTTGTTGCAGACCATAAGGACATTATGGACAAGAACCAGATGACATCTGTGACAGGCATGGACACATTTGCGAAAGACCAGAAAACAGACCATCATTTAAGTTATCCAGAGAAAAATGTCCACATCTATGATACTGTACACTATGAAGATGTTATCCCTGGACTTAAATATATCGTTTACTCAGACCTGGTTGATGCTGCCACTGGTGAAATTGTGGTAGATGATGATGGGAAACAGCAGTCACTGGTTTCAGAATTTATTGCTGATGAAGATTTTGATGCAGGAAGGTATGGCAGTTATGGTGATATCATTCCTGAGAATCATGATGGCAATGGGGTTACTTTTTCATTCAATGCTGAGAGCTTTGCAGGAAGAACACTTGTTGTTTTTGAGAGGATGTATCTTGAAGATAAAGATGGGAATTTACAGTTAGTGGCAGACCATCAGGATCTGGCTGATGAAAACCAGATGATTCGCTTCCCTAAAATCTGGACCAATGCTATTGATGTGGAAACACAAACAAACATTTCCTATGCAGACGAAACAGCAATCATCAAGGATACTGTTTCTTTTGAAAATCTTATTCCTGGATTAACATACGAATTACATGGAAGGGTTGTTGACAGGAAGAAAACCCTTGAAGCTGGGGATGAAGAAATTCTTGTGGTTGGAACCGATGGTAAGCCAGCAGAGAACAAAGTAGTATTCACACCAGACACAGCAAATGGTGAGCAGGAACTGACATTTGACATAGATTTAAAAAAATATGTTGATGATTTGAATAAATCATATGATGGTGCAGTTTTCGTTGTTTATGAGGATTTGTATGTCATCCAACGATACGATGGTGCTGATGACAGGTCTATTGTTGCATCTCATACAGATATTAATGATGAAAACCAGACGATTTACCTTCCAAAGATTACAACATCACTGAATGACAGTAAGACTGGTACAAAATTATCATATGCAGAATCAAATGCACACCTTATAGATACCATTAACTATTTCAATTTTAAACCTTCTACACAATATACTGTAAAAGGAAGACTTTACAACATGGAAGATGGCACAGTTCTTCCAGGCAGCGAAAAGGTGCAGCAGTTTACTTCAAATGCAACAGGAACTGGTTCATGGGCATTAGATTATACTTTTGATGCTTCCAAGATGCAGGGAACAATCCTTGTCGCATATGCAGAGGTGTATATTGGTGATAAGGTTGTTGCAACTCATGATGAATTCTGGGATACAGAAGAAAGGGTTTATTTCCCTAAAATCACTACAGATGCAATGGAGAAAAGCACTGGTGAAAATATTGGGCTTGCTTCAAAAGAGTTAGATATTATTGATACAGTTCATTACAAATCATTGTCACCAGGTTATACTTACAGACTTGTGACAGAATTAAGGGACCAGGCTACAGGTGATATTGCTACTGATGATGCAGGAAATAAGCAGGTGCTTACTACTGAATTTAAAACAGATTTTGAGCTGTTAGATAAGCAATATTTAACTTTTGGTGATATTATTCCACAGGACAGCAAACACAAAGATGTAACATTCTGCCTTGATGCTGAATATTTCGCAGGAAGAACCCTCGTAATTTATGAAAGATTGTATTTAGATAATGAAACTGGTGAACATCTGATTGCAGACCACCAGGATCCTCTGGATGAAAGGCAGACAATCCCAATTGGAGATATCTGGACTGAAGCAATTGATATGGATAACTTTACTAAGACTCTGCATACTGATACAGGAAGGGCAACTGTTATAGATACAGTCCATTACAGAAATTTACCTGCAGGGGATTATGAATTGCATGGTTATGTTGTCAATAAAGACCAGACAATACAGGCAGGTACGAATGTCCTTGCATATGCACCAGGTGGTGGCAGGGCAGAGGCGACAAAGCAGTTTAAAGTAACCAGTTCCAGTGAAGGTACTATAAAAATAGCATTTGATATTGATGTTTCAAAATATACTACAGATGAATTTAAGGGTGCAGTTTTAGTGGTATATCAGGAACTGTACCGCATTACAAATAAAGATGGGAATTCTGACAGGGTGCTTGTTGCAAAGCATACCAGTATTGAAAACTTAAAACAGACTGTATATATCCCTTATATCTGGACAGATTTAAACGATTATAAAACAGGGACAAAAGTGCTTCTTGCTGAAGCTGATGCACATATCGTGGATACTGTCAGCTACACTCGTTTCCAGCCAAACTCAACCTATACAGTCAAGGGCAAAATCATTGACATGGAAAAAGGCACAACACTGACTGACAGTTCTGGCAAGAAAGTAGAGAAAGAAATGGAAGTAACTGCATCTGATACTGGTGCAGGCACATGGGCATTAGATTATGAATTTGATGCTTCTAAATTACAGGGTAAGATTTTAGTAGCTTATGCAGATGTGTATGTGAAACATGGGGAAAGGTCTGATATTTTATCAAGGGTTGCTACCCATAGTAATTTCTGGGATGTGGGGCAATGTCATCAACTTAACGAT
>DESG01000178.1 GCA_002361175.1 Lachnoclostridium sp. UBA3320 | reverse complement strand
AAAGTACACTTTTTGACACACTTTGTTTTCTAAAAGCCTATATTTCTAAATAAAATCCGATAATCTGGCAGCTTATATCCCAAAGCAATATCATTAAAAAAATAAAAATTGATAATTTGTCCAAATTTCAGTATAATATACATAAACACATAACATTTCTATGCGAGTATAATTGAAAAAGGAGGACGCAGGAAGTTTCCTTGCTGATTTAATATGAAGCCAACTATTTCTATAGGAAATCAAAATTTTGTTAAAATAAGAGAAAACAACTACTTTTACATAGATAAAACGAGCTTTATCAAGGAATGGTGGGATAACGGAGATGATGTTACGCTAATCACACGTCCACGCCGCTTTGGAAAAACTTTAAATATAAGTATGTTAGAAGCTTTTTTCTCTAATCAATATGCAGCCAGAGCAGATTTATTTGAAGGGCTTTCTATCTGGAAAGAAAAAACTTACCAAAAACTACAGGGAACTTATCCTGTTATTTCTTTAACTTTTGCAGATATAAAAGGTACTACTTTTAAAGATACCAAAGAAGGTATTATATATGCTATTGCAGAATGTTACCGCAATTATAGTAAACTATGGCAAAAAGACATTTTTTTGCACAATACGGCAGTTGATTCAGAAATAACGAGAGCGTTAAAGGAATTATCGTTTTATTTAAGTCAATATTACAATAAAAAGGTTATCATTCTTTTAGATGAATACGATACTCCTTTGCAAGAATCTTATGTACATGGATATTGGGAAGAAATGGTTGCTTTTACACGTAGTTTATTTAATTCTACATTTAAAACAAATCCTTATTTGGAACGTGGAATTATGACAGGGATTACAAGAGTAAGCAAAGAATCTATCTTTTTAGATTTGAATAATCTTGAAGTAGTAACGGTTACTTCCAACAAATATAAAACTGTTTTTGGTTTTACACAAAAAGAAGTAGAAGATTCCTTAAAACTATTTGACTTATCTAATACAATAGAAAAAGTAAAATTCTGGTATGATGGTTTTCAATTTGGAAATCAGACAGATATTTACAATCCATGGTCGATTACAAAATATCTGGATTCAGGGAAATTAAAGACTTATTGGGTAAATACTAGCTCCAATAGCCTAGTAAGTAAATTAATTAGAGAAAGCTCTTCTGAGATAAAAATTACAATGGAAGACTTACTGGCAAAAAAGCAGGTTATTACACAACTAGATGAGGAAATCGTGTTTAATCAACTGGATGAGAGTGACGCATCTATCTGGAGTCTTTTACTTTCATCAGGATATTTAAAAGCAAAACAAATATCTAATGACGAAGAGGAGTTATATCAAATCTCGCTTACTAATTATGAAGTACAAAAAATGTTTAAGAAGATGATAGAAAACTGGTTTAAAAACCCATCAGCACATTACAACGATTTTGTAAAAGCATTTCTTGCAAATGATATTGAATACATGAATGAGTATATTAACCAAGTTGCTTTACAAACTTTTAGCAGTTTTGATACAGGCAAACACGCTTCATATACAGAACCAGAAAGATTTTACCATGGTTTTGTTTTGGGGCTTATTGTAAATCTGGCTGATAAATACCATATTACATCTAATAGAGAGAGCGGTTTTGGAAGATATGATGTTGTTTTAGAACCTATAAAAGATAACTTAGATGCTATTATTATAGAATTTAAAGTATACCACCAATCAAAGGAAAAAGATTTACAGGAAACTGCTAATAGAGCTCTTGCACAGATAGAAGAAAAAAACTATGATGCGTATTTGATTACAAAAGGAATTTCAAAGAAAAAAATCAGACATTATGGATTCGCATTTCAGGGGAAAAAAGTTTTAATTCAAGAGGCGATATTTATAAATAGGGGGTGTATTTGATGAGTGCAGCTACAAAAGAAGCTTTTAAATACGTATTGATGAAACACGTATTATGTGCTATTATAATAATGCAAGGAGGAAAACAAAATGCCAATGAAACCAAGGGAGATGGAAAAACTAATTCTTGCAGACGGATGGATATTCAAAAACCAAGAAGGTTCTCACAAAAATTACATACATCCGACTAAACGAGGAAAAGTTACAATACCTTTTCACAAAAAAGACCTTCCCAAAGGTACAGAAAATTCCATCAAAAGACAGGCAGAGCTTAAATAGCCCCACTGCCTTCAACCCTTTAAATAAATTAGGAGGTGTATTAAATGTTATCAATGTATCCAGCCTGTTTTTTTCACGAAGATAATGGTTATTCCGTAGTGTTTCCCGACCTTAACTGGCTTTCCACGTGTGGAGATACTTTTGAAGATGCTATGGAAATGGCTGTCGAATGTCTAGCTGGTTATCTTCATACTTGTCAAATGGATGGGGATAATATCCCGAAACCATCCAAATTATCTGATATTGACCCACAAGCTGTTGCAAAAGAACTTGACCTAGATGCGCCTATGTGTGAATCTTTCGTCAATATAATTTCCGTGGATGTAGCTTCATATGCAAAAGAACATTTTGAAAAATCTGTCAAAAAAACCCTCACAATTCCAGCATGGCTTAATAATGCCGCATTGGAAAAAGGTATCAACTTTTCACAGGTTTTACAGGATGCATTAAAAGCGCAATTACATTTGGGATAAACTTTCTCTTTATTGGACATAGAAAAAGGGAAAGCCATAGAAGTGGCTCTATGGTTTTCCCATTAGGAATCTATTATGGCAAAGTTACTGCTTTCTTTTTGCCAATAATTTTTGTATTCTTGTAGTAGCATCCATTATATCATTAACACTTGTATCATGATTTAATGTATCAATAATAAGTGCTATATAACTACTTAAATCAACGCTGTGGTAATATTCTCTGTTTTTTACCTCTTCTGGACAGTAGCATAGATTTGTTGTGTATATCTGGTCAAATATATGTTGTTCATATGCTTTGTCAATTTCACCTATTCCTCCTGAAAATAAACCAAAAGTAGCGCAAATAATAATTTTTCTAACATTCATCTTTCTAAGTTCTTTTGCTGTTTCAAATGCTGTGTGTCCGGAGGCTATCATATCATCAACAATAATTACATCTTTATCAGCAGCAGTATTTCCCAAAAATTCAAATGAAACTACAGGGTGTTCACCATTTATAAATTTTGAATAATCACGTCTTTTATAAAACATACCCATTCCGACTTCAAGAAGATTTGCATAGTACACAGCTCTGCGCATACCGCCTTCGTCTGGGCTTACTATCATAAGATGGTCTTTGTCTACTATCATATCTGAGTTATTTTTAAGAAATGTGCTTATAAACTGATATGATGTAAAGAAGTTATCAAAGCCATGGATTGGAATTGCATTTTGTACACGGTTGTCATGAGCGTCAAATGTTATAATGGTTTCAACACCCATTGCAATAAGTTCTTGAAGTGCCTGTGCACAGTCAAGTGATTCATTGACAACACGAATATGCTGTCGGCCTTCATATAGATAAGGCATAATTACAGTAATTCGTCTAGCTTGTCCGCTGCACGCCATAATTACACGTTTAAGATCCATAAAGTAATCATCTGGGGACATATATGACTTGAATCCACGCATGGTATAAGTAAGACTATAATTTACAATATCAGCGATTATAAAAAGGTCAGTACCTCTTATAGATTTATTTATAACAGCCTTGCCCTCGCCTGTTCCAAATCTTGGACACTCAAATGGCACAAGGTATGTATCTGCATCATATCCTGACATTTTAAAAGCTGGCTTCTCTGCATTTAAAAGAGCACTTTTCCTACGTTTTACAATTAGTTTATCTATTTTTCCACTTATTTCGGCACAGTTTCCGATGGTTATAATTTTAAGTGGAGCAAGTGGCATAGATTCGTTAAATTTTCTGCTTGACATAATGCCCTCCATTCTATTCTATGGTCTTATATAATGATTTTAATAAATTGCCAGTGATTGATATTATAGCGATATCTTTTGGCAATATTAAATATACAGTTTTTTTTATTTCTAGTCAAGAAAAGATATTTTTGTGAAGTTTTTCTGAAAATGCTTTATTTTTTTACAGTTTTGTGGTATAACGGAAAATGTTGTATTATAAGATTAATTATATTGGAGGAATGGATTTGATAAAGTATAGTAAATTTCTGGCATTATTATTATGTGCCTCTGTGGCACTACCCTTTACAGGCTGCGGCTCTACTGCTTCTGATGACAGCAGCCAGAGCAGTAGTGAAAGTTTGGATAAAACAAGCAGTGATGACAAAAGTAATAACGACAGTAATAGTGAATCTGCTGCCAATGATGATATTAAGTATTCTGATTATGTTGATATAGGAGACTATTCCGTAATTAGCTTAACTAAGTCTGATATTGATAACCAGACAAAGACAACAATTACTTCAAACATTGAACAGACAGGCAATTATAACAAAGTGAAAAAAGGCACTGTAAAGCTTGGGAACACTGTTAATATTTATTATGTTGGCAAGGTAGATGGCAAGGAGTTTAATGGTGGTTCATGTACAAAAGAAAACCAGCCTGATGGCTATGACCTTAAAATAGGCTCTCATAGGTTTATTGACGGTTTTGAGGATGCGCTTATTGGCAAAAAGGTTGGCAAGACTTATGATATAGATGTGACATTTCCAGAGGAGTATGGCAATAATACTGAACTAGAGGGAAAGCCTGCTGTATTTACAGTAACAATCAATTATAAAGTTGTATATCCAAAGCTTTCTGATTCATTTGTAAAGAATAATTTTAAAGATTTTGACTCTGATTATAAAAATACTGCTAACGATTATAACGAATATATACGTAATACTGTTATTGAAGACCTTGCACTAAAGTATGTTTATGATAATTCAACTGTAAATAACTATCCAGAAGCGTTGCTTGATGAAGTAAAAACACAGTATAGAACCCCTGTTACTTATTATCTTGAGCAGCAAAATGTAAGCCTTGACGATTATCTGGCATCGCAAAATATGTCATCTGAAGATTTTGAAAATCAGGTTGAGACAAGCGCAAAGAATGATTTAAGCCAAAGGCTTGTTATTAATGCAATAGCTGAAAAAGAGAATATTACAGTTGAGGAAGATGAGTTTAAAAAGACTCTTAACGAGTATATTAAACAGTTTAATGTTGCTGACCAAAAAGAACTTGATAAGCTTTTAAAACAGTATTATGGTACAGGTTCAGAAAGTATTATAAATAACGAGATAATATATGACAAAGTTAAAGATTTTCTTTCAAAGAATATTGAAGAGACAAATAAGTAAAGTACAGAAAGGTACGGTGATTAATTGAGTAAACCAGTTGTTGCAATCGTAGGGCGGCCAAATGTTGGCAAGTCTACGCTTTTTAATATGATTGCAGGTGAAAGGATATCTATTGTAAAGGACACTCCTGGAGTGACAAGAGACCGTATTTATGCTGATGTGTCATGGCTGAATTATTCATTTACAATAATGGATACAGGTGGTATTGAACCTGTGACTAAAAATCAGATGTTAAAGGATATGAGAGAGCAGGCACTTATGGCTATAGAAATGGCAGATGTCGTTATGTTTGTCGTAGATGTAAAGCAGGGTGTTACTGATGCTGATTTTAAAGTAGCAGATATGCTTCGCAAGGCAAACAAAAGAATTGTGCTTGTTGTAAATAAAGTTGACAATTTTGAAAAATATATGCCTGATGTGTATGAATTTTATAACTTAGGTATTGGTGAGCCATTTCCAGTTTCATCTACAAGCAAACTGGGAATTGGCGATATGCTTGACGAGGTTACAGCATTTTTTACATCAGATACAGAAATAAACGAAGATGAAAGACCTCGTGTTGCCATTGTTGGCAAACCAAATGTTGGCAAATCTTCGATTATAAATAAGATTCTTGGTGAAAACAGACTTATAGTATCTGATATAGCTGGCACTACAAGAGATGCGGTTGACACTTCTGTCAAGTGGCAGGATAGAGAGTATGTATTTATAGATACTGCTGGGCTTAGACGCAAAAACAAGATAAAAGAAGAGATTGAACGATATAGTATACTCCGCACAGTTTCTGCTGTGGAACGTGCAGATGTGGTAGTGCTTGTTATAGATGCGACAGAAGGTGTTACTGAACAAGATGCTAAAATTGCAGGAATTGCACATGACCGTGGACGTGGCATAATAATAGCAGTAAATAAATGGGACGCAGTTGAAAAAAATAATAACTCAGTAAAAGAGTATACTAAAAAAATAAGAAATGTTTTATCATTTATGCAGTATGCAGAGATTATTTTTATATCTGCAAAGACAGGGCAGCGTATTTCAAAACTTTTTGACAAACTTGATATCGTTATACAGAATCATTCACTGCGAATTGCCACAGGAGTGCTTAATGAAATTCTTACAGAGGCAGTAGCATTACAGCAGCCGCCTTCAGATAAAGGACGCCAGCTTAAAATTTATTATATAACACAAGTAAGTGTAGGTCCACCGACTTTTATAATATTTGTAAATGATAAAAAGCTTATGCATTTCTCTTATACAAGATATATTGAAAATAAAATAAGGGAAGCTTTTGGGTTTGTGGGAACACCTTTAAAGTTTATTGTCCGAGAAAAGAGAAATGACTAAAAAAGTTAAGCAGCTTGTATAGTTATGTGGATGGAGGGTAACTATGACATGGAATTTGTTATGTTTGGTGATAGGATATTTTTGTGGCTGTATCTCAAGTGCTTATATTGTTGGAAAGTTTTATCACATGGATATCAGAAACAGCGGCAGTGGCAATGCAGGCACTACTAATGTACTGCGTACACTTGGAAAACTTCCTGCACTTATGACATTTGTTGGTGATTTTTTAAAAGGAGCAATACCTGTACTAATTGTAAGGTTATTTATTGGCACACAACAAAATTGGTATCTATTATGCCTATATATAGGGCTTGGAGTTGTGCTTGGACATAATTACCCATTCTATCTTAAATTTAAAGGTGGCAAAGGGATAGCAGTTACGGCAGCAGTTGTAACTGCAACAGCACATCCCTTAGTTATAGTTATAGGACTGACACTATTTATAGGAGCTGTTGCACTTACGAGATATGTTTCAGTTGGTTCGCTTATTGTTGCATGGTATATTCCTGCTAATACAGTTGCTTTATACCATAACAATGCACATTTTGTACATATGCTTGTTATAAGCCTGTTTTTTACAGCACTGGCATATTACCAACATAGGCAGAATATTGTAAGGCTTTTAAATGGCACTGAAAATAAGCTTTGGGGAAATAAAAAATAATAATACTTTTTGTGGAGGAATAAAATGAGTAAGGTAAGTTTTTTGGGATCAGGCAGCTGGGGTACTGCACTTGCAGTTATGCTCGCTAAAAATGGTCATGATGTAACTTTGTGGTCAGCTGTTGCTGCGGAAGTTAAGATGTTAAGTGAAAATAGGGAGCATAAGGACAGACTTCCTGGCGTAAAGCTTCCTGAGAATGTTGTTATCACTGATAATTTGGAAGAAGCATGTAATGGATTTGATTTAATAGTGTTTTCTGTAGCGTCTCCTTATATAAGAGAAACAGCTAAAAGGGCAGCAGCATATGTGCCTAAAGGGCAACATATAGTAAATGTCGCAAAAGGCATAGAGGAAAGTACTCTTAAAACATTAAGAGAGATAATATGTGAAGAAATACCAGAAGCAGATGTAAGCGTACTTTCAGGTCCAAGCCATGCAGAGGAAGTTTCTGTTGGTATGCCTACTACAGTTGTAGTTGGCTCTGATAATGAAGATTCTGCTGCATTTATACAGGAAATATTTATGAATGATGTATTTCGTGTTTATACAAGCCCTGATATAACAGGTATTGAACTTGGAGGCTCTGTTAAAAATGTTATAGCACTTGCAGCAGGTGTAAGTGATGGGCTTGGTTTTGGTGATAATACTAAAGCAGCGCTTATTACAAGAGGAATCGCAGAAATTGTTCGCCTTGGCACTGCTATGGGTGGCAGGATTGAGACATTTTCAGGACTTTCAGGCATCGGCGACTTAATTGTTACATGTACAAGTAACCACAGTCGTAACCACAATGCAGGATATCTTATTGGCAAGGGCAAGTCTGTAAAAGAGGCAATGGATGAAGTGAATCAAGTTGTAGAAGGCGTTTATTCTGCTAAAGCGGTGTTTGAACTTGCAAAGAAATACAATGTGTCAATGCCTATAGTAGAACAGGTAAATAAAGTACTTTTTGAAGGTACTTCTGCAACACAGGCAATTAAAAACTTACTTACAAGAGAAAAGTGTAATGAATATCCTGGTATGGGATGGAACAATGATTAAAGTAAATATAAATTTGTCAGACAGTGCATATACTTTATCAGATAATAATTGAAAGGAATATGCACTATGTACAGAGAAAATTCTAGATACCAGTATAATACGTCTAGGGAAGAAGCTCCCCAAAAATCACGTTCAGAAAAAGTTTATGAAGCAAAAATGGCATTTTCAGAGCATCCGCAATCTTTAAAAAGTGAGCAGGACACAGAAGATGCCAAAGAAAAGCATTCTTTTGGTTTACTTAGGCTTATGGCGGCAGGAATGCTTTTTTTAATTTTAGGAATTGCTTTTTACAACAATTTTTCTTACAATGGATTTGATAAAGATTATGTAATGGATTATCTTAATAAAAGTGACTACTGGGACAGTATTGTAAAAAAGACAGGTGAAGTAGCAAATAAGATTGTGGGATGGTATAATTCACTGGAGGACTGACATGAGAAAATTAGCATTAAGCGATGAAATACTTTTATCTATAGAAAAGCCAGCAAGATATATTGGCGGCGAAATAAATATGGTAGTTAAAAACCCAAAAGATGTGGCAATTCGCTTCTGTATGTGTTTTCCGGATGTATATGAAATTGGTATGTCACATCTTGGAATACAGATACTTTATGATATGTTTAACAAGCGTGATGATATATACTGTGAAAGGGTGTATTCCCCCTGGCCTGACCTTGACAGTATAATGCGGCGTGACAATATCCCGCTTTTTGCACTTGAAAGCCAACAGCCTGTTAAGGATTTTGACTTTTTAGGAATCACTCTTCAATATGAAATGTGTTATACAAATATTTTACAAATTCTGGATTTATCAGGAATTGCGCTTAATGCAAAGGACAGAACAAATGCCGACCCTTTTGTAATAGGTGGTGGACCATGTGCCTACAACCCTGAACCTATAGCAGACTTTTTTGATATGTTTTATATAGGTGAGGGAGAAACTGCGTATTATAAGCTTATGGACAAATATAAGGAGTGGAAATCATCTGAAAAAGATAGGCTTGATTTTCTTAAAATGGCGGCTGCAATTCCTGGAATATATGTTCCGCAGTTTTATAATGTTTCGTATAATGAAGATGGCACTCTTAAAGAGTTTAATCCGACAGTTTATGAAGCTGCAAAAACTGTTGTAAAACAAGTAGAACTTGATATGTCAGAGACGTACTATCCACAAAAGCCACTTGTGCCTTATATAAAGGCTACGCAAGATAGAGTAGTGCTTGAGATACAAAGAGGCTGTATACGAGGCTGTAGATTTTGTCAAGCAGGTATGATTTACCGCCCAATAAGACCACGAAGCTTAGACTTTCTTAAAAAACACGCCAAGACAATGCTTAAAGCTACAGGATATAATGAGATTACTTTAAGTTCTTTAAGTTCAAGTGATTATAAAGAATTGCCAGAGCTTGTATACTGGTTGATGGATGAATTTAAGGATAAAAAGATAAATATTGCACTTCCTTCGCTTCGTATTGATGCATTCGCACTAGATGTTATGTCCAAAATACAGGATGTAAGAAAAAGCAGTCTTACATTTGCGCCAGAGGCTGGAACGCAGCGTATGAGAAATGTTATTAATAAGGGGCTTTCAGAAGAAGAGATATTAAATGGCGCTATGGATGCTTTTCTAGGAGGTTGGAATAGGGTCAAGCTTTACTTTATGCTTGGTCTGCCAGGTGAAACTTATGACGATGTAGAGGGCATAGCCATTCTTTCAGATAAAATTGCAAGAGAATATTATACTATTCCAAAAGAAAAGAGAAATGGCAGGGTTAATATTGTCACAAGCACTTCAATATTTGTACCAAAACCTTTTACCCCTTTTCAGTGGGCGCCTATGGACACTAAAGAAGAAGCAGCTAAAAAACGTGATTTTCTTTTATCTAAGGTAAGGGAGCAATTAAATGCCAGAAGTATAAAATATAACTGTCATGACGAAGATGTTTCAGAGCTTGAAGGTGTATTTGCAAGAGGTGACAGAAAGCTTTGCAGTGTTATTAGACAAGCTTATGAAAATGGCTGTATGTTCGATGCATGGACAGAATATTTTTGTTATGACAAGTGGATTGATGCATTTAAGGACAAAAATGTTGATATGGAATTTTATATCAGAAGAGAGAGAGAAGAAGACGAGATATTTCCATGGGATTTTATTGATATAGGAGTTACTAAGGAATTTATGTTTAAGGAATACCTTAATTCAAAGGCGGAAATAGTGACACCAAACTGTCGAGAGAAATGTGCTGGTTGTGGTGCAGCGAAATTTAATTGTGGCGTCTGCGTTGAAAAGAGAAATTAAGGATGGTGCGATATGAAAGCAAGAATTAAATTTTCAAAGACAGGTTCAATGCGTTTTATAGGGCATCTTGACGTTATGAGATATTTTCAGAAAGCGTTTTTAAGAGCTGATATAAAAGTAAGCTACAGTCAAGGTTTTTCTCCGCATCCACTTATGTCTTTTACATCGCCACTTGGTATTGGTCTTAGCAGTGATGCTGAATATATGGACATTACACTTGAGGAATCGGATATACCATCTGTTATGATTGACAAAATTAACTCTGTTATGAATGACGAAATAAGAGTAAATGGATTTTCATTTTTAAAAGATACAGCAAAACCATCAATGTCTGTACTTGCAGCGTGTGATTATATTATTGCAGTAAAACCAGAACATACAAGTCAGCTTGCAAATAAAGAATTTATAAAAAAAAGACTAGATGACTTTATTAAACAAGATAAAATAGAAATACTTAAAAAAACTAAAAAATCGGAAAAAATAACAGATATACGAGGCAGTATTTATCATATATCAGATAATATAAAGGATTTTGTAAAAATGACAGGGCATGACTATGATAAATCATCTATTAATGAAATGTGCTTACCTATACTGTACTGTCAATTATCGGCAGGCAGTGTAGTTAATCTTAAACCAGAAGTTGTACTTGAAGCATTGTGTAACTATTCGGGCATAGAATACAATTCATCAGTATACCAAATACACCGCCTTGAGATGTATGCAGATGCAGATGGGCAACTTATTCCTATGTCACATTATGAGGAAAATTAATATGTCTGATAAACTTTTGATTACAAAAATGGACAGTAAAATTCTTACTGTAAGGACAGCTGATTTGCGAATCGTACAGATACAAGCAGAAGATGATTGTGGTGAACAAATCCTTGGAAATATCTATGTTGGAAAAGTAAAAAATATTGTTAAAAATATTAATGCTGCATTTGTAGAATTTCAAAAAGGGCAGATAGGCTATCTTTCACTTGATATGAAAAAATGTCCTATACACACTGACGGAGCGCATTATCAAAAAGAACGTGTTTTAATAGGGGATGAGATAATTGTACAAGTCGAAAGAGAAGCTATTAAATCAAAACCACCTACTCTTACAGGATGCTTAAATATCTCTGGAACATATGCAGTACTTACTACGGAAGGTGGGAGACGCAGCATTTCATCTAAAATATATGACAAAGATACAAAAACTAGGTTAGGACAACTTCTTGACAAGTATATTACAGATGATTATGGATTTATAGCAAGAACAAACAGCGCCCATGCAGATGTAAAAGATATATCATATGAGATAGAAATGCTTATTAAAAAATATACAGAAATCGTCAATTATGGAAAACACAAAACTGCATTTTCATGCCTATATAGTGCACCTTTAGGATATCTTAAAAGTATAATTGATTCATACGATAATAGTCTTGAAAATATTATAACTGATGATGAAAAGATATATAATAATATAAAAATATTTCTTGAAGAAAGAAAAAATCCTGCTCTTAATAAGCTTGTGATGTGGGATATAAACCATGGCAAATTAGATGCTATTTACAATATTTCAAAAACTATAGAACATGCTCTTATGCCAAAAGTTTGGCTTAAAAGTGGCGCATATATTATTATACAACCCACAGAAGCACTTGTTGCGATTGATGTCAATACAGGAAAAGCAATATCTAAGAAAAAAGATGTACAAAAGACATTTCTTAAAGTAAATATGGAGGCTGCAAAAGAAATAGCTGTTCAGTTAAGATTAAGAAATTTATCAGGCATGATACTTATTGATTTTATAGATATGGACAGTGAAGAAAGTAACTTACAGCTTATGGAATGTTTAAAATATGAATTATCAAAAGACAATATACAGACAACACTTGTGGATATGACAAAACTTGGACTTGTGGAAGTGACAAGGAAAAAAGTTAGAAAACCACTTTATATGCAGGGACTGAAATTTAATTAACATTTATGAATGAATGGAGTGACAAATGGAATTTTATATACCAACAAAAATTTATCATGAAAATTGTGCAGTTTTAAATCACAGTACAGAAATTGCATCACTTGGAAGAAAGGCATTTATAGTAACAGGCAAATCATCTGCTGTTAAAACAGGAGCGCTAAATGATGTTATAAAGGCACTTGAAGACAATGACACAGGTTATATATTATATGACAAAATAGAGGAAAATCCTTCTGTTGAAACTATAATGGAAGCAGCAGATATAGGCAGAGAGGGAGGAGCTGATTTTGTTATAGGGATAGGCGGCGGCTCTCCTATGGATTCAGCAAAAGCTATCGCACTTATGGTACAGAATCGAGATACAGCGGAGGAGGTATTGTACCAAGAGCTTAAAATAAAGGCACTGCCTGTAGTAGAAGTTCCTACTACGTGTGGGACAGGCTCTGAAGTCACTCCTTATGCAATACTTACACGAAACGACAAAAAAACAAAACAAAGTATAAAACATAATGTTTATCCTTCAGTTGCGTGTATTGATGCAGCGTACCTTAAATGTGCGCCTGTTTCAGTAATAAGAAATACTGCCATAGATGCGCTGGGACATCTAATAGAAAGTTATTTTAACAAAAATGCAACAGAATACACACATATGTTGTGTCAGTATGGACTTAGAACATGGGCAAAAAATCGTACTGTGTTATACGATGGCAAGGGCTTTACAGATGACAATTACAATCAGCTTCTCTTTGCATCTACACTCGCTGGAATGGCAATATCACATACAAAAACATCAATACCACATGGACTTAGCTATTACATGACATATAATAAAAATATCCCACATGGAAAAGCTGTAGGAATGTTTTTGCCAGGATATCTTTTACTTATGCAGAAAAACTTTGATCAGGGATATAATGATTTTATTGCTGATATGGGATTTAAAGATTTAGAAGAATTTAAAATATTTATAAGGCACTGTTTTGGAGAATATATTATCACAGATAAAGACGCTATTAAAATGGTACAAGAAATGCTTGCTAACCCGCAAAAGCTTTCATCAGTACCATATAAAATCAGTGAAAAAGAATTGCAAGAAATTATTGAATATGCCAGATAATAAGTATAGTGATTTTGTAGTATAGAAAGGCTTGGTTATAATGTTTAGATTGTGGGCTAAGGAATTTAAAGATAACAAGCAGATTAAAGATATAACAATAAACGATATTGCAAAAGATAAAAATCGAACTAAGAAAATTTTTGATGCGCTTGACGAAGTGTGTTATGCGTTTAATTTAAGCAGACCAGTGTGGCTTGAGAAAAATATTAGTGAATTTAAACGTACTGATAAGACAAGGTTTTATCAGGATAACTTTATTGACTCTATTGAGTTTGATTTTCTGGAAATACAGGTGATAGAAGAAGATTAAATTCTATAAAGTTTCAATTAGTGTTTGCAACTGTTGTATTGACATAAATTATTCATTAACCTATAATTATAAACTAGCAGTTGCTTATAAAAGCAAGTACGATATTAGAAAAGAGGCAGGTTAGTTTATTATGAAGAAATACGGTGTAAATGAACTTCGTAAAATGTATCTTGATTTTTTTGAGGGTAAGGAACATCTTGTGATGAAAAGTTTTTCACTTGTTCCACATAATGATAACAGTTTATTGCTTATAAATGCAGGCATGGCACCGCTTAAGCCATACTTTACAGGGCAGGAAATTCCTCCTAAAAAGCGTGTTGCCACATGCCAGAAGTGTGTACGCACAGGAGATATCGAAAATGTAGGAAAGACAGCACGCCATCTTACATTTTTTGAGATGCTTGGCAATTTTTCATTTGGAGATTACTTTAAACATGAAGCGATTGCATGGTCATGGGAATTTTTGACAGAAGTGATTGGCATGGAACCAGAACGTCTTTATCCGTCAATTTATGGGGAAGATGACGAAGCATTTGATATATGGGCAAATGAAATAGGTGTGCCAGCAGAAAAAATTACACGTTTTTATCGTGATGAAAATGGTGAATGTGACAACTTCTGGGAACATGGTGCAGGACCTTGTGGCCCATGTTCAGAGATTTACTATGACAGGGGCGAAGAATATGGATGTGGCAAACCAGACTGTAAGCCAGGCTGTGACTGTGACAGGTTTATGGAAGTTTGGAATAATGTATTTACGCAGTTTGATGGCGATGGGCATGGACATTATGAAGAACTCGCCAATAAGAATATAGATACAGGAATGGGACTTGAACGTCTTGCAGTTGTAGTGCAGGGGACAGATTCTGTATTTGATATAGATACAATGAAAGCTATACGTGATAAAATTTGTGAGCTTGCTGGCGCAACTTATAAATTAGACGAGGCAAAGGACGTGTCAATACGCCTTATAACAGACCATATAAGGTCTGCAACATTTATGGTTTCAGATGGCATTATGCCATCTAATATGGGACGTGGTTATGTGCTTCGCCGTCTTATACGCCGTGCGGTACGCCATGGACGCAAGCTTGGCATAAGCAACAAGTTTATGGCTGAGCTGTCTCAGACAGTTATTAACGAATCTAAAGACGGCTATCCTGAACTTGAGGAAAAGAAAGAATTTATTTTAAATGTACTGTCACAAGAAGAGGAGAAGTTTGACAAAACTATAGACCAAGGACTTGATATACTTAATGGTATGCAGAAAAATTTGGATAGTGCAGATGTAAAGGAACTTGATGGAAAAGATGCATTTATACTGTATGACACATATGGATTCCCGCTTGACCTTACAATAGAAATACTTAAAGAAAGGGGTTATACAGTAGATGAAAAAGGCTTTGAAGCTGCTATGAAAGAGCAGAAAGAAAAGGCACACAATGCACATAAGACAACTAATTACATGGGCGCAGAAGAAACTGTATACCAGCAGCTTGACACTTCCCTGACCACTGAATTTACAGGATATGATAAGCTTGTGGATAATGCTGTAATTACAGCACTTACTACTGAATCAGAAGTTGTGCAGGCTTTAACAGATGGGGAAAGTGGTACAATTATTACAAATCAGACGCCTTTTTATGCAACAATGGGCGGGCAGCAGGCAGATATAGGTATTATCACGACAAAAGATGGCAGTGAGTTTGAGGTTAAAGATACAATAAATCTTCAAGGAGGCAAGGTAGGACATGTTGGTAAGGTTGTAAAAGGCATGTTTAAGCTTAAAGATGCTGTAACGCTTAAAGTGTGTGAAGACAATCGCAAGTCAACCGCCAAAAATCACAGTGCAACTCACCTTTTGCAGAAAGCACTTCGTATGGTGCTTGGCACACATGTTGAACAGGCTGGCTCATATGTTGATGCAAACAGGCTGCGTTTTGACTTTTCGCATTTTTCAGCCATGACACCTGAAGAAATTAAAAAGGTTGAAGATATAGTCAATAAAGAAATTGAGGCTGGTCTGGAAGTTTGTACAGATATTATGAGCCTTGAAGAAGCTAAAAAAACAGGTGCAATGGCACTGTTTGGGGAAAAATATGGCGACAGTGTAAGAGTTGTGCGTATGGGTGATTTCAGTACTGAACTCTGTGGTGGCACTCATGTTCCAAATACAAACGTTATATCTTATATGAAGGTAGTGTCAGAAAGTGGCGTTGCAGCTGGTGTAAGGCGTATTGAGGCACTTACAGGAGCAGGGCTTAGAAAGTATTATAATGAAGTTGAAAAAGAGCTTTATGAGGCAGCTAAGGCAGCTAAATCAGAACCAGCAGGGCTTCTTAAAAAGATACAGTCAATGCAGGAAGAGATTAAATCACTCCACAGCGAAAATGAGAAACTTAAAACTAAACTTGCTAATAAGGCAGCAGGTGATGCAGGCAGCCAAATACAAGAGATAAATGGTATAAAACTTCTTGCGCTAAGTGTGCCTGACGTTGATATGAATGGACTTAGAAACCTTGGCGACCAAATGAAGGCAAAAATTAAAGAAGGGGTAGTTGTCCTTGCTTCACAAGCAGGGGGTAAAGTATCACTGCTTGCTATGGCAACAGAAGAAGCTGTGAAAAAAGGAGTACATGCAGGAAACCTTATAAAAGAAATTGCTCCACTTGTCGGAGGAGGCGGCGGCGGACGTCCGAATATGGCACAAGCTGGCGGCAAAAATCCAGCAGGAATTGCCGATGCAATAAAAAAAGCAGCAGAAATTGTTCAAAAACAGTCATTGGCATAAAAAGTCAAAAAACAGTTGACTAATGTAAAAATTATGATATAATAATCCTTGTGCGAGCAGAACGTGGTTGTTTTATAAAGCTGTTAAGTTCTGTGTAAAATATCACAATAGTGAACTAAATATGCACAAAACGCTTTATACTACACTCGTATACAGTTGTGTATTGAAGCATAATCTACAACTGGAGGGAGGTTAGATGTGAGACTATGTCAAACGTAATTGTTAAAGAGAATGAGACACTGGATAACGCTTTACGCCGTTTTAAAAGAAATTGTGCTAAAGCAGGTATTCAGCAAGAAATTCGTAAAAGAGAACATTATGAGAAGCCAAGTGTTCGCCGCAAGAAGAAGTCTGAAGCAGCTCGTAAGCGTAAATATTAATTAAATAGTATTTTTTATAATAGGACCACTTCTTATGAAGTGGTCTTTTTAAAAAAATACTTACACTGATGGAGTAAAATGCAGGTTGAATTACTTGCAGAAATGAGGTAGAATATGTCAGAGAACAATGTAGAAGAAATAGGTTTTTTTAAGCGAGTATTTGGCAGATGGCTTGGGCTCTTTCTTGTAATTGCTGCTGCCTTAGTATTTTATTTATTAATAAACAATTTAGATACAATACTTAACAGTGTATTTTATGTAACTGGAATTATAAAGCCAGTTATATATGGATGCGTAATTGCATATATACTTAACCCACTTATGAAGATGTATCAGCGGTGGATTACTATAGCATATATCAAAAAGGGACGCCAAATTCCTGAAAATAAAAAAGGCATTATCAATGGCATCACCATTATACTTGCACTTCTCACTGGTATTCTTATAATTGTAGTTTTATTTATAATGGTTATACCACAGATTATATCAAGTATGCTTATACTTGTGGACAATCTGCCTGAACAAGTTGATGCATATTACAATAATATTGTAGAAAAAATTAAAAATACTCCTTTTCTTGCTGATACAATGCAGGAAGCTGTTCTTCAGATGACAAAGTTTTTTGATGAAAAGATGAATTCAGAACTTATACCATGGCTTAGAACAGAGCTTTTGCCTAATTTAAATACATATGCTAAACAATTTGCAAGTGGCGTAGCAGTATTTTTCAATGTGCTTTATAACCTTTTTATAGGTCTTATAGTTGCAATCTATCTATTAAATAGCAAAAGGGTATTTGCAGCACAGTCAAAAAAAATTGTCTATGGTATATTTAAAAAACGTCATGCAGATATGATTATTTACTATGTGAGAATTTCCAACAATATGTTTAGTGGTTTTATATCAGGCAAGATTGTTGATTCAGCGATAATCGGTCTTATATGTTTTGCTGCCATGAGCATACTAAAGCTTCCATATACAATGCTTGTAAGTGTTATTGTAGGAGTGACAAATATTATACCAGTATTTGGTCCATATATAGGAGCAATACCAAGTGCATTGCTTATACTGCTTGTAAGTCCAAAGCAAGCCTTATATTTCTTAGTGCTGATAATAATACTGCAACAGCTTGATGGCAATATTATAGGGCCTGCTATACTTGGTGAATCAACTGGACTTTCTGCATTCTGGGTGCTTTTTTCCATATTGCTCTTTGGGGGTTTTTGGGGGATAGCTGGTATGTTGGTCGGATGTCCGCTGTTTGCTGTTATTTATAAGATAATTAAAGACTATATATCTATGAGACTGCGCAGTAAAAATCTTTCGGATGCAACAGTGGAGTACATGGATTTAAAATGCATAGAAATTTCAGAAAACAATACTGAATATATAAGGTATACTGATGAAGAATTAAACAGTAAGAAGAAAAAAGAGAAAAATAAATCCAAAAAGAATATTTTGACTTTGAAAAAATTTAAGAAAAAAGAAAACAAGGAAGAATAAGCAACTTGACTTATTTGGGGCTTTATTTTATAATAAATCGGTTATGTTATATTAGTTATATTGTGGAGGGTTTTATGATTAAAAGTATGACAGGGTTTGGTCGTTTTGAATTTACCAACCGTGACTATAAAGTAAGCGTAGAAATAAAATCAGTAAACCACAGGTACTGTGACTTAAATATTAAACAGCCCAAAAAATTCAGTGCTTTTGAAAATGATATAAGGAATATTGTTAAACAATATGCAGCACGTGGAAAGATAGATATATATATAAGCTATGAAGATTATGCCGCTGGTGCATCTTCGGTAAAATATAATTCATCTGTTGCAAAGGGATATATGGATGCAATTTCAAAAGCATCAGAAGAGTTTAAGATAGAATCCTGCATTACATCATCACTTCTTGTAAGATTTCCTGATGTAATCGTACTTGGAGATGCTGAAAAAGATGCCAGCGAAGAATTTGTAATAATAAAAGATGCACTGCACAAGGCATGTATAACGTTTAAAACATCACGTGAAAAAGAAGGACAAAATTTATATAATGATATACAGACAAAACTTGAAGGAATTTTAAAAATTATTAGTCAAATAGAAAAACGTTCACCGCAGATAGTATCTGAATACAGACAAAAACTTCAGGATAAAGTAACTGAACTGCTTGGCAGCACTAAAATTGACGAGGGTATACTTGCTACAGAAATTACAGTTTTTGCTGATAAAATATGTGTTGACGAAGAGACAGTACGTCTAAGAAGCCATATTGCAAATATGGAAAGTACACTGTTAAAAGAGGAATCGGTAGGACGTAAACTTGATTTTATCGCTCAGGAGATGAACAGAGAAGCTAATACAATTCTCTCTAAGGCGAATGATGTAACACTTTCTGGGTTTGCCATTGATTTAAAGACTGAAATTGAAAAAATACGTGAACAGATACAAAATATAGAATAAGAAAGAGAATGTTTATGTTGGTAAATATAGGATATGGTAATGTTGTAAACATGGATAAGGTTGTAAGCATTATAAAAGCTGATGCAGCACCTATAAAGCGCATGATACAGGCAGCTAAGGATAATAATCTAGCTATTGATGCTACATGTGGACGTAAGACTAAGTGTGTACTTGTTATGGAAAGTGGACATATAGTACTTTCTGCTCTGCTTTCAGAAACTATAGAGAACAGGGCAGAAGGTTTGCAGGAAAGGAGCAGTGAAGATGCCTAAAAAGGGAATACTTGCTGTTATTTCAGGATTTTCAGGCGCAGGCAAAGGAACTTTAGTTAGTGAGCTTGTCAAAAGATATGGTTATGCTATTTCCATATCTGCAACTACGAGACCACCAAGAGATGGTGAGACAGAAGGAAAAGAGTATTTCTTTAAAACAAAAGAAGAATTTAAACAGATGATTAAAGAAGGAAAGCTTATAGAGTATGCAAAATATGTAGATAATTACTATGGCACACCAAAAGATTATGTTCTTTCTCAGATAAATAATGGAAGAGATGTACTATTAGAGATAGAAATGCAGGGTGCATTACAAGTTAAAGAAAACTTCTCAGATGTATCTCTTATATTTATTACACCACCTAATGCAGAAGAATTAAAAAGACGTCTTGTAAACCGTGGCACAGAAACTGCAGATATTATAAACAAAAGGATTGCACGTGCTGTTGAAGAGTGCAGTTATATGAATAAATATGATTATATTGTGGTAAATGATAACTTAAATACATGTGTAGAACAGATGCATGGACTTTTACAGTCACTTCATTTTACAAAAAATAATCAAGAATTACTTATTAAATCAATAAGTGATAATTTTAGAAGTTTTTTATAATATAATGCCAAGGTTAAAAGAAAGGGGAAATTATATGTTACATCCATCATATACAGATTTAATGAAATTAGTAAACAGTGAAGTTGAATCAGGGGAAGCTCCTGTAGTAAACAGCCGATATTCTATCGTTCTTGCTACTTCAAAAAGGGCACGTCAGATAATAGACGGTGCACAGATGTATGTATCACCAAAATGTCCAAAACCTCTTTCAATAGCTATTGATGAACTTAACAACTCTAAAATACGCATTTTAAGCGAAGAGGAAGCTATGGAAGTAGAGGCAAAGAAAGCAGCAGAAGCAGCAGAAAAAGAAGCTATGGAAGAAGAAATAGTTTCGTTTTCAGAAGAAGATTAAATTATAGGTGGTATTTTTAAAATGGAAGATGAATTTGAAAGCACACAAAATATAAAAGACAATAATACTAAAGACAATGGGGAAGTTCCCCAGACAGAACAGAAAAAAGATATATCCTTTGGCAAAAAAGTACGCAATAGCATAATTGAGCTTTGTATTTATGCTGCTATTATTATTGTGTGTGTAGCTTTTGTACCAAAATATGTGTTGCAAAGAACTATAGTTGATGGAAAATCAATGATGGATACATTAAAACATGGTGAAAATTTGCTAGTTGAAAAAGTTTCGTACCATTTTACTGACCCCGACAGATTTGATGTAATAGTATTTTATCCACATGGGCGTGAAAGCACCGATTACTATATAAAAAGAGTTATAGGTCTTCCTGGCGAGACCGTGCAGATAATAGGTGAAGATATATATATAGACGGTGAGAAACTGGAAGAAAATTTTGGCAAAGACCCTATTATAGAAGCTGGTATGGCAGATGAACCTATAAAGTTAGGTGACGATGAGTTTTTTGTACTAGGTGATAATCGTACAGTAAGTGAAGACAGCAGATATGAAGAAGTAGGGCCTGTTAAGCGTGAAAACATAGAAGGAAAAGCAATATTAAGAATTTATCCACTGTCAGAATTTGGTACTTTCGATTAAAAACTTGATATTGCCAAACTAGACATATAGGAGATTAAAATGAAAGATTTAAAACATGAAATTAAAATTGTCACAGGGATGTTAGTCCTTGCAATAGTAGCAGTGACTGGATTAGGTATAAATAAATTAAACAACATGAGACTTTCCAGTGCTGCACAGAAAAAAGAAGTTGTACAGGAAGAAGTATTAGAATCTGTACCAAAGAAAACTACACTTAAAACTGTTGGCAAGAAGAAAGTTGCAATAGATGCAGGGCATCAGTTATATGGAGACAGTTCTACAGAACCCGTAGGTCCAGGTGCATCTACAAAAAAAGCTAAAGTGTCAGGAGGAGCTACAGGTGTTGCTACAGGTGTTCCAGAGTATAAGCTTAATCTTGATGTTGCCAAGAAGCTGCGCAAAGAGCTTATAGACAGAGGATATGAAGTCTATATGATACGTTCTAAAAATGATGTCAATATTAGTAATAAAAAACGTGCTATAAAGGCAAATAAAAGTGGTGCTGATATTTATATACGTATACATGGAGACAGTTCTGAGTCTTCATCTGTATCAGGAGCAAGTGCCCTTTATCCATCAAAATCTAATCCATATGTTTCAAAGCTTAGCAAAAAATCATATAAGCTTTCTAAAGCAATAATTGACAGCTACTGTGAAGAAACAGGGATAAAGAACAGAGGCTGTATTGTAAGAGATGACCTTACTGGCACAAACTGGAGTCAGATACCAGTCACTCTTATAGAAATGGGATTTATGAGTAATAGTACAGAAGATAAGAAGATGCAGAAAAAATCATTTCAGAATAAAATGGCAAAAGGAATTGCAGATGGAATAGATGCTTACTTTGGGTATTAATTTAGCGGAGGAACCCTATGGAAAAGCTTTTACTTGAAACATTTGATAATTTAAATCTGACTGACAGGCAGAATAGACTTTTTAAAGATGTCATGGTTTCAAGGATTTTAATATACAGGGAAACTAAAAAAATAGAAATATATATATCAAGCAGTCATATTATTGCATATCGCGAAATAGGGCTGCTTGAATATTCTTTAAGTCGTATATTTAAACGTGCAGGATATAAAGTACAAATACATGACAGTTTTAATTTATCTGCACAATATAGTCCTGCCGATTTTTGGAATGATTATAAAGAAAGCATACTACTAGCATTAAAAGAGGAAAATATTCTTGAGTTTAATATGGTTTATAGTGGCACTGTAAACATAGACAGCAATGTTATAAATATATTATGCGAAGATGACAGTATGTATAGAGCAAAGGAAGAAAAACTTTCCTATTGTCTTAGGACTATATTTAAAGAAAAAGCAGGGTTTGAGATATCAGTTAATATAAATTATACAAAACCTGTTTTTACTAGTAATTTTCCAGCTGCTGACACATATAAACCTGCAATTCCTGTTATGCCTGTACCAAAAGAAAAACAGCCAAGCAAAAGTTCTCAAAAAGCAGCAGTTAAAGGAAAGAACAATAATAAGAATAAGTCTAAAGGAGCAAATTTTGGCAAAGCTTCTGCTGATGCAGAATGTTTTTATGGCAAAAACTGTGAGGGCGAAATTATTAAAATTGCTGATATACAGGACGGAATTGGTGAAGTTGTAATTGAAGGTGAAGTTGTATCTACAGATGAACGAGAGATACGCAATGAAAAAATTATATATATTTTTAATGTAACTGATTTTACAGATACTATTTCAGCAAAGATATTTATTGCAAAAGATGAAGCAGATGCAATACGTGAAAATATTAAAACAGGAAAGTTTATAAAGCTTAAAGGCATACCGATTTATGACACATACAGCAAAGAAACTAGTATGGCATCTATAAAAGGAATTAAATCAGGAACGGACAGACGCACAATACGTATGGACAACTATCAAGGTATGAAACGTGTCGAACTCCATGCACACACTAGAATGAGTGAGATGGATTCAGTAATGGATGTCAGTGATTATGTAAAAACTGCTAAGAGGTGGGGACATAAGGCAATAGCGATAACAGACCATGGAGTTGTACAAGCATTCCCTGATGCGGCACATGAGCTTGCACCTGATGATGACCTTAAAATTATATATGGTGTTGAAGCATATCTTGTAGATGACCTTATAACTACAGTACAAAATGACAAAGGAGAGGACTTTACAGGAGAGTTTGTTGTATTTGACCTTGAAACAACAGGTATAGGTGCAGAAAGCAATGATATTATAGAGATAGGTGCAGTCAAGATAATAAATCAGGTAATTACAGAGAGATTTAGTACATTTGTTAACCCTAACAGACCTATACCTTACAATATACAAGAACTGACAAGCATTAATGATGCAATGGTTGCAGATGCACCATCTATAGAAGAAGTTCTTCCTAATTTTCTTAAATTCTGTGAAGGCGCAGTACTTGTTGCTCACAATGCTTCATTTGATACAGGGTTTATAAATCAAAAAGCAAAGCATATGGGAATACAGACAGATTTTACAATAGTAGACACTGTTTCTATGGCAAGAGCAATACTGCCAGAGCTTAAAAAGTACAAGCTTGATGTCGTTGCAAAATCACTTGGTGTACTGCTTGAAAGCCACCACCGTGCTGTTGACGATGCTAATGCTACAGCAGAAATTTTCCTTAAATTTATAAAAAGGCTTGAAGATAAAGGAATACACACATTAAAAGAATTAAATGAATTTGGCAAGTCAAATGAAGAAACAATAAGAAAACTTCCATCATATCATGCAGTAATACTTGCCAAAAATGAAACTGGGCGTGTAAATCTTTACCGTCTTGTATCAGAATCACATCTTAAATATTTTAACAGAAGACCAAAATTGCCAAAAAGCCTTTATATGCAGTATAAAGAGGGATTAATTATTGGCTCTGCCTGTGAAGCAGGAGAGCTTTACAAAGCTATAGTTGAAGAGAAATCAGAAGAAGAAATAGACAGACTTGTAAAGTTTTATGATTACCTTGAAATCCAGCCGCTTGGCAATAATGCATTTATGCTGCGGGATAATAATAAATTTCCAAATATACAAGATGAAAATGACCTTATGGAGATTAACCGCAAGATAGTTTCACTTGGAGAAGAGTACAATAAACCAGTTGTTGCCACATGTGATGTGCATTTTCTAAATGCAGAAGATGAAATTTACAGACGTATTATAATGTCAGGAAAAGGCTTTGCAGATGCCGACAATCAAGCACCACTTTACTACAGGACTACAGAAGAGATGCTTTCAGAATTTCAATATCTCGGCTCTAAAAAAGCAGAAGAGATAGTTATCACGAATACAAATCTAATAGCTGATATGATTGAATATATAAATCCTTGCAGCCCAAGAAAGTGTCCGCCTGAAATTGCAAATTCAGACGAGGATTTAAGAACAATCTGTTATAATAAAGCACACTCAATATATGGAGATACACTCCCACCTATAGTTGTTGAAAGACTTGAACGTGAACTTACATCTATTATTAGCAACGGCTATGCAGTTATGTATATAATTGCACAAAAACTTGTATGGAAATCTAACGAAGATGGGTATCTCGTAGGCTCAAGAGGTTCAGTAGGTTCATCATTTGTTGCAACTATGGCAGGAATTACAGAGGTTAATCCACTATCAGCACACTACTACTGTCCAGAGTGTCACTATTACGACTTTGATTCAGAAGAAGTAAAAGCATATGCAGGAAGTTCTGCGTGTGATATGCCTGACAAAAAATGTCCAAAGTGCGGACATATGCTTGAGAAAGATGGACATGATATACCATTTGAAACATTTCTTGGATTTAAAGGAGATAAAGAACCTGATATAGACTTGAATTTTTCAAGTGAATACCAGAGCAATGCACATGACTATACAGAAGTAATATTTGGTGCAGGACATACATTCAGAGCAGGCACAGTTGGCACGCTTGCAGATAAAACAGCATATGGATATGTTAAAAAATATTATGAGGAACATGATGAGACAAAGCGCAGAGCAGAGATAGAGCGCATTGCCAAAGGGTGCACAGGTGTGCGCAGAAGCACAGGTCAACATCCTGGCGGTATAGTTGTACTTCCGATGGGTGAAGAGATTTACACATTTACACCGGTACAGCATCCTGCCAATGATATGTCTACTAAAATAATAACAACACATTTTGATTACCATAAAATAGATGCTAACTTGCTTAAACTTGATATACTAGGACATCAGGACCCTACTATGATTCGTATGCTTGAAGACCTTACAGGAGTTGATGCATCTAAAATAAGAATGGATGATAAAAAAGTTCTGTCACTATTTGAAAATACAAAAGCACTAGGGATAGAACCAGAAGATATAAGCGGCTGTACACTTGGATGTCTGGGACTTCCAGAGTTTGGCACACAGTTTGTACATGGTATGCTTATAGAGGCAAAGCCAAAGAACTTTTCAGACCTTGTACGCATATCAGGACTTTCACACGGCACTAATGTATGGCTTGACAATGCACAGTATTTTATTGCAAATGGAGATTGCACACTTTCAACAGCTATATGTACACGTGATGATATTATGACTTATCTTATACGAATGGGCGTTGAAAATGAACGTTCATTTAAAATTATGGAAAGTGTGCGTAAGGGAAAGGGGCTTACACCTGATATGGAAACAGATATGCGTGCTTGTAATGTACCAGAGTGGTATATTGAATCATGCAAACGAATTAAATATATGTTCCCTAAAGCACACGCAGCCGCATATGTAATGATGGCAATACGTGTTGCATATTTTAAAGTGTATTATCCACTTGCATACTATGCTGCATTTTTCAGCATAAGAGCAACATCATTTAACTATGAACTTATGTGCCTAGGCAAAGAAAAACTTGAATATATTATGTCTGATTACCGCAAACGTAAAAATGAACTTTCAGATAAAGAAAAAGATACATACGAAGATATGCGTATCGTACAAGAGATGTATGCAAGAGGATTTGAATTTATACCACTTGATATTTACAAGGCAAAGGCAAATAGATTTCAAATAATTGATGGAAAACTTATGCCTTCATTTTCTACAATAGATGGTCTTGGCGACAAAGCAGCAGAAATGATAGAAGACGAGGCAAAAAAAGGAGAATTTTTGTCACGTGAAGATTTTAAAAACCGCTGCAAAGTTAGTGAAAAAGTTATTGAAACAATGGCAAACATGGGACTTATGGGCGATATGCCGCATAGCAACCAGATATCATTAATGGACTTTTTTTAAATATTAGAAGATGATGTTGATTTGTGTAAATTATAAAGAATTTATAAAAATTTTGTTGTAAAAGTAGTGATAAAATCGTACAATATAAGCAGAAAAGTATAAGCAACGCCAAATGAACATACTAATAAAGGAGGTGTTTCTAATGGCAACTTCGAGTATCACTAAGAATTTTGTTATATCAGGTCAAAAACAGGTAGAAAGGTTTGCTGATGCAATAGAGGCATCTGCCAATAATCCTACACCACCTATAAATGTCAGTGCAACTTTTTTAACTGACCCAAAAGATATAGCAAAATTTATGGAGAAAAGGAAGAAAACGAATGCAGGAAACAAGTAAATATACAGTTTTCAACATTCGTGAGTATTTGGGTGAAGGAAAGCATGGGCTTGAAAAGGACACTTTGTTTCAAATCCTTTCCGAGTTTTCATGTAAAATAAATCCAGATGTTGAAAAATTTGTAAAGGAACAGTCCGTTGAATTTGCAAAAAAACAGCAGTCGGTTACATATCTGGTATTTTCAACGGAAGATGCAGAACTGGTCGGATATTTTGCAATCACAATAAAGCCGATTACGATAAATGCAAAACCATTCAGTAATACTGTAAAAAGAAAACTTTCAAGGGTGAGTACATTAAATGAACAGGAGCAAACCTATAATCTTGCAGCGTATCTGATTGCACAGCTTGGGAAAAATTACAATAATGGTGCAAATAAACGTATTTCTGGCAGGGAATTGTTAGGACTTGCTATACAGCAGGTAAAACAGTTGCAGTATTTGGCTGGGGGTATGGTTATCTTTTTAGAGGCAGCCAATGAGGAAAAGCTTTTATCTTTCTATCGTGAGAATGGCTTTCAACAATTTGATACAAGATTGACAGACTCGTCTAATAGCGAGCCACATGAGCTGATACAGTTATTGAAGCTGTTTTAAATGACAAGCAATCGTATATCATTAATGGACTTTTTTAATGAAAATTAATTTAATATTAGGCAAAATTTATATAATATTTACAAATTATAATTATTTATAAATAAACAGTTGACATAGAGGTTTATTTGTATATAATGTAAAGATGACAAGGGCGTCACAGAGACATAGAATCTGTGGCGTCTTTTTTTTGCTTTATAAGGCTACTTAAAATAACTTAATAAGGGAGGCAATTATTATGGATATGAGTGTATGGTATTTAGTAGGAGCCGCTTTAGTATTTTTTATGCAGGCAGGATTTGCAATGGTAGAGGCTGGTTTTACCAGAGCTAAGAACGCTGGCAACATAATTATGAAAAATCTTATGGATTTTTGTATAGGAACAGCAGTTTTTATATTATTTGGCTATGGAATTATGAATTCTAGCTCATATAATGGATTTTTTGGAAAACCCGAGTACAGTATGTTTACAAACTTTGAAGGGTTTGATTGGTCTAATTTTTTCTTCCAGTTAGTATTCTGTGCCACATGTGCTACAATAGTTTCTGGTGCTATGGCAGAGAGAACAAAATTCAATATGTACTGTATCTATTCTGCAATTATTAGTATAATAGTATATCCTGTGGAAGCAGGATGGGCATGGAACAGTCAAGGTTGGCTTACAAAGCTTGGATTTATTGATTTTGCTGGTTCATGTGTAATACATATGGTAGGAGGAATCACAGCACTTATCGGAGCCGCAATTCTTGGTCCTCGTATTGGTAAGTTTAGCAAAAGAACAGGCAAAGCACACGCAATTCCAGGACACAATCTTCCAATTGGAGCTTTAGGTTGTTTTATTCTCTGGTTTGCATGGTATGGATTTAACGGTGCAGCGGCAACAGATGCCGCACAGATGGCTAAAATTCTTGGAACTACAACATTAGCGCCAGCATTTGCAACATTGGCAGTTCTTATATTTACATGGCTTAGATATGGAAAACCAGATGTTTCAATGTGCCTTAACGGTTCACTTGCAGGACTTGTTGGCATTACAGCAGGATGTGCTAATGTAGATGCTTTTGGAGCTATTGTCATTGGTATAGTTGATGGACTGCTTGTATGTTTTGGTGTATGGTTTGTAGAAAGTGTACTTAAAGTTGATGACCCAGTTGGTGCAGTTGCCGTACACGGTTTTAATGGGCTTTGGGGAACAGTGGCAGTAGGGCTTTTTGATATAAAAGATGGTTTATTTTATGGCGGTGGAGTTCATTTGCTTGGAATCCAGTGTTTAGGTGTAATTTCTGTAGGAATTTATACAGCAATATTTATGGGAATTATATTTACTGTAATGGATAAAATCTGGGGACTGCGTGTTTCAGCAGAAGAAGAACTTACAGGACTTGACTTAACGGAGCATGGACTTCCATCTGCATATGCAGATTTTATGCCTGCTGGCAATATGTTCTATTCAGCAGGTACATCTATTGAGACACTCACAGGCAATGCCCCTATAGTTGGCGGCAATGTTGTTATAAAAACTTCAGAGAATGCATCTGCAATGAAAGTAGTAACAGAAAATGGCATGGCACTTACAAATAAGCTTACAAGAGTTTCTATTATCTGTAAACAGAGCAAGTTTGACGAACTTAAAGAAGCCCTTAATGCAATCGGTGTAATGGGTCTTACAGTAACTCAGGTACTTGGCTGTGGTACACAAAAAGGTATGACTACAAGATATCGTGGTGCAGAGCTTGATATAGTACTGCTGCCTAAGATGAAAGTAGAAGTAGTAGTAAGCGCAGTTCCTGTGCAGACAGTTATTGACACTGCAAAAAAAGTCCTTTATACAGGAAGTATTGGTGATGGCAAAATTTTTGTATATGATGTTGAAAACGTTGTCAAAGTCCGTACAGGTGAAGAAGGATTTGATGCTTTACAAGGTGAAAGTGAATAATTTTAGAACTCAGAAAAATTACTTCCAAAAAATTAAAGAGTGCCTAACCGCACTCTTTTTAAATTATACAATATTTAATGCATTTTTTGAATAGTACCATGAAGATAAAAAATACTATCCTTGCGTTTTTTGACTATTTAATATATACTAATGTAGTATAAATGAAAATAGAGGAGGAAAAACTATGTTTGCTGATGAAGGAATTATTAATTTGAAACATGATGTACTAAACATGGTTGCAAAACTTGCATTTGAAGGCAAGTTAGACGAAGAAAGGGACAATATTCCATACAAAATTATCCCAGGGCCAAACCCTCAATTCCGCTGTTGTATATACAAAGAGCGTGAAATTATAAGACAGCGTGTAAGACTTGCTGAAGGAAAATCTACAAGAGAAAAAGATGATGGTAATATAATACAAGTAATTCCTTCTGCATGTGCAGATTGTCCTATTGCTAGTTATATTATTACTGATAACTGCCAGAACTGTCTGGGTAAATCATGTATGAATTCATGCAAATTCGGTGCTATTACTATGGAAGGAAAGCACCCTAGAATTGACCCTAACAAGTGCCGTGAGTGTGGCATGTGTGCAAAGTCATGTCCATATCACGTTATTGTGCACTTGCAGAGACCATGCAAATTTAGCTGTCCTGTTGATGCAATAACATATGATGAAAATGGCATTTCTGTAATTGATGATGAGAAATGTATTAAATGTGGACAGTGTATACATAAATGTCCTTTTGGGGCAATAGGCTCAAAAACATTTATAGTAGATGTTATTAACGCAATTAAGTCAGACAGACCTGTATATGCACTTCTTGCACCTGCAACTGAAGGTCAGTTTGAAGGCGTGTCAATGGCAAGTTGGCGCAAGGCCCTTAAAAATACTGGATTTACAGATATGATAGAAGTAGGACTTGGCGGCGATATGACAACTTCGAGTGAAGCAGAAGAATGGTGGGAGGCACATGAAAATGGAGAGAAAAAAACTACTTCCTGCTGTCCTGCATTTGTAAATATGATAAGGAAACATTTCCCAGAATCAGCAGACCTTATATCAACAACAGTTTCACCTATGTGCGCTGTTTCAAGAATGATTAAGGCAAAAGAACCTGATGCATATACAGTATTTATTGGACCTTGTATAGCAAAGAAATCAGAGGTAGTTGACCAAAAGATAGAAGGCAATGCAGATGCTGTACTTGCATTTAGTGAACTTCACGCAATTATGCTTGCAGTAGATACAGAACATTTTGAAGATATTGACGGTTATCAAGAGTCAAGTAAATTTGGTAAAAAATATGGCAATGCAGGTGGTGTTACCGCTTCAGTTGTGGAATATCTTAATGAAACAGGGCGTGACGGAGGCTGCCTTTCAGTATATAAGGCAAGTGGTTCTCAAGAATGCAAGAAAGTGTTGCTACAGCAGAAAGTCGGAAGGCTTAAAGAAGACTTTATCGAAGGAATGGTGTGTGAAAACGGCTGCGTAGGAGGCCCAAGCTCATATGGCGTATATCCTAAGTTTAAGAAGAGCAGAGATGATATGATAGAGAAAGCTGATGACAGAAGTATAGTTGACAACTTAAAGAATTATGATATGGCATCATTCTCAATGCACAGAGAATAAGTTTTTTTATCGGGAAGGTGATAAGGCTGTACTAGTTACAGCTTCACCTTCTTTGATAATAATAGATTTACTGGTGAAATAATCTATTTGTTTCAGAAAGATTGAGAGATACGAAATAATGCTTAATTACGAAGATACAGACTTAAAAAGAAAGTTACTCGCAAGTAAAAATATACTGCTCTGTGAAGACGACTCTGTTACTATAGTGCTTATAAGACTTATACTAGAAAATGCCAATATAAATGTCACATGTGCAGAAGATGGCAAGGAAGGTCTTGAAATATTTAAAGCATCAGAAAATGGGAATTTTGATGCGGTTCTTATGGATATATGTATGCCTAATATGAATGGAATAGAGGCGACAGAAGCAATAAGGGAACTTGACAGAGAAGATGCAAGAAATATACCAATTATAGCTATGACTGCTAATACATATGATGAAGACAGAGAAAAATCATTTAAAGCGGGCATGACAGCATACTTATGTAAACCTATTAATGTAGAAAAGCTTTTTGAGACACTTGAAGAACAGTGTATTTAAAAACGAGTGAGGTGGACTAAAAGTGGACAGACTTGTAACGGGAATACTAGCACATGTAGATGCCGGCAAGACAACACTATCCGAGGGGATGCTGTTTCTTGCAGGAAATATAAAAAAACTTGGGCGTGTAGACCACAAGGATGCATTTCTTGACAACTATAGTCTTGAACGCAAACGAGGTATAACAATATTTTCCAAACAAGCTATTATTAATTGGAAAGATATAGAAATTTCACTTTTAGATACTCCTGGTCATGTAGATTTTTCAGCAGAGATGGAGAGAACTCTTAATGTACTTGATTATGCAGTGCTTGTTATAAGTGCCACATATGGTGTACAACCTCACACATCTACTCTGTGGAAACTTTTAAAACGTTATAATATACCAGTATTTATATTTGTCAACAAAATGGATATAACTGACAGAAGTCTAAGTGATATAACTGCAGAACTTAAAAAAAGATTAGATGACGGCTGTATTAATTTTTCAACTGGACAGACTGAGAAATTCTATGAAGATATAGCAATGACTGATGAAAATATACTCGATATATATATGGACACAGGAAGTGTAAGTGATGATAATATAAGACAGCTAATATCAGAAAGAAAAGTATTTCCATGTTATTTTGGCTCGGCACTTAAAATGCAGGGCGTAGGGGAATTTATGGACGGTTTTTTAACATATCACTCCCCTATAAAATACACAGATAAGTTTGGCGCAAAAGTATATAAAATTGCAAGGGATTCTCAGGATACAAGACTTACTTATCTTAAAATTACAGGTGGCAGTTTAAGTGTAAAAGAACAGATAGAGGGCACTAAGGAAAAAGCAGAACAAATAAGGATTTACTCAGGACCTAAGTATACAACAACATCTGTTGCACAGGCTGGCATGGTGTGTGCTGTAACAGGGCTTAAAAATACTTATCCTGGAGAAAATCTTGGTGTACAAAAACAGTTATCTATTCCAATACTTGAACCTGTTCTTGTATATAAAATAGAGCCAGAAGGCAGCGCAGACCATCATAAACTTCTAGAATGTTTAAGAATTTTAGAAGAAGAAGACCCACAACTTCATATAGTATGGAACGAAAAGCTGCAAGAGATAAATATCCAGCTTATGGGAGAGGTGCAGCTAGAGGTACTGCAAAATATTTTATCTGAACGGTTTAATATAAAAACAAGCTTTGGCAAAGGCAATATAATCTATAAAGAAACAATTACAGATACAGTTTATGGAATAGGGCATTTTGAACCTCTTAGACACTATGCAGAAGTACATTTAATGCTTGAACCAGCAGAGAGAGGCAGTGGGCTTGTCTTTGAATCTAGGTGCAGCGAAGATGGACTTGCTAAAAATTGGCAGCGGCTGATTCTTTCGCATCTTGATGAAAAAGAACACCTAGGTGTACTTACAGGTTCTGCTATTACAGATATAAAGATTACACTAATAGCAGGAAAAGCTCATCTTAAACATACAGAAGGCGGTGATTTTAGACAGGCAACTTATCGTGCAGTAAGACAGGGGCTTATGCAGGCACATAGTATATTGTTAGAGCCATATTACAGTTTCAGACTTGAAGTACCAACAGAATGTATAGGCAGGGCTATGACAGATATACAAAGAATGGAAGGCTCGTTTGAAGGACCTGTTGCAAAAGGGGATATGCAGGTGCTGTCAGGTGAAGCTCCTGTATCTACAATGTCAGGTTATGTGACAAAAGTAAATGCATACACAAGAGGAAAAGGCAGTATATCGTGTAACCTAAAAGGTTATATGCCATGTCACAATGAAAAAGAAATACTAGAAAAAACTATATATAATCCAGATGAAGATATCAACAATCCATCAGGTTCTGTATTTTGTGCACATGGTTCAGGATTTTACGTCCCATGGTATGAAGTCAAAAATTATATGCATCTTGAAGGAATATATACAGATGTAAAGAAAAGTGCAAATAAAGAGGAAAAAGAGGGGTTAAAAAGGCAAGTTGGCAGCTATAGTGGAACTATAGAAGAAGACAAAGAATTAGAGGCTATTTTTGAAAGGACATTTGGACCTGTTGCAAGTAGATTTAAAAGCGATACAACAGGGTATTTCGGCTATGAAAAAAAAAATAGCAGTAAAAAGAAAAATACTGATGAAGAGTATCTAAAAAATCTTGCTAGATATGAAAACAAAAAAAATAGAAATAAAAGAACAGAAAAATCATATCTGCTTGTAGATGGGTATAATATAATATTTTCATGGAAAGAATTAAATGACCTTTCAAAAATAAACCTTGATGCCGCAAGGGGAAGGCTTATGGATATTCTTTGTAACTATCAAGGCTATAAGCAGTGTATACTTATACTTGTCTTTGATGCATATAAGGTAAAAGGTAATCCAGGCAAGCTGATAAAATACCACAATATACATGTTGTATATACAAAAGAAGCCGAAACAGCTGATATGTATATAGAAAAAGTTACACATGAAATAGGGAGAAAACACAATGTCACGGTTGCAACATCAGACGCACTTGAACAGATAATAGTTGCAGGAGACGGAGCAAAAAGAATGTCAGCAGATGAATTTAAAGAAGAAGTAAAAAGAGTTTCAGAGCGTATAAAGGAGATTATAGAAGATGGTTTTTAAAAGTTTCAGTTACCGTGTTTACCAATATGTACTACTTCATTTTATGCATTTGGTAAAGTATCAAAATAAAGTTATATCAGGAAAAGGTACAGTGTACTATATTCCAAATATCCTTAAAAAGCAGGATATTAAAAAAGTGCTTGTAATTACTGGTCCACATATAGTAAAGTCAGCAATGTTTAAGAATATAATATCTTCATTTAAAAACAAAGGACTTATCTGTACAATATTTTATGGAACAGGTTCAGAGACTGATATTAAAAGTGCAGAAGCTGCAAGAAGTCTTTATATTAAAGAAAGCTGCAATGCAATAGTTGCAATAGGAGGCGGCTCTGTAACAGACTGTGCCAAAGCGGCGGCGTGTGGCATTGCAAAGCAGAAAAAAAGTATACGCAGTCTTTGTGGATATGAGAAAGTAAGAAAATTAATTCCTGTTATTGTAGCTGTTCCTACAACTGCAGGAACTGGAGCAGAAACTACAGCGTGTGCTGTTATTAAAGATGTAAATGGCGATAAAAAAATTATTGCTGATACTAAGATATGTCCAAAATATGCAATTCTTGACCCGCTTATGACAGAAAATCTTCCAAGAGATTTAATTGCATATACAGGAATGGACGCATTAACACATGCAACAGAATCCTATATAAACAAGTATTCTTCCAAGGGTTCAAGAAAAGATGCAGAGACAGCAATTTTTCTTATTATAGAAAATATTACAAATGTGTACTACGGCAATGGCGGCATAGTTTCGAGACAAGATATGCTTGAGGCATCATATCTTGCTGGTCGTGCTTTTATGAGAACATCAGTAGGATATGTCCATGCTATAAGCCATGCAATAGGTGGAAAATATAATCTTCCACATGGCATGGTGGTAGCTATAGTACTTCCATATGTACTTGAGTGGTATGGAAGCGGAATTGATAAAAAACTTGCCAGACTTTCAGATATTTCAGGAATATCTAAAAATGGAATGTCTGGAAAGCAAAAAGCCCAGACATATATAAATTTTGTAAAGATTCTTAATCAAAGATTTTCTATAAATGCAAATTTTTACAAGTCTCTTAAAAAAGCGTCAAAGAGTCACAAAACCAGCAAAAATGATATCTTAAGTATAGCAAAATCTGCAATAGCAGAGGCAAATCCATATTATCCTGTACCTAAAATAATGTCTTTAAAAGAATGTAAACATCTGGTTCAGAAAATTTTACGTGATTCTTACACTAAAGCAAATATCTAAGAAGTTCCTTCGGAGAATCTATTACACTATCAGGATTAAGCTTTTCAAGTAAATTTTTTTCTCGAAAACCCCAACTTACACTTACACAATCAAGACCTGCATTTTTCGCTGTTTCAATATCAACTTCAGAGTCGCCGACATATACACACATATCTTTCGTACAATCCATCTCCTCCATTGCCTTAAGTGTAGTGTCAGGAGCTGGTTTCTGTCTTATATTTTTACTGTTTCCTATAGCTATAGAAATGTATTTTGAAAAATATATGTTATTTAATTCTGTTACTGCTGCCTGATTTTTATTAGAAACTATTGAAAGTTTATATCCACTTTCATAAAGTTTTTCAAGAAGCTCCATAATACCAGGATATGGTTGTGTTTTAACACGACAATTTGCAGTATAATACTGCCTAAATTCATCTAAAATATTTTCAAAATTAGGCGTGTCTAATCCATCTTTAAGAGAACGCTCTATTAAAACTTTTATTCCATTGCCAACAAAAGAACGTACTTCTTCTAGTGTGTGTTTTGGATAATTAAACTTATGCATAGTGTGATTTACAGCATCAGTAAGGTCTTCTAGTGTATCTAAAAGCGTACCATCTAAATCAAAAATTACCGCATTGTATTTTTTATAATTACTCATCAATATTCCTCCTGCATCTATGAAAACCAAAATCCTTTCCAGTCGTATTTATATACACGATATAAATTTCTGTCAACAGTAAACTCTTTGATAAGCTTTCCTGTACTATCAGTTTCCATAAACTTATTTTGACTGGCATTACAGTATATAAATACATCATCTGATTTTTCAATATTTCCCTCATCAGTTGTCTTGTTAAATGGTATAGTGTCAACACGCATATATGTTCCTGCTGTTTCATCGACAAGATATCTGTAATAATACGATTTATTATTATTAAGTGCCTTAACGCCTGAATTATTATTTAACATTGACAGATAATACTGTCCTTCTCCTAATGAAGTTGGTTTCTCATAGAGAATTGCGTTTTGTCCTGCCTGTGATGCAAAAAGTTCAGACTCTTCTGGTTCGTCAAGTATAGAAACAATTCCCTCAGTTTCTGGTGTTGCTTGGGCAGCATTTTCTTCTTGTGCTTTCTCAAGTACTTTCTTTTTAAGCCCTTTAAATCCATTCCATATGCTTTTATTAGATATAATATAATCCACTTTTGGCATAAGACTGCTTACATTACTTACTTTAATTATACTTGACAATGCCTGTGAACTGACAAGCAACTGGTTTATTCCTGTCACTTGTACTGAATTTATATCTATCCAATTAGGATTTGTCCTGCCACTGTCTCTTGTTTCTTTCTTATAAACTGAAGCAAGCAGCGTATTCATATCAAGTGCTGTACTTGATTTGCCACTTTCCAGCTCCAGCTTTACTATGCAGCTCCTTTTTACAGAACCTTTCCTATTAGGAGCAGCTATTACATAGAAATTGCCAAAGCCATCATATGTAAACTCTCCATCTTGCTTATAACCTTTCATTTTGTATACTTTTGTTACTTGTCCTAAAGGATTGACAAGTGCAATCTTATTGTCTGCACAGGCATATGCAATGCCGTTGTAAAGCATTTGCATATTTCTTCCGCAGTAGCCGTCAAGTGGGATTTCCCCTCTTAAAACACCTGAGTTGTCATATAACAGTATTGCATAATTTTTTACATTTTTGTATGTATTTTTCTTTACACGCCTTGTAACTGTCCTGCCATTCCTTCTTACTCTTCTTGTAACAATACGTGTTGTCTTAACCCTGTCCTTTTTTCCATCTGAAAAGACAAGATAAAGTCCATTACTTATTTTGCTTTTACCATGTTCATTGCCACTTTTTATAATAGTCTCTGAGCCTATACTGCTTTCTGGCATATCAATACTATATGTAACAGTGTTAAATATTTCATCATTGCTGTTATAAAAGTTCATTATAATAAAATTGGTCTTCCCTGGTACAAGACCTGTCACTTGGTACTCATGTTCCTTTGCAAACCCATCTGCTGCCTGACTCTGCAATGTACGTGTAAAATCAGGTATTTTATCATCTTTTACTGAAATTGTACATCTACAGTAACACTTTCCACTTGTATTAAAATAAACATACATTGAACAATTATTAGTCCCATATGGATTGTATGCCCAAAGAGCTGTCTCTGGCTCATATAAACCAGTTCTCCCCTTTACATCTGTAAGTGTCTCTTCAGCTTTTAGCGAACGCTCTACACTATATATACTTTTTTTAGAAGGATATTCAATTGTTACTACATTTTTTCTATCACCTGACAAATAAAGAGGTATAACGTCAGATGCAACTATAGAATCAACTGCCTTCGTGTCCTGCATTGATACCAAATCTTTCTCTTCATTGATGATTTGTGCATCTTTTTCTTCAAGTTTATTAGACATACTATTCATTTTCCACAAAAAAGCACCTATTGCAGCTATCATTAAAAGACTAGTAACTAAAACAGTAATAAGCTTTTTCTTCATAATAAAAATTTCCTTTCTCTATTTTATTTTTTACTATTCTCAATCCACTCTACAAGTTTTTTTAACTTGTTATATAGGTCAGGATAAAGTTTTTTCATTCTAAATGGTTTCATATTTTTGTCAAGAAAACAGTGTGATGTATGCCCCGATGTGTATAAATTAGGAAAACCGTCCTTATATATTTCATAAACAAAATCCATCTTTATGCCATCAAATTTCGTTAAATATGTGTGCACAGATATAATGTCATTATAATAAAGCGGCAGCAGATAGTGGCACTCTACTGATAAAACTGGTATTATAATTCCCATTTCTTCCATAGAAGCATAATTAAGTCCTTCTTTATCCATAAGGTCTAATCTTGCCTCTTCAAAAAATTTTATATAATTAGAATGGTGTACTATCCCCATCTGGTCTGTTTCATAATAATTAATCTTACGCCTGTATACTATCATCTATAAAGCCTCCTGCTTGAGATTGCCAGCTGTGATATCGTTACTGTTTACAGTATATCATATTTTCACGATAATGTTTAGCTTTTTTTGATTGACACTTGGAAAATAATATGATAGATTAGATATGTTATAAGTTTTGTGTTAAAGCAAAACGTTTACAAATATTTAAGTTTTTAGGAGGCATTACAATGAAAGGTACAGTTAAGTGGTTTAACGCAAAAAAGGGTTTTGGATTTATCTCTGATGAGACAGGAAAAGATGTATTTGTACATTTCTCAGCTCTTCAGATGGATGGTTTCAAAGTTCTTGATGAGGGTGAAGCTGTTGAGTTTGACGTTGTTAATGGTGAGAAAGGCCCACAGGCTTCAAACGTAGTAAAGATTGGCTAATATTGCCAGCTTTATGTTGTGTGTTATAATCAATGCGTGGATTCATCTTAATTTTTATATAAATTTATAATAAGATTTATTTTAAAAGTTTTTGATTTTTGGATAGGATATATCAACCTTGAAATATTCCAACACATTTGGTATAATACGTTGTATAGGTAGGTTGACTACTCTTCCTTAGTAAAATATTAGTAGTCAGTGTAAAACAGAGACTGTTTATATTATTCAGTCTCTGTTTTGGTTTATTTCCGTATTATATCCATCTTGTCAGCCCTGTCTTTAAAAAGCACTCCTATTTTCTGACCTGGGTGTGGACAGCTCATTATATGGCTGCCTTTGTCATCTATCATATCTTTGACACATGTTTTTATATTTTCTCCTGACGGTTTCATAATCTCAACTGTGTCACCAACACTAAATTTATTTTTTTGTTCTATAGTAACATAGCCATCCTCTAAGATACTATCTACTATGCCAAGGTATGTGCTTCCCTTAGTATATGTGTTGTTGTCATATATTTGCGAACTTCTGTCAGCATTACCATAGAAAAAGCCTGTTGTAAACTGCCTGTATGTGCATTTTACAATTTCTTCCATATAATATTCTTTGCGTGATTTATAAAGTGTAGGTGACTTAAAATAGTCATCTATTGCCTGTCTGTAAGTCCTTGCTACTGCTGCAACATAAAGCGCAGTCTTCATTCTGCCCTCTATCTTAAAGCTGTCAATGCCAGCTTCTATAAGGTCAGGTATATGCTCTATCATACACAAGTCTTTTGAATTAAATATATAAGTACCTCTGTCGTTTTCCTCCACAGGCAGATATTCACCAGGGCGGTTTTCTTCCATAAGATAATATTTCCAACGACATGGATGTGTACACGCTCCAAGGTTTGCATCCCTGCCAGTAAAATAGTTACTAAGCAGACATCTTCCTGAATAAGATATACACATTGCACCGTGGACAAATACTTCTATTTCAAGATTTTTAGAAATATTTTCTCGTATCTGCTTTATCTCTTCTATAGACAGCTCTCTTGCTGCAACAACTCTTTTTGCCCCCTGCTGCTGCCAGAAAAGATACGTCATGTAATTGACATTATTTGCCTGTGTACTTATATGCACTTCTATATCAGGGTATACTTGTCTGGCTATTGTAAATACCCCAGGGTCGGATATAATAAGCGCATCAGGCTTTATCTCTTTAAGTTCCTCAAAGTATGCACGCACACCGTCTAAATCTCTGTTATGTGCTGTTATATTGGCTGTTACAAACACTTTTTTGCCATACTTATGTGCAAACTCTATTCCCTCTTTCATATCCTCTTTTGAAAAATTCTTTGCCTTTGCACGCAGTCCATACATCTCACCACCTATGTAGACTGCATCAGCACCATATATAACAGCTACTTTAAGCACTAAAAGACTGCTCGCTGGTACTAAAAGTTCAGGCTTTCCATCTGCCAGCATCAAAAGCCCCCTTTACAATTTTTTACAGAAACTGCCACACCATCACCGATGGGCAGTATAACTGTGTTAAAATCTTCTGAATGTGTTAAATAATACAAATACTTACGCATCCTTGTGTGAATTGTTCTATCTCGCCTTGTTACAACGTAACGTGACTGGATTATATTGCCATCTTGCAGTACATTGTCAGTTACAAGCATACCGCCCTCTTTAAGCAGCTTGCACACACACTCTGCAAAGTTTATATACTGCCCCTTTGCAGCATCCATAAATACAAAATCATATATCTTTTCTTTCTCTGAAAGCGTTTTAAGAACCTCTAGAGCATCACCTTGTATAAGGTTTATTCTGTCTTTTTTATTATATTTATTATAGTTTTTTAGTGCGCCTTCTATACGTGCTGGTACTTTTTCTATAGTGTCTATAATTGCATCTCTACTTATATATTCACTTATAAGCATACTTGAAAAGCCTATTGCTGTGCCAATCTCAAGTACAGCGTCAGGTTGTGTAAAGCGTAAGAGAAAGCCAAGCAATGTCTGCACAGGTCTTTTTATAATAGGCACATTTTCACTTATGGCTTCTTTTTCAACTTCCTTTAAATACTTTGGTATGTCCCACGTCAGTGCGTCTATAAATACGCCTAATCTTTCATTAATAACCATAGAAATTCTTAAACCTTTCACTCTTTAAATGTAATTTGGTCTATAATGGTTTCATAATCCATACTTGTATTCAATGTATAAATATCTGCTCTTAATATAATTTTATCTTCGTCCATAAGCTTAGTTCTTATATAAAATGCAGCACTGTTTGTAATAATACCATCTTTTTCAAGTCTTTTTGCAACACCATACATATCATCACCATCTTTAACTTCAAATACTTTATCTTGCCCAGGAGGTTCTTCTGCTACTACAGGTCCAAATATTTCATAGCAGAAGTTATAGCCAGAATGGCACAGATAAAAAGTGCCATAAAATACTACTATTAAAATTAGGCTGTTTACAATAAGGGACAAGCTTCCTCTTAATAGAAAGAGCATATTTTTTCTGTTGTCAGTTTTTTGCAGCATATAATCCCCCATTTAATCTGCTTCAAGAAAGTCTGTTTCGATTTTTATTCCTTCTAAAAACTGCTTTTGCAGACAACGTATCATACTGCAATACTGATGTTCTGCTGAGAAAAATTCATTTGAAAGGGTGTTGTTTTGCAAGTCATAATACTCTTTTTGTAGTTTATTATTTTCATGTATAAAATTTTCACTGTCAGATATCTGCATTTCAAGGCTTCTTCTGTGAAACTCACCAATCCTGTTATAAAGGTCGGGCTGTGCTTTAATATGCTCTAAAAGGCTGTGATACTGGTTATACTCGCTTGTTCCTCTTATAGCCTCAATAAGCTTTTCCATCATTTCTTCTGGTTCCAATAAGCTCCTCCTCCTTGTATCTATTCTACTTCCATAATTATAGGCAGTATCATAGGATTTCTCTTCATCTTCTTCCAGAGATAGTCACTAAGACTGTCCTTTATCTCTGTTTTAATCTTTGCCCAGTCAGATACATTATTGTCAAGACATCTTTCCAACGCTGCATATACAATGCTTTTAGCTTCGTCTATAAGGTACTCGGACTCACGTACATACACAAATCCCCTTGATACAATATCAGGGCCTGCAAGAAGTTGATTAGTATATTTTTCAAGTGTGAGTACAATTATCATAAGCCCATTTTCTGACAGATGCTGTCTGTCTCTTAAAACAATATTGCCAACATCGCCGACACCAAGACCATCTACCATAATGCCCTGTGCCTGTACTTTGCCTACCAATATCGCACTTTCTTCTGTAATCTCAAGCATATCACCTGATGAAAGCACTATAGTGTTTTCCTTTGGTATTCCAAGTTCCTGTGCAAGCTCTGCATGGCATTTAAGGTGTCGGTATTCACCATGTACTGGTATTGCATACTTAGGTTTTGTAAGCGCATATATAAGCTTGACTTCTTCCTGTGATGCATGTCCTGAGACATGTGTGTCCTGTTCTATAACCTTTGCACCTTTTTCTGCAAGTTCATTAATAACCTTTGAAACAGACTTTTCATTGCCAGGTATAGGTCTTGAACTGAAAATAACTGTATCGCCAGGCTCTATTGATACTTTCCTGTGAATATTGGCTGCCATTCTTGAAAGTGCTGCCATAGCTTCACCTTGACTTCCTGTAGTAATAAGTACAAGCTTTTCAGGAGGATAATTTTGCATCTCTTCTATATCAATCATAATGTGCTTTGGCACAGAGAGATATCCAAGCTCTGTAGCAGTGCTTATAACATTTATCATGCTCCTGCCTTCAACTACTACCTTACGCCCATACTTTTCAGCAGAATTTATAACCTGCTGCACACGGTCTACATTAGAAGCAAATGTTGCTACTATTATACGGCTTTTGGCATTGTCTGCAAATATTTCATCAAATGCTTTGCCAACAGTCTTTTCTGACATGGTATATCCAGGTTTCATAATATTTGTGCTGTCACACATAAGTGCAAGTACGCCTTTTTTTCCAAGGTCCGCAAACCTTTGCAAATCTATGGTTTCACCATGTACAGGTGTAAAGTCTACTTTAAAATCACCTGTGTGTATAACCGTTCCTACTGGTGAAAATATAGCAAGTGCCGCTGAATCAGATATACTGTGATTTGTCCTGATAAATTCTACATGAAAACATCCAAGGTTGACAGACTGTCCATACTTTACAACTTTGCGTCTGACAGGTTTTGGAAGCACATGCTCTTTAAGTTTATTTTCAATAAGCCCCATTGTAAGCTTTGTCGCATAAACTGGTACATTAATCTCTTTCAATGCATAAGGAAGTGCGCCTATATGGTCTTCATGTCCATGTGTAATCACAAATCCTTTTACTTTGTCACTGTTCTCTTTAAGGTAACTTATATCTGGAATAACAAGGTCTATTCCAAGCATTTCATCTCCTGGAAATGACAAGCCACAATCTACAACTATAATAGAATCTTCATATTCAAATGCTGTAATGTTCATTCCAATTTGCTCAAGCCCACCAAGCGGTATAATCCTAAGTCCATGTCCTAATGAAGTTTTCCCATTTTTTTTGATAACTGTTTTTTTAAATGATGAAACTTTCTTATCTGCTTGTTTTGCCGTCTTCCTCATCATTACTTTTCTGGAACTTTGTTCTATCTCATGTATCGTTTCACCAAACAAAAGTTCTGTTTCATTTTCTTTCCTCACTCACGCATCCTGCCTTTCTCAATATAATAACCTCCTTTGCCCTGTATTTATATTTTAATATCAACATCATCTAATGCTTCTTCAAATACTTTTGAAATAATATCTAGTTTCTGTTCATCTGAAACTATCTCATATACACATTGTTCATCTTCTTCACGTACTTCTTCTAAAATATAAGCGTTCTCTTCCTCGTCACTTTTGTCACCATCTGTAACTAAAAGATAATTTTTTCCAGATATTGTAACTTGCTCAAGCACGGAAAAAGATACACTACTCCCATCTTCTAAGGTAAAACAAATAACATTTTGCCCGTCTTCCATTAATACCTCCTCATTTAAGACTATCTAAATACCCCTGTAAAATCATAGATGCTGCAATTTTATCTATGTATTCTTTACGTTTCTCTTTACGCACACCGCCCATACTTAATATTTCATCTGCTGCCACTGTTGTAAGCCGTTCATCATAAAACGCCACTTCAAGCCCTGTACGCCTTTCAAGCGTCTTAGCAAACTCACGTGTTCTAAGACAGCGCTCTCCTTCCGTGCTGTCCATATTTAATGGCATACCTACCACTATTTTACCTATATTATATTCTTGTATAATTGTCTCTATCCTTGCATATGTCTGCCTTAATTTATTTGCACGTTCTCTTTTAATAGTTTCGACAGGCTGTGCTATAAGAAACATTTCATCACTAACTGCCACTCCTACAGTCTTATCGCCATAATCTAAGCCTATAATCCTCATATATTCACTCTAGCTTTCAAAGTTATTCTTTATATAGTAGTCTAATAAAAGTTCGATTATCTCATCACGCTCTACACGCCTTATAAGGCTTCTTGCGCCTTTGTGGCTAGTAATATAAGTAGGGTCGCCTGACATAACATAGCCAACTATCTGATTGACAGGATTATATCCTTTTTCCTTGAGTGCTTCATATATCATAGCAATAATATCTTTTACTGCAATTTCTTGGTCTTTTTGCACTTTAAAATACTGTGTATTATTAATCTCTTGCATAAAGGTACTTGCCTCCATTCTTTCACGTACAAATCTATAATACTATAGTAATATATCTAAAGTAAAAAAACAACACTTTTTTCTTGATTTATTTTGAAGAGTATGTAAGTCCTACTCTTGTAATATAAGTTCGCTCATCTAAAGAAAGTTGATTTAAAAATGTTGTTTCATCACTATTTAATGGAATATTATAACAAATGCGGCGCAATAAAAAACGAGCCTTTGTGTATTTAAAACACATACTTTCCAATGTATCGTCATCATTAAAAAATACATTTGTCTGACAAGTTATACCAATAGCTAAAAGATTATACATATCTATCATTTTTTTTGATGGTATCTGTTTTTGTCTTATAACATTATTAATCGTTTCCATAGCAGATTGATAATCTTTCTTTTGAAAAAACTTTTCTGCTTCATCTGTATACAGACGAATTTGCGATAAATTATTGTCAGAAAGTTCTTTTGTCATGCTATTTGCAATCGTCTCTGGTGCAAAATAATCAGAATAAGTATTAATAAAAAGTGTCATATTCTTTACCCAATTATAAAGATTGCTAGGTCCACAATCATGTATACACCATGGCTGTTTTTGCCTTGGAATAACACATAGTAAATTATGCTTGCGAAATTCCATACAAATAGACCTGTCATAAAAATCCCATTCTTTAAAAATATCTTCACGCCATAAAATATCATATTGAGTTGCAATAAGCATACCATCTACACAATCTGTTTCTCTATATAAATTGCCAATAGTGCCAAATGATACTGCACGTTCAGATAATCCATTGCATACCAAGACAGAACCATATTCCCAAGAATCCACTAAAAGTTTTTGTTTTTTTACTTCATCTGCACCAATTAAACCAATTAAACCAATACATGGATTGGTTTGAAAAATACGCAAAATTTCTATAATAAAGTTCTTATAAATAATAAAAGTATCTTGATGCAGATACACTTTATATTTTGCATGGCTTTGTTTCATACCAATATTATATCCGTGACACATACTGATATCATTCCATATAGGAATAATATGAATGTGCATACCATCAGGAATATATAAATTCTGAATATATTTTTCACATTCCAAAAACCATAAAGCATCATTTGTACATATAATAAAATCCATGCTGAATTTATTTTGATTTGTCTTATTTTCTGCCATAACACGTCCTCATATATTAAGAAAATTCTGTAGCACAGTATAGCATGATAAAATATTAATTACAAGTACCAAGAAGTATTCCATCTGTAAGATTTTCTAATATATGAACTTCTTTAATAGTATTATGCAATTTATATACATCTTTAACCTCATTTATAGGTACTGCAATGCGTATATATCTTTCATTATAACCGACAATATATTTTTTGTTATCTATCTCTGTAATTTCCTCAAAAAGCACTTTTTCATACTCTTTTACTGCACTTTTTCTATACAACTCTTCAAGTTCTTTTTCTATTATAGAAAGCCTTTGGCTTCTCTCTGCCTTTGCCTGTTCTGTAAGCTGACCATTCATCTTAGCTGCTATAGTTCCTTGCCGCTTTGAATACTTAAACACATGTATTTGTGCAAACTTTGCCTTGTATGCAAATCTACAAGTCTCTTCAAACTCTTCTTCCGTCTCATTAGGAAATCCTGCTATTATATCAGTTGTTATGGCAGGATTTTCAAAATACCTGCGCAATATCTCTAAACATTCAAGATACTCTTTTGTTGTATAATGCCTGTTCATCCGTTTTAAAACTGTATCACAGCCACTTTGAAGCGACAGATGAAAATGTGGACAAAGTTGTGGTATAGATGCAAGTTCTTTTACAAAGCTTTCCGTTATTATGCGTGGTTCAAGTGAACCAAGTCTTATTCTCTCTACGCCATCTACACTGCTTATAGCTTTTAAAAGACTTGACAAAGGTCGTCCGCCAAGTTTTACAAAATTACCTGAATCTGCACCGTATGACGAAAGATGTATGCCCGTTACCACGATTTCTTTATACCCTTTTGCTGCAAGTTCTCTAACCTCTGCTACGATATCTTTTTCATTGCGGCTTTTTAAGCTGCCTCTGACATATGGTATAATACAATATGTACAATATTGATTACAACCATCTTGCACCTTTACATATGCCCTTGTGCGTTCCTTCTTCTCTATCTGATTTTTTTCATCATAACAGACATTATATGTTCTATCCTTTACTGCACTGCACACAATTTCAAGGATATTAGATTTATCTTTATTTAAAACAAATATGTCTATACACTCATCTTCTTCGCCTTTTTTTACTGCTGATTCGGCATAACAGCCTGTTGCTACTACAAGCGCAAGGGGATTATTTTTTCTTGCTCTATGCAGCATCTTTCGTGATTTTCTATCAGCTATATTAGTTACTGTACACGTATTTACAATATACACATCTGCACAGTTTTCAAAACCTGTAACTGTATGCCCTGCATCTTCAAATATTTCTTTCATTTTATCTGTCTCATAAGCATTAACTTTACATCCAAGTGTTAAAAATGCAACTTTCACAATAAATCTCCTTTTTATGATTTTTTAATGGTAATTTTACCAATTTTTAGATAAATTGCATATTGACTTTTTCTTATGTCATGCTAGTATATAAGAGTACAACAAGTAAAGGAGGTAACTGATTTGAAAACTGTAAAGATTTCTTTAAACTCGATTGACAAGGTGAAGGCGTTTGTAAATGACGTCACTAGGTTCGATACAGATTTTGACCTCGTATCTGGCAGATATGTTATTGACGCAAAGTCTATTATGGGCATTTTTAGCCTAGACCTTTCAAAGGCTATTGACTTAAATATCCACGATGATGAAAATATTGATGACATACTTAAAACATTAGAGCCATACATTGTTGGGTAATATTAACTTAATACGTCTTCTAAGACAGTCAGTTCTTCGAGAACACCTAGAGGTGTTCTCTTTGTTTTTACTTCTGAATCTTGAAAATGTATCAACTATATGTCTATTTCTATAACTTCTGCTGTTTCAAGTGCAGTTTTTACCATACTGTCTATATTATCTGCAATCTTTTTCTCGGAATTTCTTATAACATGTGCATTTGGCTTTGTTACAGGATGCTTTGCCACAAATATTGTACAGCAGTCCTCATAAGGCTGTATAGATGTTTCAAATGTGCCTATTTTCTCTGCAAGTCTTACTATATCCTGTTTGTCAAATGCTATAAGTGGTCGGTATACTGGAAGTTGACACACTTCATTTGTCACCATAAGACTCTGCATTGTCTGACTTGCAACTTGTCCTATACTCTCCCCTGTGATAAGTCCTATACATTCATTATTAATGGCAATCTCTTCTGCTATACGCATCATATAACGGCGCATTATAATTGTAAGTTCCTCATGTGGACACTTTTCATAAATATACATCTGTATATCTGTAAAATTAATTATATTAAGTCGAATCTTTCCTGTATAACGTGATATTATCTTAGCAAGATTTATAACCTTTTCTTTTGCACGTTCACTTGTATAAGGAGGTGCATGAAAATACACAGCATCAAGTACAACTCCCCTTCTTGATATCATATATCCTGCCACAGGACTGTCTATACCACCTGACAAAAGGAGCATTGCTTTGCCAGCAGTACCAAGCGGCATACCTCCAATGCCTTGATAAACTTTAGAATAAATATATGCCTTATCCCTTATCTCTACCCATATATACACATCAGGATTGTGTACATCTACCGAAAGCCCTCCAAAGCGCTTTAAAAGGTAAGCTCCCATCTCTACACAAACTTCTGGTGATGTAAACTGGTAGTGCTTGTCACTTCTCTTAGATTTTACTTTAAATGAAAAATTTATATCTTCATACTGCTTTTCTATAAAATCTCCTGCTGCCTTTGTAAGATTTTCCCATGACTTATCTTCAATAACTTCTACTGGACTTATAGCACATACACCAAAAACCTTTTGCAATGTCTCTATCACTTCATCAAAATCAAAGTCTTTGTCTGCTTGTACATATATTCTGCCTTGCTCACGTACAACAGTAAAATCTCCTTCTATCTTAGAAAGCTTTATCCTTATCTGCTCACACAGAGCGTTTTCAAACTTGTATCTGTTCTTTCCCTTAATTCCAATTTCTGCATATTTTAATAAAAATCCCTGAATCATTACTGTCCTCCATATCTACTTTCTAATAAATTTCCTTAGAATCGGGAGTGTATCACTTATTACCTTAATTGTATAATCTATATGCTCTTCTGTATTAAACAAAGAAAAACTAAATCTTAACGTAGAATCGAGCAGTGCATCTTTTACACCAATCGCTTTTAATGTGCCACTAAGTTCTGGGCGATTAGAAGAACACGCAGAACCTGATGAGACAAATATTTTCTTTTCAGCAAGTGCGTGAAGCAGTACTTCGCTTTTTATTCCTTCAAAGCTTGCACTTACTATATGCGGTGCTGTTTTTTCTAAATCAATACCACAGACGGCATTTACTGTTACACCATCAATTTCTTTAAGTTTTTCAATAAAGCTCTTTTTTAACTCGTAAAGTTTTTCTATATTTTCACTGTTATTTTTATATATAAGTTCTGAGGCAAGTCCAAGTCCTGCAATAGCTGGCACATTTTCCGTTCCAGACCGCATACCTTTTTGTTGTCCTCCGCCAAACATTACAGGGTTAATCTTTGTCTTATCCTTCACATATAAAAAACCACTTCCCTTTGGTCCATGTATCTTATGACCACTGACAGACATCATGTCAATACCAAGTCTTTTAGGAACTATCTTATATTTTCCATACGCCTGAATTGCGTCTACATGAAATAAAGTGGTCGGATTTACTTTTTTAACAGCACCACACAACTTTTTAATGTCCTGTACAGCTCCCACTTCGTTATTAACATACATAATTGATACAAGGATTGTGTCATCTCTAACAGCGTCTACAAGTGTAGACACATCTAACAATCCATTTTTATCAACAGGCAGATATGTCACCTCAAACCCCTGCTTTTCAAGGAAAGCAAGCGGTTCATAAACTGACGCATGTTCTATCTTTGTAGTAATAATATGTTTTCCACTTCGTTTATTTGCCATAGCAGCTCCAATAAGTGCTATATTGTTAGCCTCTGTACCGCCCGATGTAAATATTATTTCTCCTATCTGGCATTTTAAAAGCGAAGCAATACTTTCAGCAGCATTAGTAATATACCTTTCTGCCTCCATGCCTTTAATATGTTTTGAAGAAGGATTTCCATAATCTTTTGCCATAACTTTAACCATTATATCACATACTTCTGGAAAAACAAAAGTGGTTGCTGCATTGTCAAGATATGCCTCCATAGCTTCCCTCCATCAATAAATGCTAATCCTGCATTGCAAACATCAGTATAGATATAAATGCCATCCCTGCTGTCTCAGTGCGAAGAATCCTTTTTCCTAAAGTAACTGGTTTAATTCCCCTGTTTACAGCTTGTGCCACCTCATCTTTTTCAAATCCGCCTTCTGGCCCTATAAATATTCCTACACTTTTTTTGCCGCATGCATTAGCCACAATTTTTCTTGATTCATCTATTCCGTCCTGTAACTCATATGGTATCATATTGTACTCTAAGCTGACCGCAATGTCAAATGCTTTTTCTAAGATAACAGGAGCATTAACCTTTGGAATAATTCCTCTGCCTGACTGTTTAGCTGCTGCCTCAGCAATAGCCTGCCACCTCTCTTGTTTCTTTAAAGCCTTGCTTTCATTAAGCTTTACCACACACCTTTTTGTTAAAATAGGAACTATCTCATAGACTCCAAGTTCCACAGTTTTTTGTATAATAAGTTCCATCTTGTCTCCTTTGGGAAGTCCCTGAAACAGTACAAGCTTTGTACTAAGCTCTGTGTCTGTCTCTTGAATCTTTTCAATATTAAGACTTACATGATGGCTATCCATATCTATAATCCTTGAAATATAATCAGTGCCATTACCATCACATGCAATAATCCAACTTCCCTTTTCAAGGCGCAGCACATTTTTAATATGATTTACATCTGTGCCTGTTATACTTATCCCTCCATCATTAATATTTTCTTTATTTATATAAAAACGGTACATACATATAAATTCCTTTCTTAAAAAAAGCCATCTATCAGTATAGTTTACAACTGACAGACAGCTCTTACAAATATTGTATATAATTTAATTATTATAAATACTGGTTAAGTTTAGTTGTATTAGTAGTGCCAAGATATGAATACGCACCATTATATGTATATGATGATGCATGGTTATTAGTATAAGCTGTGGTATTTGCTATGCGATAACTTGAAGATGCCTTTGAAGAAACACTTGAACCATATGAGCCGCTTCCAGCAAACAGTGCATTAACTGTAGTCATATTCGCCTTTTTAAACTTCTCTTCGTCAAGTGTCAGCTTATTGTCTTTTCCAATCTTAATTCCTAAATCAGAAAGCAGTCCTGCATTCCTTTTTGTATTCTTAATTACATCAAGTGTATTGCCTAACAGCTTTGTTGAGTTTAAATCACCTGTAGAATCAACAAATGAATTATATGCCTCAACATAATCCTTAACTGCACTTTGTATCTTATCTGTGTCATATACAGCCTTGCCTTTTTCATCAAGTGTACTCTTATACAGTGACTTTTTATTAAGGCCATCAAGAGCATCAAGCAAAGAAGAAGCATCAGACTTAGCCATCTGAAGACTGCCTGTAGAATCTGAAGCTGTTGTCTCTTTATCTGTCTTTGTGCCGTTTATAGAACTTTTAACCTCATCTTCCTGCGATGCATAATAAGCTTTTAATAACTTTTTATATGAACCACTCTTTATAAGTGACATATCACCTACTGCAGAACTAGTTCCTCCAAAAATGCCAACTCCTCCATTATTGTTCTGATTAGATGTATTAAAAAATGTATTAAAAAAATTATTATTATTATTTGAGCCATAAATTGAATTAACTGCCATATTATCCACTCCTTTACATTTATAAAATTCGTAATATCTATATACCTA